>CAMDDA010000006.1 GCA_945890755.1 Candidatus Kuenenia stuttgartensis
CGCCGTTCGCGAGCACTCCGATCTGCTGCGGGAGTATTTCGGAAAGATCATCCCCCCGACCGACAACAAGTTCGCCGCCCTCAACTCGGCCGTGTGGTCCGGCGGCTCGTTCATCTACGTGCCCAAGGGCGTGTCGATCGAATTCCCGCTCCAGGCGTACTTCCGCATCAACGCCGAAAGCATGGGGCAGTTCGAGCGGACGCTGATCATCGTCGACGAAGGCGCTCACGTGCACTACGTGGAGGGCTGCACCGCGCCGATGTACTCGACCGAGAGCCTCCACTCGGCGGTGGTGGAGATCGTGGTCAAGAAGCATGGTCGCTGCCGTTACACGACGATCCAAAACTGGGCCAACAACATCTACAACCTCGTCACCAAGCGGGCCATGGCCTACGAAGGCGCCCTCATGGAGTGGATCGACGGCAACCTCGGCAGCCATCTGACGATGAAGTATCCGGCGGTCTACATGATGGAGCCCGGCGCACGCGGCGAGATTCTTTCGATCGCCTTCGCCTCGGCCGGTCAGCACCAGGATGCCGGCGCCAAACTCGTGCATGCCGCCCCGCACACCAGCGGCCGGATCGTCTCCAAGAGCATCTCGAAGAACGGCGGCCGGGCCAGCTACCGTGGCCTCGTGAAGGTGGAGCCGGGGGCCCGCAAGAGCCGGTCGAGCGTCGTCTGCGACGCGCTCATCCTCGACGACAAGAGCCGCAGCGACACCTACCCCTACATCGAGATCGAAGAGCAGGACGTATCGATCGGTCACGAGGCGAGTGTCTCGAAGATCGGCGAGGAGCAGCTCTTCTATCTGATGAGCCGCGGCCTCACCGAGGCGGAGGCGAGCACGATGATCGTCGGCGGGTTCATCGAGCCGCTCGTGAAGGAACTGCCGATGGAGTATGCCGTCGAGATGAACAAGCTGATCCAGCTCCAGATGGAAGGCTCGGTGGGCTGACCTCATGACGACCGCCGTCGCTCCGCCGCCTGCCGCCACGCCCTTCACCCGCGAACTGCTCGAGTTGATGATCCGCGGGTCGGCGTCGCCCGACTGGGCGTCCGATCTCCGCCGCGATGCCGTCGATCGGCTCGCGGCTCTCGGCCTCCCCGACCGCCGAGACGAAAACTGGATGCGGACCGACCTGCGGCTGTTCAAGCCTGCCAACTGGTCGTTCCGTCCCGCCCCGGCGGCCGACGCATCGCTGCCTCGGGGTCTGCTCACCACCGGATCCACCGCGCTCGCCGAGGACTTCGACGACGCCCCGACCGAAGCGGCCCCGGCCACGCTTGCCGGCCGGTTTACGGCGCTCGACGGCCATGTCGTGGTCGATGAACTCGCTCCGGAACTGGCCGCTCAAGGTGTGGTATTCGGCTCCGCCGATCGCCTGCTCGCGGAACGGCCCGATGCCTTTCGGCCGCACTGGTTTTCGGTCATCGATCCCGGGTGCGACTGGTTCGCCGCCCTGCATGCCGCGTTCCATCGGGCCAGTGCGGTGCTCTACGTGCCGCCGGGCGTGCGGGTCACGGCTCCGTTTCATGTGCTCTCCGCCCTCTCCGATGGCGGCCTCGATACCGGGCACGTGCTCGTGGTGCTCGGCGACGGAGCCGAGGCCACCGTGCTCACGGAGACGGCCGGCGGTGGAGCGAGCGGCAACGGCGGATTCCACTGCGGCGGCACCGAGATCGTCGTCGGCCAGTCGGCCTTCCTGCGGATGGTGAATCTCCAGAATTGGAACACGGGCGTCTGGCACTTCGCCCGGCAGAAAGCGGTCGTCCATGCCGGGGGCAGGCTCCAGTGGACGCTCGGCGCCCTCGGCAGCCGGCTCTCGCAGGTGGCGCAGGACGTCGCCCTCGTCGGCCGCAATGCCAACGCCCAGGTGAACGGCGTGATGTTCACGGAAGGCCGCCAGCAGCTCGTCTACAACACACTTCAGCACCACGAGGCCCCGGCCTGCAAGAGCGACCTGCTCTACAAGGGGGCCCTGCAGGATCGCAGCCGGCTCGTGTGGCGCGGCATGATCAAGGTGGACAAGGCGGCCCAGAAGACCGACGGCTACCAGCGGAACGACAACCTGATGCTCTCCAAGGAGTCGCGGGCCGATTCGATCCCGGGCCTGGAGATCGAGGCCGACGATGTGCGGTGCACGCACGGTGCAACCAGCGGCCGGGTGGACACCGACCAGATTTTCTACGCCCAGGCCCGCGGTCTCACGGCCGACGAGGCGGCGAGGCTGGTGGTGGCCGGCTTCTTCCAGCAGGTGTTCGACCGCATCACGATCGCACCCGTTCGCGAGGCTCTCGCCCGCGCGATCGGGCAGCGAATCCGCCGAATCAACTGAGGTGCCACAACGCATGGCCGAATTCGTGAAGGTTGCGAACGTCTCCGAAGTGCCCGATCCGGGCAAGACGCTCGTCGAGGTCGATGGCGAGATGGTGGCCCTGTTCCACGTCGACGGGCAGTGGCATGCGATCGACGACGTCTGCACGCACGACGGCGGCCCGCTGGCCGACGGCGAGCTCCGCAATCACACGATCTCCTGTCCGCGGCACGGAGCGAAGTTCGATATCCGCACCGGTGCCGCCCTCACGATGCCGGCCATCCGGCCGACGCGGGCCCACGACGTGAAGGTCGAAGGGGCCACGGTGTTCGTGCGGCTTCGGGAAGAGCCCGGGTCCGCCGGCCCGGCAGCCCATGCGTTGCCGATCCAGGCGACGGGAACGGCCGGCTCGGCGCAGGTGGCGGCGTCCGTGCCTGCGGCCGCCACGCCCGGGGCGGCAACTGCGTCCGCGACAGCCGCTGCATCCCCGGCGGCCGGCCAGCCGCTCTGCGAGGATGCCGTTCGCGAACTGCTCAAGGACGTGAAGGACCCCGAGCTCTTCGTCAACATCGTCGACCTCGGTCTCATCTACGGCGTGACGCTCTCTCCGGCCGCCGATACCGGCGGCAAGCAGCACGTGGCGATCGACATGACGATGACGAGCCCGGCCTGCCCTGCCGGTCCGCAACTGATCGGCGACACGAAGCGGGTGCTGGCCGCCCATCCGGAGGTCTCGGCCGTCGAGGTGCGGATCGTCATGGATCCTCCCTGGACCCCCGACCGCATGACCGAAGCCGCCCGCGACCAGCTCGGGATCTTCTAATGCGGCCCGCAGCAGGTTGACCTCCTGTGGCGGAGTTCGGGGCTGCCCACGCCCCGTCGCCGGACGCTCGCTGAGGTAGCGCAGGTAAAAGGTGCGTCACCGGCTCGGGAGCGGTACAAGTCTCGTCGCGGGACCTCGAAGACTCGGTCCAAATGCTCCTCGAGCTTGCACCGACCCCCTTGCCTCCCTGGCTGCGCTCGGCGGCATACGCCGGCGACGGGGCACGGGCAGCCCCTCACGGCCGTATTCGCGAACTGTAGGCCCGTTGCTCCGCAACGGGCTGCCCGTCACGGAGTGACGGGCCTACGTCAGGCAACGGGCAGCCCCTCACGGCGTCGTGGTTGGCAGCAGGCTGCGGATTTCAGCCTCGACGTCGGCGTAGGTGAACGGCCGGCCGAGCCGGCGGGCTGCGTCGTCGTCGTCGAACCGGCGGGCGAGCGTGCCGTCGGGCTTCCAGACGTAAACGGCCGGGATGCTCACGAGGTCGAGCTTCTCGTAAAGCGAGTCCGCGTCTTCCTTCGTGAGCATGTTCTCGATCCCGCCCGCGCCGACCTTCTCCAGGAACGACCGCACCGGCGGCAGGACCTCCTCGGGGGTGCCGAGGCCCTCGTAGTCGAAGGAGATGGAGAGGCAGGCCACCTGATCGCGATACTTCTGCGCCAGCGCGACGAGGCTCGGGAATTCCTTCACGCAGGGGGGGCACGACGTGCTCCAGCAGTCGAGCACGACGATCCGGCCGCGATGGCGCTCGACGGCCGCCATCAGGCCGGCGTGATCGACGAGCGCGACGTCGATGGCCTGCGTGGCCGAGCGCGGCTCGACCGGTGCCGGTGCGGCCGTGGCGGCCGGCGGCGGCTGCGGAGGTGGCGAGCAGCCGGCGATCGGGCAGAATGCCAGACCAGCCGCCACGATCAGATGCCACGCGATGCCACGATTCGAGCACATCAGGCACAAGCCTCCCGAGATCCTGCCGACGCCGCGCGAGCTCGTCGTCGCCTGCGCGGCGATGCGCAGCCATGTCAATCTCTCGCATATCGTACGGACCTGCGGCTGTTTTGGCATCCGCCGCGTGATCGCCTGCGGCGCGGCCCGGCTGCATGAGCGGATCGCCCGCGACGGCGCCGAGTCGGTGGTGCTCGACGTGCATCGCAGCCTGCCCCCCGTGCTCGACCGGCTCAAGGCCGAGGGCTATCAGCTCGTGGGCCTCGAGCAGACGACGCATTCGGAGCGGCTGTTTTCGTTTGCGTTCGCGCCACGGACGGTGCTGGTGATCGGCAACGAGCGGACGGGGCTGGAGCCCGACGAGCTCGTGCGGCTCGACCGCGTGGCCGAGATTCCGATGGCCGGGATGCCCCACAGTCTCAATGCCGCCACGTCCACGGCGATCGCGGTCTATGAATACTGCCGCCAGCATCCGGTGGCCGTGGGGATTGCACCGTGACGCTCGTCATCGGTGCTGACGAAGCGGGCTATGGGCCCAACCTCGGCCCGCTCGTCGTCGCGGCCACGGCCTGGCGGGTCGATGCCGTGCCCGACGACGTCGAGCAGCGATTCGCCGCGGTCGCGGCCGAGCTTGCCGGCCTGTGGGGCGACTCGAAGCAGATCTACAAGGGCGGAGCCGGCCTCGCAGCGCTCGAGCGCGGCGCACTGGCCGGCATCGCGGTCACGACCGGGCGCATGCCCGCGGCCTGGAGCGAACTCGCCCCCGTCGTCGGCTGCCTGCAGGATGTCGAGCTACCGGAGTACGAGTCGCTGTGCGCGATCACCCTGCCGGTCGCAGCCGATCTCGATGCCGGTCTGCCTCCAGCGCTCGCTGCAACGCTGGCCGCTCAGGGCGTGACGCTCGCGGCGGTGCGGTGCACGGTGGTCTCTCCGGCGGCCTTCAATCGACTCCTCGACGCCGGCCTCAACAAGTCGGATCTGCTCTCGCAGGTGACGCTCGACCTCGCGGCGGGCCTGGTCGCGGCGGCTGGGCCGACGGTCGTCTGGTGTGATCGGCACGGCGGCCGCAAGCGGTATGCGCCGCTGGTCTCCAGGCATTTTTCCGCGCCACTCGTGCAGGCCCGGGAGGAGACGAACGTCCGCTCCGTCTATGCCATCCCGGCGGCGAACCTCCGGATCGAGTTCAGCGTGGGGGGCGAGGCGAGGACGCCCGTGGCGTTGGCGAGCATGACGGCGAAGTATGTGCGGGAACTGGCGATGCGGGCCTTCAACGGCCACTGGGGCCGGCTGGTGCCCGGCCTGGAGCCGACGGCCGGGTATCCCGTCGATGCGGTTCGCTGGCGGCGAGCGGCGGCGGCGGCCGTGGAGCAGGCGGGCACCGACTGGGATGCGGTCTGGCGCCGGGCGTGAGGCCCGTTGGGCTGCCCGCCCCGAACGTCGCTGCTTGCGTGCTGTCCCGGCGCGTCGCACAATCTCGCCGCATGCCCCCGACGCATCTGTTTATCGTTCGTCATGCCGTCGCCGAAGACATATCGGAGGCGGGTGACGATGCCTCGCGCCGGCTGACGAAAAAGGGGCGCAAGGCCTTCGTGCGACTCGTCGGCCAGCTCCGCGCCGCTGGGATGGATGTCGACCTCGTCGCCACCTCGCCACTCGCCCGCACGCGGGAAACGGCCGCCGCGCTCGCCGAAGAAGTCGGGGGCAGGCCGCCGGTCGAGGTCGTCGATGCGCTCGCCCCGGGGTCCGATTGGCGGGCCATGGTGGAGTGGACCTCCCGCCAGGATGCCGACCGGGTCGCCTGGGTGGGGCATGCGCCGTGCGTCGGGCAGCTCGTGGCGCAGGCGATCGGTGCCGCCGGGGCCGGGGTCGTGATGCAGAAGGGAGCCGTGGCCTCGATCCGGCTGCCGGGCGGCATCGGCGAGCCCGGCGACCTGGAGTGGCTGGTGACGCCCGACCTCGTCGATTGAACCGCTGCCTTGCCGGCGGGAGAGGCCGGACTCCACCTCCCCGGGGCTGGCGTCTACAATCCTGGCAACCAAACGGGCCGCCGATGCAAAAGTATCGGCCCCAGGCCGCCGTGCCATTTCATTCGGAGTCGAGTCATGTCCGTTCTCGCCGATCGTCGTGATGCCGCGTGGATCTGCCCGCTTTCGCTCCTCGTAATCGGCCTCGCGGCCGTGGCCGTCGGCTGTGCGCCGGCTGCAGGCCCTGGTGTGCCGGCTGGCAACGTCGTCGAGACGATCGAGGTGATCTCCGCCGATGAGCCGAAGCCGGCCAACCCCGGCGTGGTCGAAACGGCTGCAGCCGTGCGGAAGGCGGTCGAGGAGACGAACGAGGCCATCGCCGATGCCGACCAGCGGATTGCCGAGGCGGCGGAGTCGCTCGAACGCAAGGAGACGCCGGCCGAGCAGCAGACGGTCGCGGCCAAGACGGATGCGTCGTCAGAGCAGGCGAAAGCCGGCGCCGTGGAGCCGAAGAAGACCGCCGCCCCTCGTGAGCCGGTGAAGCTCGGTGATCCGGCCCTGACGGCGGGCGTGCCCGCGAAAGCCGCCGGCGTACCGATCACGCTTCCCGAGATCACGGAGTGGCTCGACGACCCGAGGAACTTCGTGGAGTTGGAGCCTGTGCTGCCGCTTGGCCTCTCACAGGGCGCCGCCCAGATCACGGGCCTCGACAAGAACCCACTCACGCGGGCCAAGATCGAACTTGGTCGGCAGCTGTACTTCGATACGCGGCTCTCGGCCGACTCCACCGTCAGCTGCGCCAGCTGCCACAACCCGGCCGAGGGTTACTCCGCGCATACCACCACCGGCGTGGGCATTCGAGGTCAGCTGGGGGGGCGGAATTCCCCCGTCTCATTCAATCGCATCCTGTCGGGGCCGCAGTTCTGGGACGGCCGCGTCGATTCGCTGGAAGCCCAGGCGGTGGGGCCGATTCAGAATCCGATCGAGATGGGCTTCACCCACGAGGGCGTCGTCAAGCGGCTCAGCGAGATTCCGGTCTACCAGCGGCAGTTCGAGAAGATTTTTGGCGAGCTCACGATCGACCGCGTCGGTGAGGCGATCGCAGCCTTCGAGCGGGTGCTCGTGACGGCGCCATCCCCCTATGATTATGGCGAGCAACTGCGGGCCTTCGCCGGCCTCGACGAGGACGACATCGCCGACGATCCCGAATTGGCCGCCAAATATGCGGCTGCGAAGGAGGCGGCCGTGGCCCATCCGATGAGCGAGTCGGCCCAGCGCGGTCGCGACATCTTCTTCAGCGAGAAGGGGAACTGCACCGCCTGCCACGTCGGGGCCAATCTCGCCGACGAGCAGTACCACAACATCGGCATCGGCATGGACAAGGAGCAGCCCGACCTGGGCCGATTCGTTGTCACGAAGGACGAGAAGGACACCGGCGCCTTCAAGACGCCCACGGTGCGCAACGTGGCCCTCACGGCTCCCTACATGCACGACGGCTCGGTGGCGACGCTCGAAGAAGTCGTCGAGTGGTACGACAAGGGGGGCCACCCCAATCCGCACCTCAGCGGCAAGATCAGGCCACTCAAGCTCACGCCGCAGGAGAAGGCCGACCTCGTCGAGTTCATGAAGGCCTGCACGGGCCCCACGCCGACCGTCGAAACCAGCCGCCTTCCCTGAGCGCTGGCGCGGGGACGCTCATACAAGCCCTGAGCGCGAGCGCCGGGATTCCTCCGCGCGCGATCCCCCGGCTTGCGCCTGGGGGCTTTTATGGGAGGGGATCTCCTGGCTTGCGCCTGGGGCTTTTGACGCTCATACAAGCCCTGAGCGCGAGCAACGGGATTCCGTCGCCCCACGGCAGGCGTCATACTCGGGGGCTCGCCGCAGGCACTCCGACGCACATGAACCGCACCACGCTTCCACTCTCCGCCGCGACGCTGCCGCTCTATGCGGGCGTGGACCTCGGTGGCACGAACATCAAGGCGGCGCTGGTCGACGACACCGGGCGGATCGTCGCCTTTCACACCGAGCCGACACACGCCACCCGCGGTCCGGAGGACGCCGCCGCCCGCATGGGCCGCGCGGTGCACGCCCTGGCCGCCCAGGCCGGCATCGCCACGGCCGACGTAGCTGCCGTCGGCCTCGGCTCGCCCGGGCCGCTCGACATTCCAGCCGGTAGGATCGTGCGAGCCGGCAACCTGCCTGGCTGGGACGACTTCCCGCTGCGGGATCGCGTGGCTGCTCACTGCGGCCGGCCCGTGACGTTCGCCAACGACGCCAATGCGGCGGCATATGGCGAGTTCTGGGTCGGCTCCGGCCGCGACGAGACGAGTCTCGTCATGCTCACGCTCGGCACGGGCGTGGGTGGCGGGATCATCATTGGCGACCTCAACGTGGAGGGCGCCCACAGCCACGGATCGGAGTGCGGCCACATACTCGTCGATCCGTCGCCCGAGGCCCGCGCGTGCCCCTGCGGCCAGCCGGGCCACCTCGAGGCCTACGCGAGCGCGACGGCGGTCGTGCGGCGGGCCGACGAGGCGATCCGGTCTGGGGGCTCGGGGTCGCTGGCCCGGGCGGTGGCTGCCGGCGAGCCGCTCACGCCGATCCTGGTGGGCCGTGAATGTGCCGCGGGCGATCCGCTGGCCACGGCACTCGTGGCCGAGACAGCCCGCTGGCTCGGCATCGGGATCGTGACGCTCATGCACGCGATCGACCCCGAGGCCGTGATCATCGGCGGCGCCATGACGTTTGGCGGCGAGGCCGACCCGGTGGGTCATCTGTTCATCGAGGCGGTTCGCGCCGAGGTGCGATCCCGCACATTTCCGCTCCTGGCCGCCCAAACGGCGATTCGCTACGCCAGCCTCGGGGGCGATGCCGGGGCCATCGGCGCCGCCGGCCTCGCGCGGCTCGCCCATCGCGGGTAAGATTCGTTCATGCCAATCGACTGCAAACACATCCGTAATTTTTCGATCATCGCCCATATCGACCATGGCAAGAGCACGCTCGCCGACCGGCTGCTGGAACGCACCGGCACGGTGGACAAGCGGCAGCTCAAGGACCAGATGCTCGACGACATGGAACTCGAGCGGCAGCGGGGCATCACGATCAAGGCCCGGGCCGTGCGGATGGAATGCCGCCACCAGGGGGAGCTGTACGAGCTGAACCTGATCGACACGCCCGGCCACGTCGACTTTCACTACGAGGTTTCCCGCAGTCTCGCGTGCTGCGAAGGCGCCGTGTTGCTCGTCGATGCCTTCCAGGGCGTCGAGGCCCAGACGGTGGCCAACGCCTACGCGGCGATCAACCAGAACCTCGCCATCGTGCCGGTGATCAACAAGGTCGATCTCGTGCATGCCCGGGTGGACGAGGTGCTCCAGGAGATGGAGCAAAGTCTCGCCATCGATCCCACCGAGGTGATCAAGGCGAGCGCCAAGACCGGCATCGGCATCGACGAACTATTGGCTGCGATCGTGGAGCGGATTCCGCCGCCCCAGGGCGACCCGCAGGCGACCCTGCGGGCGATGATCTTCGACAGCCACTACGACGCCTACCGCGGCGCCATCACCTATGTCCGGCTCCTCGACGGCACGATCAAGAAGGGGCAGAAGATCCGCTTCCTGCGGACGGGCGTCACCCACGACGTGCTCGAGCTCGGCCAGTTCGTGCCGCAGCGGCGGGCCTGCGAGGAGCTCGTGGCCGGTCAGGTGGGCTATCTCGTCTGCAATATCAAGGACGTGAAGCAGGTCCACATCGGCGACACCGTGACCATCCCGGGCGACCATGCCGCGCCGGCGCTGGCGGGCTACAAGCCGCCGCAGCGGATGGTCTACTGCGGACTCTATCCGAGCGAAGGGGAGAACTTCGAGGAGCTCCGCGATTCGCTCGAAAAGCTCGCGATCAACGACCCGTCGTTCGAGTATGCGCCGGAGAGCTCGGAAGCCCTCGGCTTCGGGTTCCGCTGCGGGTTCCTCGGCCTGCTCCACATGGAGATCATCCAGCAGCGGCTGGAGCAGGAGGCCGATCTCGACCTCGTGCAGACGGCCCCCAACGTCACGTATCAGATCCTCAAGACCGACGGCGAGACGATCGAGATCACCAACCCTCAAGACGTGCCCGACACCGGCCAGATCGAGGAGTTCCGCCAGCCGATCGTGCGGACGAATTTCCTCACGCCGGTCGAGCACATCGGGCCGATCATGCAGCTCTGCACGGATCGCCGCGGCACGTATCTCAAGACGGAATACCTCTCGCCCACTCGTGCCATGCTCACCTTCGACCTCCCCTTGGCCGAGGTGATCTATGACATGCACGACAAGCTCAAGAGCGTGACTCGCGGCTACGGCACCATGGACTACGAGCTGATCGGCTATTTCCCCGCCGACCTCGTCCGACTCGACATCCTCGTCGGCGGCAAGAAGGTCGACGCGCTGTCGATCATCTGTGACCGCCGCGACGCCGACCGCCGCGGCCGGGCGATCGTGAAGAAGCTCCGCGGCGAGATCGACCGCCACATGTTCGAGATCGCCCTCCAGGCCGCGATCGGCACGAAGGTCATCGCCCGCGAGACGATCTCCGCGATGCGGAAGAACGTCACGGCCAAGTGCTACGGCGGCGACATCTCCCGCAAGAAGAAGCTGTGGGCGAAGCAGAAGGAGGGCAAGAAGCGGATGAAGAGCATCGGCTCGGTGGACATTCCGCAGAAGGCCTTCATGGCGGTGCTCGACACGGGTGCCGAGCGGCAGTAGGGGTGACGTTCAATGCCTCTGGGATAGGTCGGGGTTGCCCATGCCCCGACAGCCGGACGCTCGCTTAGGGCATCCTGCCCTGCGCTCGCTCGGATGCCGCCCGCGGCCTGCTCGCGCTGATCATGCCGCGCCGTTGAGCGTTCAGCCGATCGGGAGCACGTGCCAGCCGGCACGGCGGCCGGCGGCAATGTCGAGCTCGGGGTCGTCACCCACGAGCACGAGCTCGGTCGGGCTGCGGCCGAGCCGCCGCTCCACCGTGCGGAAGAACTCGACGGCCGGCTTCCGCCAGCCGAGCTCCGACGAGGCGAAGACATGATCGGCCCACGACAACGGCTCGATCAGCGGTGCGATTTCGAACAGTCGCTCGTCGAAATTGCTCGCGAGCGCCACCGTGAGCCCGGCATCGCGGGCGGCTCGCACGAGGTCGCGACCCGCGGGGATCGGCCGCCAGGCATCGGGCCGCCCGAAGTGGACCCAGAGATCATCGAAGATCGTGTCTCTCTGCGGCGCCGCGTCGAACACATCGGCCACGATCGCCCGCCACCGCTCCCGCTCCCGGCCGCCACTCGTGGCGAACGGGGGCACCGCGGCCGCGTCCAAGGCCTCCTGCCGCCGCCAGGCGGCCCGAAACCGGCGGTCGATGTCGGCGACATCGTGATCGATCCCGTGCCGCAGTGCGGCTGCGCGATAGGCCTCGGCCACCGCCGGCGCCGGTTCGACGAGCGTGCCCACCACGTCGAACACGATCGCCTGTGCGGCGGCGGGAAACATCAGCGGCGGGGAATGAGTCCGAGGTCGAGGCCGAACACGAACATCATCAGCGTGAGGATGAGGGCGAGGCCGAGGTACGAGAGCACCGCCACCACGTTCTCGCTCGGCGGCTTCCCGCGAATGAGTTCGTACACCAAAAACACCATATGCCCGCCGTCGAGCACGGGGATGGGCAGAAAATTCACGACCGCGAGATTCGCGCTGAGCATCGTCAAAAACAGGAGCAGACGCCCGAATCCCTCCTGGGCCGACCGGCCGGCCTGCTTGGCTATCTCGATGGGACCGCCGAGCAGCCGGGGGCTGATCTGGTTGCTCGTGAGCTTTTGGAGAAAGCTGTAGACGAGCGACAGGTCCTCCATGGCCTTACGGCTGCCGCGGGCAAAGGCCGCTCCGACCGATCCTGCCCGCACCGTCTTATAGACCGGGTCGAACACGAGGCCACGATCGACGACGAACCGATCGGCTGCCGCAACGGGCACCAGGTCGACGTCACGCCGGCCGGCGTCGTTCTCGACCGTGAGCCGAAGGGTGGTGTCGGCAGGCACCCGCTGGAGCACGGCGGCCACAGCCACCCAGTTTGGCGCCTGCTCCGACAGTTCGACGCCGGCGTCTGGCTCGTCGGCCTTGGCATCGGGGTCGATGAACCGGGCTCGCACCACCCGGTCCCCCGCCGTGATGTCGGCCGCAGCTGCCGGACTGCCGGGCTCGACCGCAGCCACGACGGAGTCCACCACCAGCGCGATGCCGAGTGAACCGATCGAGGCCGGGCTGGACGGCCAGTTGGCTTCGTTGTCGATCCAGGTCACGGCCCGCGGCGTGATCTCCAACTCGCGATTGGCGGCGTTGTCGCGGCCGATCGTGAGCGTCACGGTCTGTCCGGCACGGGCCGCGAGTCGCGCGTCGAGCGTGAGCGGGTCGCCGAGCGGTTCACCATCGACCGCCACCAGCCGGTCCCCCGCCGCGAGTCCGGCCACCGCCGCCGGTGAGCCGTCCTGAACGGCGGAGATCGCGCGCGGTGTCATCACCAGGCCGACCGTGCGGGCGGGCTCGGCCGGCAGTTCGATCGAGAGCGTCTCGGCCGGGCCGTCCGGCTGCCCGCCCGCGGGTCGACGCGCCACGGTCAGCGTCACCGGCTTCGACATGGCCCGTGAGAGCGTGGCAATCAGTTCGGCGTACGACGCCACCGGCGTGCCATCGACCGCTTGAATCGTGTCGCCCCCCGCGAGCGCGGGCGTGGCGGCGGCCGCACCGCCGATGAGGCCCTTGCGCAGGTCGGCCGGGAGGGTGAGCGAGAGCGGGTTCGTGACGCCGATCGTCGGGGCGCCGAGATCGGTGTCGGGCTTCAGCAGCACGGTGCGGGTGGTGTCGTCGGCGGGCCGGCGAACCGTGAACTCGATCCCCTTGGCCACGCTGCCGACTGTCACGCCGTGTCGCAGGTCGTTGAAGATCGGATCCTTGCGGCTGCCGATCGCCGTGATCTCGTCGCCCGTCCGCAGGCCGGCCCGCCAGGCCGCGCCGCCCGGACGCACGCTCGACATCGCGCAAGTCATCTCGCGCACGCCGAGGCCGAAGGCCCACGACGCCATCAACACGGCGAAGATCACGTTCATGATCACGCCGGCTGAAATGATCGCCATCCGCTTGGGCACGCTCTGGGCCGGGTAGCTGCGGGGATCCCAGGCCGGATGCGGGCCGGCCGTCGGCTCGGGGGGCAGGTCGCCGGAGAGCCGGGCCCGCTCCGCCTCGGCCGCCGCCGCCGCGGGGTTGTCGTCCTGGCCGAGCATCTTCACGTAGCCGCCGAGCGGCAGGGCGCCGATGCCATACTCCGTCTCGCCCCACTTGAAGCTGCAGATCTTGGCGCCGCCGACATCGAAGCCGAGATAGAACTTCTCGCACTTCACACCGCAGGCCTTGGCGACGAGGAAATGGCCCAGTTCGTGGACGAAGATCACGAACCCGAGGCCGCCGGCCACCTGGAACACGACCCACCAGTTGGCGGGCTGGGCCAGCCATTCCGCCCACGTTGCCGCGATGCAGGGAGCGATTCCCGTCAGACCATTGCCCACTTGACGACCTCCTGTCTGGCCCAGGCGTCGAGCCGCAGCACCTCGTCGAGGGTCGGCTCCGCCTGATGCGGATGCTCTTCGAGCAGCCGCGCACAAATGTCCGTAATGTCGGTGAATGCGATGGCGCCGTCGAGGAAGCCGCGAACGGCCTCCTCGTTGGCGGCGTTGAGCACGGCCCCTGCCGTGCCGCCGCGGGCCGCTGCTTCGTACCCCAGTCGCACGGCCGGAAACCGCGCGAGATCCGGGGGCTCGAAGTCGAGCCGCGCCGCCTGGGTGAAGTCCATCCGCCGCGCCGGTCCCGGGAGCCGTTCGGGATACGAGAGCGCGTATTGAATCGGGAGTCGCATGTCGGGAGGGCTGAGCTGGGCGATCACCGAGCCGTCGACGAACTCCACCAGCGAGTGCACGATCGACTGCGGGTGCACCACCACGCCGAGTTTTTCGGCCGGCGTGTCGAAGAGCCAGCGGGCTTCGATCAGCTCCAGCGCCTTGTTCATCATCGTGGCGGAGTCGACCGTGATTTTCGGTCCCATCGACCAGGTGGGATGTCGCAGCGCCTCGGCCGGCGTCACCGTGGCGAGCGACTCGCGGGAGCGCGTGCGAAACGGTCCGCCGCTGGCGGTGAGCAGAATGCGGGCCACCTCGGCAGGCTGTCCCGAGCAGAGGGCCTGATGGATGGCGGAGTGTTCGCTGTCCACCGGCAGGATCGTCGCTCCGGAGTCCGCGGCCAGCCGCATGACGAGCGGCCCGGCCATCACGAGCGTCTCCTTGTTGGCCAGGGCGACGGTCTTGCCGGCGGCCACGGCCGCCCACGTGCTCCGCAGACCGGCGGCGCCGACGATCGCCGACACGACCCGATCGACCACCGGGGCCGCCACGAGGTCGTCGAGCGCCTCTTCGCCGACCGCCAGCTGCGTGCCCGGCGGCAGGCTGTCCGCGCCGATCTTGGCGGCGGCAGCGGGGTCGGTCACGACCACCCACCGCGGGCGAAACTCGCGGGCTTGCTCGAGGAGGAGACCGACGCTGCGGCGGGCCGCAAGCAGATGCGGCACGAACCTCCCTCCGGAGGAGGTGATCACGTCGAGCGTGCTCTTCCCGATGCTCCCTGTGGAACCCAGCACTGCGACGGCAAGCCCGCCCCATGGCGGGCGTGTCGGCGTCGGTGGCCCCGCGGGGGCGGAACCGCTGGGGCGGAACGGCATGATGTGGGCGTTCGGAGGGAGGAACCAGATAACAAAAGCTTAGAAAAACCGGACTTCAACTTCCACATCGGCTTTCAAACTGCCGGCCGGCGACCCCCATTCACCCGTTTGCCGGGGGATGTGCCGAGCGTTTGTCGGGCGGTCTGCCCGCACATACCATTGAATACTGCGGAATTCCCCCGCGGCACCACCCCGGACACCCGATGACAAAACGACGCGAAACCCCCAAGCGGCCCGGCGATCGTCGGCCGGCTTTGGGAGGGAATCTGGTCTGGTCGCTGATTGCCGCCGGCGCGGCCAGCCTGTTTGCCTTGAGTCTGATCGGCACGACGCCGGACCTCGAACTCCCCTACAGCGACCTGGAGCGGTTGATCGTGGCCGCCGATGCGTCGGGGAGCGACCAGTGGGTCACCGTCGAGCGAAACGGCGTGTCGGGCCGGTCCGAGGCCCGCTACGGCAGCCTGCACGACGTGGTCATCGGCGCATTTCAGGTGTCTGGCAAGGTTCGCGAACCCAATGCGGCCAAGGCCGCCGATGCCACCGAGCCGCCGCCGGTCGGTCGCGGCACCTCGTCCGTCCGGCGGTTCACCACCGCCAAACTCCCGAGCGAGAACTCCGAGTCGGGGCTGATGCGGCTGCTCAAGGAGCATGGCGTGCCCTTCCGCTACGAGGATCCGCCGAGCGCGTGGCGAAACTGGCTGCCGATGCTCGTGCTCACCGGGCTCTTCGGCGTACTGCTCTTCGTGATGATGCGGCGACTCGGCGGTGCGGGGAGTCCGATGGCCTTCGGCCGCAGCCGCGGCAAGATGTATGCGCAGGAGGACCTCGGGATCACGTTCGACGACATCGCCGGGATCGACGAGGCAGTCGACGAACTGCGGGAGGTCGTGGAGTTTCTCCGCAGCCCCGAAAAGTATCAGACGCTCGGCGGCCACATCCCCAAGGGTGTGCTCCTGGTGGGCCCGCCGGGCACGGGCAAGACGCTCCTGGCCAAGGCGATCGCAGGCGAGGCCGGCGTGCCCTTCTTCGGCCTGTCGGGCAGCGACTTCGTGGAGATGTTCGTGGGCGTCGGTGCAGCGCGGGTGCGTGACATGTTCCAACAGGCGGCGGCGAAGGCCCCGTGCATCATCTTCATCGACGAACTCGACGCGCTGGGCAAGACCCGTGGCACGAGCGTGGTCGGCGGTCACGACGAACGGGAGCAGACGCTCAACGCCCTGCTCGTGGAGATGGACGGCTTCGGCAGCAACAGCGGCGTGATCGTGCTCGCAGCGACCAACCGTCCCGAGACGCTCGATCCGGCGCTCCTGCGGCCGGGCCGGTTCGATCGCCACGTGCTCGTCGATCGGCCGGATGTCCGCGGCCGCGAGGCGATCCTGCGGGTGCATATCGCCAACGTGAAACTCGACCCGAGCGTCGATGTCGAGCAGATCGCCAGGATCACGTCGGGCTTCGTGGGAGCCGATCTCGCCAACCTCGTCAACGAGGCGGCGCTGCTCGCGGCCCGCAACGACAAGACCGCCGTCGGCATGGAGGAGTTCAACGAGGGCGTCGAGCGGGTGACGGCCGGGCTCGAGAAAAAGAAGCGCGTGATCCATGAAGACGAGAAGAAGCGGGTGGCCTACCACGAGGCGGCCCATGCCCTCGTGGCGTTTTCGCTGCCCAACACCGATCCCGTGCACAAGGTGTCGATCATCCCCCGCGGCCTCGCGGCCCTCGGCTACACGATGCAGCGGCCCGAAGACGACCGCTACCTGCTCACGCAGAGTGAACTGGAGAGCCGCATCCAGGTGCTTCTGGCCGGCACGATCGCCGAGGAGTTGGTGTATGCCGACGTCTCGACCGGAGCCCAAAACGACCTGGAGCGGGCCAGCGAGATCGCCCGGTCGATGGTGATGGACTACGGCATGAGCCGGCTGGGCCGGGTGACCTACCGCGAGAACCCGCGGTCGCCGTTCCTCGCCGGTGCGGGCTCCGAGATGCCGGCCGCCCGCAGCCACAGCGAGCAGACGGCCCGCGAGATCGACGAGGAGGTGCGGCGGATCATCGACGCCTCGATGGAGAAGGTGCGGCGGATCATTGAGGCGCGACGGGCGGCCCTGGAGGCGGTGACGGGGCGGCTGATCGAATGCGAGGTGATCGACGGTGCCGAACTCAAGGCGATCGTGGATGCTGCCATGGGAGTGCCCCAGATCGTGCCGGGCACGGATACCGACCGGCGGCCGCTGCGACCGGTGGCCGATCCCGAGGCGGCAGCCGGCTCGGCCGAGGCCTGACGAGGCCCGAAGCGGGCAGGGCCGTTGGCCCCGACAACCGTCACGATCGCCGCATGCTGCCCGAGCGGCAGCGGCCTCCAGCCGAAGTGGCCTGCCGGTCGATGAGCGACACAGGCTCTGGCGGTTGTTCGCCTGTGGCCCTGTTCCCATACCCTGTCAGCCGGTCGTTGGCCTCTCATGTGGAAGAGCGTGTTTCTCGCGTCCGGTATCTTTGCCACGGTCGTCGGCTTCGAGATGCTGCTCATCGACTCCGCCGTCATCCTGCCGATCGACGGCCAGGGCACGCCGCGGCAGTTCACCGCGCCCGACTGGGCCCCGTGGACGCTCCTTTCCGCGGGCGCCGTGACGATCCTCCATCTCTGCACGTCGGTGAGGGGTGCGTCGTCCGCACCGCCGCCGCGGTTCCACGGCTAGGCGGACGGCGGCGGCACACTACGATTCGGGTGGCCAGTCGCATGATCACCACCGCCACTCGTCCGCCGCGCGACACCGTGATCTACGACGGACACTGTCGGTTTTGTCGCAGCCAGATCGCAGTGCTTCGTCGGCTGGATCTGGGCGGCAGTCTCGAGTTTGTATCGCAGCACGACCCGAGCGTGCCGCGGGACTATCCGGAACTGTCGGCGGATGATCTGCACGCGCAGATGTTCGTGATCGACCGCGCCGGTCGGGCTCGTGGCGGCGCCGAGGCGGTGCGGTATCTATCGCGGCGGCTGCCTTTGCTGTGGCCGCTCGCGGTGTTGCTGCACGTGCCGGGCAGCCTGCCGGTGTGGTCGGCGGCGTACCGATTCGTGGCCCGCCATCGCTTTCGTATCGCCGGCAGTTGCGACGACGGCACGTGCCGGCTCCCGCCGTGAGGAATCCCCCGGCTTGCGCCTGGGGGCTTGTATGGGGACGAATTCGCCCGCTTTCATACAAGCCCTGAGCGCAAGCGCGGGGATGCGGTGGCCAGGAACGTGATCCCCCGGCTTGCGCCTGGGGGCTTGTATGGGGACGAATTTGCCCGCTTTCATACAAGCCCTGAGCGCAAGCGAGGGGATGCGGCTGCCAGGAACGCGATCCCCCGGCTTGTGCCTGGGGGCTTCCTTGCGACGTGCTTATTCGGCGTCGGCTGCGTCGTCGGCGTCCGGAGCACCGATGTCCTTCAGCAGCCGCGTCATCGTGTTGGCGTGCACGCCGAGCAGCTTCGCGGCCCGGGCCTTGTGGCCGCGGGTGATCTCGAGGGCTTCTTTGATCGCCTGCTCACGCAGCTTGGCGAGATCGAGGCAGGGAAGCTTGCCAGAGGACACCTGCGCGACCGAACGCACGGGCACTTTCGGCTCGGTCTGCAGCACATACGCCTGCTCGATCGCGTGCTCCAGCTGCCGCACGTTGCCCGGCCACTGGAAGCTGCAAAATTCCGCCAGGGCATCGGCGCTCGGCTCCCAGACGGGCAGGCGATACCGATCTGCGAACTTCTGGGCGAAGAACTCGATGAACTGCGGGATGTCTTCCTTCCGCTCGCGGAGCGGCGGCACCCGTAATTCGATCATGTTGAGACGGTAGTAGAGATCCTCGCGGAACGTCCCCTTCTCGACCTCCTGCTCGAGGTCGCGATTGGTGGCCGCGACGATCTGCACGTCGATCGGCACGGGCTCCGTGGCACCGACGGGAATCACCTCGCGCTGCTGGAGCACGCGGAGCAATTTGGGCTGCAGTTCGGGCGGCATCTCCCCGATCTCGTCGAGGAACACCACGCCTCCCTGGGCGGCGCGGAAGATGCCCAGCGAGCGGCCGGCGGCGCCGGTGAACGCGCCCTTCTCGTGACCGAAGAGCTGGCTCTCGGCAAGCGTCGGCGTGAGCGCGGCGCAATTGACGGGGATGAATGCCTTGGAGCGGCGTGGGCCACTGCGATGCAGGAGCCGTGCCCAGAGTTCCTTGCCGGTGCCGGTCTCGCCGCTGACGAGCACGGTGCACTCGACTTCGGCGGCGCGTTCGATCGACTTCGCGATCCGCCGCATTGCGGCGTTCGATCCCAGCACCCAGTTCGAGGTCGGGGCGACGGCGGGTGATTTCACGCCACGGTCATCGACGGCGATCGCCGGATCGAGCGACCCACCGCGCGGATCGCGTCCAGCCGATTCGCTCGCGCGGAAGCTTAGTGGGCGAATGGCCATGATCTGCGGCCTTGCGATCGTTTTCGGAAATCGGGATGACAAAGGTGTCCAGCCCGCCTCAACACGATTGAGTATCGCGCTTGCCGAGGCCGGATGCAATCTCCAGGACCACAAAATCCAGGAATTTATCCGGTGTTCCCCGGCCCGTCCGGCAAACCGGGTGGATTTCGCTGGAAAATGGGGTTATTTGGGTCGTTCGGCACCCTCGCGCACACCCCAAAATAGCAGGTGCTGCCAGGGCAGGCGGTCGAATTCCCGGGTCAGTTCGAAGCCTGCGGGCTCCAGTTCGGCCCGGACCTGGGCCTTGGTCATCTTGTGAAGTGGCTTGATCGGCACGGCCGGATCCTCGCCGCGAAACTCCGCCAGCACCAACTGGCCCCCGTCGGCAAGGCTCTCGCGAATCCGGGCGAGCATGGCCTCAGGATGCGAGAACTCGTGATAGACATCCACGCACAGCACGACGTCGAGTTCACCCGCGGGAAGCCGCGGATCGATCGGCGTGCTCAGCACCGGCCGGATGTTTCGCAGTCCCTCCGCCGCGGCCCGTTCGGCGAGCATTCGCAGCATCTCGGGCTGGATGTCGACGGCATAGACCGTGCCCCGGGGGCCAACCTGACGAGCGAGCTCAACCGTGTAAAAGCCGTTGCCGCAGCCCAAGTCGCACACCTTCTGTCCGGGCTTGATGGCGAGCGCCTCCAGCAGCATCCGGCAGTCTTCCTCCCGCTGGCGACTCTCACGCACGAGCCACGGTGCACCGGTGTAGTGCATGGTCTGCGCGATCTCGCGGCCCATGTGATGGGTCTGCGGAGGCGGGATCGGCTCGGCGCGGTCGATGGCCATGTCGATCGCCACGGCAGGCGGCGCGACGACGGCCTGGCCGTAGGCAACGGAGGCCGCGAGCGAGCCGACGAGAACCGCGAACGATGTGAGGATCCGCATGGTGGAAGTGTAGCGGAACGTGGGATCCCCTCGCTCATACAAGCCCCCAGGCGCAAGCCGGGGGATCGATTCTGCATACAAGCCCCCAGGCGCAAGCCGGGGGATTCTGGACGTCAATCCTGCGTCAGGCGGCTGCCGAGGGGAGCGCCGGCAGGCCGGCGGTGTCGCAGAAGCTTGCAATCGTGATGCCGTGTCGCTCGGCAGACGACGCGAGCGCCGGCCGATCGACGAGGATCGTGCGGCCCGCTTCGATCGCGAGCACGGTCGCGCCGGCAGCTGCGAGCGACTCGAGCGTGCCGATCCCGATCGTCGGCATGTCGAACCGCAGATCCTGCTGCGGCTTGGCGACCTTGACCACGACCATGCCCCCGGTCGGGCAGAGCGATCCGGCGCGGCGGATGCAGGCGTCGGTACCCTCGATCGCTTCGAGGGCGAGCGGCGCCCGGTTTTTCACGACGACCGTCTGGCCAATGTCGAGCCGGCCGAGTTCTTTCGCCAGCCGCCAGCCGAAGGCGACGTCGGCCTCCTGCCGCGCGGTGAGCGGTCGACCGGCGAGCACCCCTTCGTCGGCGAGCAACTCCGGCGCGAAGTCGGTGGCCGGACAGATCGTCACGCCGCGGGCATCGAAGGCGGCGGAGATCGCGCCGAGCAGCGAGTCGTCGCGGTTGTCGCGGCGGCGGCTCACGAAGTGGGGCCAGAAGGTCTTCAGGCCGATCCAGTCTGGCAGATTCCGCACCCAGGCCGCCCGGCCGAAGAGCCTGGTCTTGTGAATCTTGCCGGCCATCGTCGCGCGGCGCACGCCGTGGCTGCGGAAGAAGTGGATCGCCTTGCCGATCTCGGCCACGCCGACGTCGCCGTAGGCATCGGCCAAGGGCTCCAGCGCCGCATCGGCATGGTCGCGGATCGAGAGGATCGCCGTGCGGCCGCCGCGCCGGCGGATCGCCTCGGCGACGACGACGGGATAACGGCCCCAGCCGGCGAGGATGCCGACGGTTTCGCCGGCGAGCGAGAGCGTGGTCATGGTCTTCGTCTCTGTCGTAGTCTCAGGCAGCGCGGGACGTGGCGTCTTTCTGTTCGAGGGTTGTGACTCGATTCACGAGGTCTTTGAGATCCTTGCGCATCTCGGGGAGCTTGCTCATCGTCGCGAGTTGCAGCTTGCGGTCGCGGAGGTCGATGGCCGGCTCGCCGAGCACCGTCTTGCCGGGCTCCACGTCGTTCGACACGCCGGAGCGGGCGCCCAGCACGGCCTTGTCGCCGATGTGCACGTGGTCGCGAACGCCCACCTGCCCCGCCATCACCACCCAATCGCCGGTGGTCGTGCTGCCGGCCACGCCGACCTGTGAGCAGATCATGTTGTGCCGGCCGAGCCGGCAGTTGTGGGCGATCATCACGAGGTTGTCGAGCTTGGTGCCGGCGCCGATCACCGTCGGGCCGTAGGTGCCGCGGTCGATCGTCGTGCCCGCGCCGATTTCGACGTCGTCGGCGATCTCCACCCAGCCGAGCTGGGCCGAGATCCGGTAGCCGTCGGCCGTGGGCTTGTAGCCGAAGCCGTAGGCGCCGAGCACGGCACCGGCGTGGATGATGCAGCGGCTGCCGACGCGGGTGTTCTCGTAGAGCACGGCGTTCGGAAAGATCTCGGTATCGACGCCGATCCGCGTGCCCGCCATCAGGTGCACGCCGGAGTGGATCGTGGATCCGGGCCCGATCTCGACGTCGGGTCCCACGGTGGCGAAGGCGTGGATCTCGACATCGGCTGCGAGTCGCGCCGACGGATCGACGGCGGCCTGCGGGCTCACGCCCGTCCGGGGCCGCTGCCGCGGCGGATGGAAGTGGAGGATCGTGGCGGTGAAGGCGGCGTGTACGTCGGCTACCTCGAGCGCCGGCCGGTCGAGCGGGCCGGTGCCCTCGGGCACGATCACGGCGGCGGCGCGGCTCTTGGCGAGGAGATGGAGCCGCTCGGCCTTGTCCACGAGCGTCACATCGGCGGCCGATGCCGTCTCGAGCGTCGCGGCGCCGGTGAGCACCAGGCCGCCGTCACCCGTGAGCCTGCCCCCGACACGTTCCGCCAATTCCCCGAGTGTGATCGACATTGCAGCAACTCCCTGCAAGACATCCTGGGTGTCATCCGGCCTGCGGTGCCTGGTGCAGGCGGGCGGGGAAGGTAGGGAGCGGCGGCCTTGGCCGCAAGACCGCAGGCAGGCTGCAAAATCGGTGCTTCGTCTTGCGCAGGCCTGTTGCTCCGCAACGGGCAGCTCGGTTCTGTAGGCCTGTTGCTCCGCAACGGGCAGCCCGGTTCTGTAGGCCTGTTGCTCCGCAACGGGCAGCCTGGTTCCGTAGGCCTGTTGCTCCGCAACGGGCAGCTCGTCACGGAGTGACGGGCCTACGGGCCGCTGTCACGTCACGAGGCCCGGCTCTGTCTCGAGGTCGTCCTGGGTCTCGCCGGCGGCGGCGAGGGACCGCGGCGGCCAGAAGGCGATCGCGAGCACCACGGCCGCGGCGAGGGCCATGAACGTCGGCACGAGGAAGAGCTGCCGGTAATCGACCGTGCCGTCCGTCGTGAGCCGGCTCTGCAGCGGGATGAAGAGCCACTTGGCGGCCAGGTCGCCGAGGCCCAGCACGAGGAGGTTGAAGAGGCTTTGGGCGCTCGAGCGCACGTCCTTGGGGAAGGCGGCGTCGATGAAGATGTAGAGCGTGGCGAAGAAGAAGGCGTAGCAGATGCCGTGCAGCACCTGCACGGCCACGATGACGGCCTGACTCTGGGGAAAGAAGGCGAAGACGGCGAACCGGGCGGCATGGCCGAGGATGCCGAGGATCATCGTCGTCTTCCAGCCGAGCCGGGCGAGCACGGCGCCGAGCACCGCCATCGTGAGGATCTCGGCCACCTGCCCGATGCTCATCACGGGCATGATCCACTCCGGCTTGATGCCGACGGACTGGCTCTTGAGGAAGTCTCCGGCCAGCACGAAGTAGCCGTTGTGGATCACGGCGTCGATGAACGTGACGATGAAGAGCACGAGCAGATAGGGATGGGCGAGGAACTTCGTCGCCTTGAGCCAGGCGAAGCCGCTGTCGCCGGGTACGGCCCGTTTCGGCGGCGTATGGGGGAGGAACAGGCTGTAGGCCGCGAGCACCAGCGACGTGATGCCCGCCACGAGGAAGATGCTGCGGCTTGCGGCCACGGCTTCGGCGCCGGTCTTGCCTTGGAGGATGAAATAGAGCGGCCAGGCGGCCAGGATCCAGCCGATCGTGCCCCCCATCCGCACGAGACCGAATTCCTTCTGGGCGTTTTTCATGTGGGTGAACGCGATCGAATTCGTCACGGAGATCGTGGGCACGTAGAGCAGGGCGTGCACGAGCATCAGGCTGAAGAACGTGCGGAAGTCGCGGGCCCAATACATGCCGAGGATCGCCAGGCCGCCCACGAGATGGCTCACGGCCATGAATCGCTCGGCCGCGAACGTGCGGTCGGCGAACTGGCTGGAGAAGAAGATCCCCATGATCGAGGCGATCGCGAAGGCACTGCCCACCCAGGCGATCTCGGTGCCGCTGAAGCCGAGGCCGCCATCGGCCACGGCGGCCCCCATGTAGCCCCAGATCAGGGGCAGCCACGCGCCCCAGATCGCGAACTCGAGCACCATCATGAGCCAGAGGCGAAACGTCGGCGCGGCGGATGTGTGTGTGTCCATAGGGAGCAGGATAACAAGCCGCCGACCGCGGCGAGTCCAATACAAGCCCCCAGGCGCAAGCCGGGGGATCCCCTCGCTTCATACAAGCCCCCAGGCGCAAGCCGGGGGATTTCGTTGCGGAACCCCGGATCCCCTCGCTCGCGATCAGGGCTTTTATTGGGGACGGGGAATCGTGCCGCTTGCCCGCTACCGCCCGCGGAGATCCGCGAGGCCGCCGTCCACGCCGAGCACCTGGCCGGTGATCCAGCCCTGGGCCGGATCGAGGAGAAACGCGATCGCCCGTGCCACTTCCTCCGGCTCACCCAGCCGGCCGAGCGGGTGCATGCCCACCGACGCCTTTTCGGCCAGTTCGCTCGCCACGAGCCCCTTCGTGAGCGGCGTTCGCACGAGTCCGGGGGCCACGGCATTGAACCGGATTTTCTGCCTGGCGTAGGTGGCTGCCGCAGAAAGCACGAGGCCGATGATGCCCGCCTTTGCCGCCGCGATCGCCTCATGATTGGCGAGCCCCACCCGCGCCGCCGCGCTCGACACGAGCACCACCGAGCCACCGTCGACCTTCATCAGCCGACCTGCCGCCCGCACGCAGCCAAATGCACTCGAAAGGTTGGCGGCCAGCGTGGCCTGCCAGTCGGCGGTCGACGTCAGATGGGCCGGCTTCAAGATCAGCGAGCCGACGCAATTCGCGATGCCGTCGAGTCCGCCGAGGGCCACGGCTGCGGCATCGGCGCAGGCGTCCACCTGATCGGGGTCGGAGGCATCGACCGTGCCGCAGGGCATGGCCAGTTCATCGGCTACGGTCGCCAGCCGGCTCGGATCGCGGCCGGCGAGAAACACCTGCGCCCCTCCCTGCACGAGCTGCCGCGCAAGTGCCGAGCCGATGCCTCCCGATCCGCCGATCACGAGCACGCGGTGCGTCACAGCCAGTCGCCCACTGTCTGTTCGAGACGGGCCTCGGCCGCCATTTCACGGAGCTTTTCCATCGCACGGGTCTGGATTTGTCGGATCCGTTCCTTGCACACGCCCATCTGCGAACCGAGTTCACGAAAGGTGCGTGGCGGCTTGCCGTCGAAGCCGAAGCGAGCCACCACGATTTTCCGCTCGCGTGGCTCCAGTTGGTCGAGGAACCCGGAGAACAGCTGCTTGAGCACGTCGATCTGCTCGGCGGAGTGGTACTCCGTGGAGTCGGGATCGTCGGCCCGCGACTTCAGTGCCTCGTCATCGCTCACGAACCGCTTCCGCTGCTGGCGTCCGCGGTGGGAGATGCGGTAGAAGTGCCGCTGGACGGCATAGGTGGCATACGTGCTGAACCGGTTGCCGAGGGCGAAGTTGAACTTCTCGACGGCCCGCATGAGGGCCACGTTGCCCTCGCTGACGAGCTCCTCGAATGCCCACGACGGGTCGACGAACTTCTTGGCGATCGACACGACGAGACGGAGGTTCGACGTGATCAAGATGGCCTTCACTGTCTCGGCTTCGGTGAGCCAGCCTTCAATTTGCTCGATCTGTCGGAGCGTCGCCCGCTTCTTGTCGAGGCGGCCGCGGGTGGTGGCGGCACGGAACTTCAGCCAGTTCATCCGGCGGAAGTAATACTGCTCCTCATCCTTCGTCAGCAGCCGGGTCTGGTAAAGGCTGGCGAGGTAGGGCGTGAGACCCTCGCCACGGGCGGGCTCGCGGTCGTGCGTCTCGAGCGGCACCGCAGCGTCGGACGGCGGTGTCGACGCCAGGGCCTCGGCGTCGGCCTTGAGGAACTGCCGACAGGGGATGTATTCGATGAGCCGGTCGAAGAGCTGTGCCCGCCGTGCCTTGAGAGCTTCCCGCTGGGCGGCGTAGGCTGCGGCTGTTCGGCTGGGCCTGGGCGACCGAATGGCGGCTGCTGAGCCCCGAGTTTTCTTGAGCGAAACAGCCTTTTTGGCGAGAGCGATCACGGTGGTCCTCCTGGCAGCCAGCCGACGAGTCGTCTGTGTCTGCCAGAAGGAACCGCAGGGGTCAGTCCGGATTAACCGGCGATCTCGGCCACCACTGAATTCCGGGCCGCGGCCCGCCGGCGGCGCCGCCAGCCGGCGGCCAGGACGCCCGCCGCCCCGAGGCCGGCCAGAGCGATGCTCGACGGCTCGGGCACAATTTGGAATGTGTAGGTTTCCACCGGGCTCTGCAGCGGTCCATAGGATGGATCGGAGTAGCTGGCCTGCATGTCGAACGTGTAGATGCCGGGAGCCGAGAAACCCCAGTTAAAGTGGGTATGGCCCGACGAGAGGCTAAAGCTTCCGGTTCCAACTGTTCCTCCGATCGCTGAGAGTCGGAGCGCATTGCCGGACGTAAAGAGGGCAAAATTGCCGGGGTTCGAACTGCCTGATGAGAGCAGCGTGAACGTCACAGCGCCGGCTCCCTCAGGAAAGCCCGCTCGCGCGACTCCGGCTTCGAGGACGCCCAGGTTGGCGGCAGCTTCGGTGTCAGCGGGAAGAATCCACGCATTGCTGCCAAGCAGCGTGGTGATGCTGCCTGGAAGGCCAGTCGTGCTTGTATATGCCGCGTTCTTCACTTGAAGAAGCACATCGGCAGGCTCGTAATGGCCGTCATCTGTGTGCACGCCGAGATGGAGCGTGGGCGTTTCAGCTTCGACCTGCTCGTATTCTACCTCGAAGATATCGGCATGACCGCTTGAAAGTATTGTGACGGGGTCGGCCCACGCAGTAGCCGCTCCGAACGACGCCAGCACTGGGCCGAGCGAAAGGATGGCAAAACGGTGCATGTGCAGGCGGTTCATTCTAGGGCTCCTTGTTCGTGCTGATGCATTCAAGATGTAGGTGCAACTGACTTGCAGTACCGATCTTAGTCGTGTCACTATTGCCCGTCAAGCCAATTGGTCCTTGGCGTAGAAGCCGTTTCCCGTTCTCTACCGCGTCGCTTCCCCCCCGTTGCGACTGCCCATGCCCCACCACACCGCTCGGTCGACCTCGTCGGCAATGAACTCGACATGGCCGTCGGCAAAACAAACGTTCACGCCTCCGCGATGCTGGCTGCTGGGCGTGACCAGGTAATTGCCCACACCCTCGCCGTTGTAGACGTGGCCGTTGTAGCCATTCGGGGGAAACACATGCATGTAGGTATTTCCCAGCGGAGTCCAGCCGCTGATCCATGCCCGGCCCAAAAGGCGGGAGTACGAGGCGTCGGATCGCTTCTCGACGAACTCGATCCATGAGGCCAACGACTGACTGTTTCCGGTTCCGCCGCACCCAGATATCAACGAAGGAGGCGTGCTGCCGGCACGACCCTCATCAGGATCGCCACTGTCGAACTCATTGGCGGCGACAAGACTCACAATGCGTCGTTCGGCCACGAGTGCTGTCTTCGAAAGTCCATCAGCGAAGTCCTTGAGCTTGATGGTCGAAGTCTGCCAGGAGGCTGTCGTCTGTCCTGGATCAGGATTTTCCATAGGAATTGCGCCGTTGTGCTTTCCAAGTCCAGGACTCGGAATTGCCAAGGGCCCAGGAGAGATTCCCCTCGTACGCCGCGGCCAGCCGACATTCCCGGCATAACTTCCAGGAGCGGGCATGGCGGAACCGACATGCTGAGCGTGCTCAGATCGCTGGGTAAAGCTGTCTGACGGGCAGAGAAATGACGGCACAAGGGTAGCCGCTGCCTTTGCATTCGGATGCGATGCTGAAATACGCATGGATGTTGCCGTCGGACGGTATCCACCCGTGCAGCCATCCATCATGCCGATGTCGCGACGGATCGAATTGAAGAGTGGCGCATCATCAAAGTGCGGCAGGATTTCGACGAGGAAACTTGCAAAGCCCGGACCGCATCCGCCAGCGGTTGACGCCGCACCCGTTGAATGAACGGGCAGGCTCCCGCGGCAATCCGTATGGGTTTGAATGGCCAGACCGATCTGCTTGAGATTGTTGCTGCATTGCATTCGACGCGCGGCTTCTCGAGCTGTTTGAACAGCGGGCAAGAGAATGCCGATGAGCGTGGCGATGATCGCGATCACCACGAGCAATTCCACGAGTGTGAAGCCACGATCGCGGGGCGCTCGAGCGGTGGGATGAAGTGACTGCATGACGGGGGCGGGGGTGGGGCGGGCGCGTCGAGTGATCTCGGTGCTGGAAAACCCACGCCGCTGTTTCGCCAAACAGCCAGGCGCTGGAGCGCCCGCCGAAGTCACGAAAATGATCGCGCGAAGAATTGATCCACCAGGCTCAGGAAGCCTCCGGAGCGCTGCCCAAAGGGGCGGCTCCGCACCGGAATCAAGACGCGCTCACGAGCAGTTCCTGAATCACACCGTTGATTGCCGGCGTCGTCGCCGAGTTTCTGCATCAAAGTTGCATGTAGGGTAGGCGGCACCCCGAGGGGCGTCAAGCGTTGGGCACGCGAAATCGGAACCCACACGGAAACCCCGAAAAACCTGGTCCGCAGGCCGCCAGCCCGCGAAAAACCTGGGCGTTTGCCGGCCCTACGTCGTCGAAAGCAGCTCGACGTCGAAGACGAGCGTGGCGTTGGGCGGGATGTTCGGCGGACTCCCGTCCGCACCGTAGGCCAGGTTTGCCGGGATGATCAGCTGGCGACGGCCGCCGACCCGCATCGAGGCCAGACCCTCGGTCCAGCCGGCGATGACGCGGTTCAGCTGGAACGAGGTCCCGTTGTTGCCGTCGAAGCGGGTGCCGTCGAGGAGGCGGCCCTCGTAGTTGACCCGCACCGTCGCCGTGCTGGTGGAAGGCTGGGCGCCATTGCCGACGGTGAGGTCGCGGTACTGCAGGCCGCTGGCCGTCGTGACCGTCGTCACGTTCGGTCGTCCGGCATCGCCCGACAACACGCCGCGAACATTGAACGGAGCCGCCGTCATGTCGCGCTGCAGCGACACGCCGTTGCCCGTCGTCGCATCCACGACGACGAACCGTCGCCAGGCCTCGGCGTTGCGAGCCGTTTGGGCCGCGATGACCGCATTCGCTCGGCCATCGCCATCGGTATCGACCGCTGCCACGGACACCGGCGCGTTGCGGCTGGCCAGATCGCCGAATGCGGTGAAGGTGGCGAGCTTCGCGTTGGCTGCCGTCGAGACGCCGCCGTCATACACCTCCACCACCGACGAGCCGCCGCGGCCCTGCGCCACGACGATGTCGGGGATCGAATCCTTGTTCAGGCGGGCCGTGGTCACGGCATAACTGCCCGTGAACGTCTTCGTGAACGGCGAGACCGTGTCGAGCACCGGCACCGTGCTGCCGGACGCATCGCGGATCTGGATCGTCGGCGCGAGGCCGCGGGGACTGGCGACGACGATCTCAGCCTTGCCGTCGAGCTTCGTGGCATCGACGACCTTGCCGTCGGCAAACGTGCCAAAATCGGCGACCGCCAGCGAAACGCCCGCCGTGCCACCCGCGAAGGGCGTGAACGACCGGGACAGCGTCAGCGGTGTCGCGGCCGTCGGAGTCGATTCGTAGAGCTTCACCTCGCCATTGCCGATCGCCCGCGCCACGGCCAGATCGACGCGGCCGTCGCCCGTGAAGTCGCCCGCCGCCAGCACGAGACCGTGGCGATAGCCGGCGCCGAAGGGCTGGAGCGAGTAGCGGTCGTCGCGAACGAGCGTCACGCCGCCGTCGTCGGCCACCTTCTGGGTGAAGACCCTGATCTCGCCGACGTGGCCGCGGTTGGGGGTGGTGATCACCTCGAGCTTACCGTCGCCGTCGAGATCGCCGAGCACCGCCTGTACGCCCGTCTTGAGCTTCGTGTCGAACACGAGCTGCTCGGCAAG
This sequence comes from Candidatus Kuenenia stuttgartensis, assembly GCA_945890755.1. Taxonomy (GTDB): domain Bacteria; phylum Planctomycetota; class Planctomycetia; order Pirellulales; family UBA1268; genus QWPN01. The sequence goes on from CAMDDA010000006.1 coordinate 29,635, forward strand.
GGTGACGCCCGTCTCAGGATCGACGAGCTTCACCACCGGCGTGCTCGTGGGGCCGGCGGCGGCGGCGATCGCGAGCGAACGCGGCACGAACGCGTCGGTGTCGGTGGCCGTGAGATCGGTGCCGTCGAGCGAGACCTGCGCCGCGACTGCCAGCGGGCCCGTGGCGGTCGGGCTCACCGTGGCGAGAACCGTGAACGTGGCCTGTGCACCGGCGGGCAGCGTGATGTCAGTCTTGAGCGGGCCGGATCCCACGACGGGCCCGGTGCCGCCGCCCGCATAGGCCGCCGTCCAAGTGGCTTGCGTGATCGCAGCCGGGAGTGTCGTGGTGACGGCCGCCTTCGTCGCGGTGGCGTCGCCGTCGTTCGTGATCGTGAGCACGTAGGCCGTTTGCGAGCCGGGCAGATAATGGTCGAGTCCGTCCGTGAGGGTGATGCCCAGATCGGCCGCCATGAGGGCCCGCTGTTCGAGCGACTCGTGGCCCTGGATCCCCAGGCCGAGCGTCTCCCAGCGGCCGCCACGCAGCCGGCGGCCGCGGCCCCGCAGCCCGCGCGACTGGGCCTCGCGTCGCCGAAAGAGCGTCTTCAACGTCATGGTTGCGGCCGTCCGGGGGAGATGAGTGTCTGTGGGGATAGTACGTCGCGGGGGGGCCGGATGGTTCGCGGGCCCCGCACAGTCAGCCCATTTTGGGTGTTTTCTCCTGTTTCGGCTGCGAGTTCAACGATTCTCATGCCCCCTGACGGTGGTGCCGAAGAAACAGGTCGTATGGATTGTTCCAAGCTGCTGCCGATCGCCTGCCTGCTCGTGGCCGTCGCCGGGATTCCGGGACGAGCCGTCGGGCAGTCTCCGCCGTCGGCCGACGCCCGTCGCTACGTCATCGCCGACGCGCTCTTTCTGCAGCGGAACAACGCCACCCGCGAACAGGCCCTCGTGGTGAATGCCACCGATACGAACGTGCCGGTGGTGACTGCGAACGGCCTCGACTCACAGATCGGCACAGGCGTCCGGCTGCTCTACGGCGACTACGGCTGCGACAGCCTCGGCTGGGAAGTCGGCTACACCGGCATCTACGGCATGGACGTCGATCGCTGGTTCGAGAGCGATGGCGACATCCTCCAGGCCGGCGGAGAGCCCGGGTTCGCGGAAGCCACCGGCCTGATCGATGGCCAGCGGGCTGATGTGTCATACCGATCGCAGATCAACTCACTCGAAGCGAATACGGTCTTCAACTCGTTCGATGGCGGCCGCGATCGCCGGTCGCCCTATCCGTGGCAGCGGAGCCCCGGCTACGAAGGAGGCCACGTCGACTGGCTCCTGGGTGTCCGCTGGGCCGGCCTCGAGGAGGCGGCCCAGATGGCGATCACGCCAGGTGGCTATCCGACGGCCAACACCTACGACGTGCAGGCGAGCTCCAATCTCTTCGCGGCGCAGGTTGGCACCCGCGGCCGCTGGGCCTGGCAGAACTGGGCCTTCGAAGGCTGGATGAAGATCGGCCTCGCCGGCAGCGTGCTCTCGCAGTCGCAGTCGATGTTCGACCAGCTCGCGCCCGGGGACCCGTTCCGTTCGCCACGGTCGAGCGATGACCTCGGCATGGGCATGATCGCCGACATGAATGCGTCGCTGATCTACCGCCTCACCGACACCTGGGGTCTGCGGCTCGGCTACAACCTGTTCTGGCTCACGGGAGTGGCCCTCGCCCCCGACTCCTGGGATCTCACGACGAACACCGGCCCCGACGCCGGCACGGAGATCCGCAGCACCGGCAGCGTGTTTCTCAACGGTGCGAATGTCGGCCTCGAGGCCCGCTGGTAGGCCCGTTGCTCCGCCCCTCGTAGGCCCGTTGCTCCGCCCCTCGTAGGCCCGTTGCTCCGCCCCTCGTAGGCCCGTTGCTCCGCAACGGGCAGCCCGTCACGGCGTGACGGGGATACGCTAGGCAGTGCCGACGCCACTGATCCGTGCGACCCCCTGGAGTGATCCGATGCCCCGTCATCTCGTGCTCGTGCTCGGCGACCAACTCGACCGTGCGGGGGCCGCATTCGACGGTTTCGACCGGCAGCGGGACAGCGTCTGGATGGCCGAAGTGGCCGAGGAGTCGACCCACGTCTGGACCCACAAGGCCCGGATCGCCGTCTTTCTGGCCGCGATGCGGCACTTTCGCGACACGCTCGCTGGCGAGGGCATCGACGTCGACTACACCGAACTCGCCGCCAAGCCGCAGGCGAAGGAGCCGGGCACGCTGGCGGCGGCGCTGACCGCGAGCCTCGCCGCACTGCGGAAGAAGAAGCAGGGGCCGGAGAAGCTGGTCGTCGTCGAGCCGGGCGAGTGGCGGGTGCAGGCGGCGCTCACGGCCGCGGCCGCTGCTGCCGGGGTGCCGCTCGAGATTCGTCCCGACCGCCACTTCTTCTCGTCGCGGGACGACTTCGCGGCGCATGCCCAGGGCCGCAAGCAGCTGCGGCTCGAATACTTCTATCGGCCGCTGCGAGAGAAGTTCGGCGTGTTGATGGACGACGGCGAGCCGGCCGGCGGCCAGTGGAATTTCGACGCCGAGAATCGCGGCGCGTTCGGGAAGGCCGGGCCGGGCGTGCTGCCGCCGCCGGTGCGGTTTTCGCCCGACGCGATCACCCGCGGCGTGATCGACCTCGTGAGCCGGCGGTTCGCGAGCCATCCCGGTGACCTCGCCGACTTCGACTGGCCCGTGACGCCCGCCGACGCGCGGGCCGCGCTCGACGACTTCCTGGCCCATCGGCTCGCCAGCTTCGGCCGCTATCAAGATGCGATCTGGACGGGCGAGCCGTGGCTCTACCACTCCCGGCTCTCCCAGGCGATGAACATGAAGCTGCTCGATCCGCGGGACGTGATCGCGGGAGCCGAGCGGGCGTGGCGTGCGGGGAAGGCGCCGCTGGAGGCGACGGAAGGCTTCATTCGCCAGGTGCTCGGCTGGCGGGAATATGTCCGCGGCATCTACTGGCACTTCATGCCCGAGTATCTCGACCGCAACGCGCTCGGCGCCGAGCAGCCGCTGCCGGCCTTCTACTGGACCGCGGCCACGGAGATGAACTGCCTCAAGGACGCACTCGGCCAGACGCTCCGCCACGGCTACGCCCACCACATCCAGCGGCTGATGGTCACGGGCCTGTTTGCGATGCTGCTCGGCGTGAAGCCGCAGGACGTACACCGCTGGTATCTGGCCGTCTATGTGGATGCGGTCGAGTGGGTCGAGCTGCCCAACACGCTCGGCATGAGCCAGTTCGGCGATGGCGGCGTGATGGCGTCGAAGCCGTATTGCGCGACCGGGGCCTACATCGATCGCATGAGCAACGCCTGCAAGGGCTGCCGCTACGATCCGAAGCGGGCCACCGGCCCGGAGGCCTGTCCGTTCACGACGCTCTATTGGGACTTCCTCACGCGGCACGAGAAGCTGCTGGCGAAGAACCAGCGGATGACGATGCAGCTCAAGAATCTTGGCCGCAAGGATGCGGGCGAGCTGCGCACGATCCGCCGGCAGGCGGATGAGCTGCGGAACGGGCTGGGGTGAGAATCAGTTGCGGCGGTCGGGCTGACGCCCGATATCCCCCGGCTCGCGCCTGGGGGCTTTTATGAGGAGTATCCCCCGGCTCGCGCCTGGGGGCTTCCTTCGACTCTCGGCATAGAAGCCCCCATGCGCAAGCAGGGGGATCATGCGGCCACCAACACGCGTACCGTCCACCCAACGCCTACGGCGTCGGCAGCAGCTCGATCGGCGCGGCCGGCGTCGGCTGTCGTCCGCCCGGCACGAGCACGCTCTTCGTGCCGTCTGCCGCCGGGTCGTCGTCGAGCGTCCACGCGCCGGTGGGCGTGGCGGTCTTCGTCGCCGGTGCCGTGCCGGCTGCCTGCTGCACACCGCTGGCGGACGGCGGCTGCGCGGGCTTTGCGGCGGCAGTGGCCGCAGGCTGCGGTGCTGCTGCAACCGGCTGCGCGGCGGCCCGTGGCCCAGGAGCAGCAGTCTTCGCGGCCGTCTGTGGCACGGCCGGGCTCGCCGGCGTTCGCACGACCGCGGGCCGGCGCGGCGGCACGGGCGCGGCGGGCAGCGTGAGCGTCGAGCCCGGGGGCAGGATGCGGGCCAGGCGGCGGGCGGCGATCCGGTCACGGGGCAGGGCCGAGGCGGTATCGGGCAGCGATACGAGCGTCGCAGCGGCGGCCGCGAGAAGTCCACGAATCACGAAACCGGAGGCGAGACGAGGCAGCATGGGCATCTCCCGTGGGAAAGTGGTCGAGGCATTATCACCGCTCTCCCTGAAATTCGCGAGAGGTTTCCCGCGGCTGTGAATCACTCCCTGCCGCGTCCACGGTTTCGATTGCCGCGGGCGAGCCGTTTGCCCTACAGTGGCGGAAATCCTCTCATTTTCACCGGATTGCCCGATGACGTCCTACACGCTCACACACCTGCGCCAGCTCGAAGCCGAGAGCATCCACATCATCCGTGAGGTGGCGGCCGAGTTCGAGAACCCGGTCATGCTCTATTCGATCGGGAAAGACTCGGCGGTGATGGTGCGGCTCGCGGAGAAGGCCTTCTATCCCGCGAAGCCCCCCTTCCCGTTGATGCACATCGACACGACCTGGAAGTTCCGCGAGATGTACGACCTCCGCGACAACTACGTCGCGAAGGAGCTGGGCTTCAAGCTGCTCGTCTACACGAACGAAGAGGGGCGGAAGCAGGGCATCAACCCGATCACGCACGGCAGCAAGGTGCACACCGACGTGATGAAGACGCAGGCCCTGCGGCAGGCGCTCGACAAGTATCGGTTCGACGCCGCCTTCGGCGGGGCTCGACGCGACGAGGAGAAATCCCGGGCGAAGGAGCGGGTGTTCTCGTTCCGCGACGAGTTTCACCGCTGGGACCCGAAGAACCAGCGGCCCGAGCTCTGGAACCTCTACAACACGAAGGTGCGGAAGAACGAGAGCATCCGCGTGTTCCCGCTCTCCAACTGGACCGAGCTCGACGTCTGGCAATACATCCACCTCGAGAAGATCCCGATCGTGCCGCTCTACTTCGCGAAGGAGCGGCCGATCGTGTGGCGCGACGGCGTGATGATCATGCGGGACGACGACCGGCTGCCGCTCGAGCCGGGCGAGGTGCCCGAGATGCGACGGGTGCGGTTCCGCACGCTCGGCTGCTATCCGCTCTCAGGCGCCGTCGATTCGACGGCCACCACCCTCCCCGAGATCATCCAAGAGATGCTCCTGACGACGTTCTCGGAGCGGCAGGGGCGGCTCATCGATTCCGACGAGGCCGGCAGCATGGAAAAGAAGAAACGGGAGGGGTATTTCTGAAGCGGCCTCGTCTCCCGCCGTTGCAGCGGACCTGCGGCCGCTGAACGGCACATGCGGCTGAAAAGCGGAAGGCCACCAGGATTTTCAAGACATGTCACATCAATCAGCTTTGATCGCCACCGACATCGACGAATACCTCGCTCAGCACGAGCGGAAGGAGCTGCTCAGGTTCATCACCTGCGGCAGCGTCGACGACGGGAAGAGCACGCTGATCGGTCGGCTCTTCTACGAGTCGAAGATGATCTACGAGGATCAGCTGGCGGCGATCGCCAAGGATTCATCGCGGTATGGCACGACCGGCGGCGAGGTCGATCTGGCGCTCTTCACCGACGGCCTCGAGGATGAGCGGCAGCAGGGCATCACGATCGACGTGGCCTACCGCTACTTCTCGACCGACAAGCGGAAGTTCATCATCGCCGACACCCCCGGCCACGAGCAGTACACGCGGAACATGGCCACGGGGGCCTCGACGGCCGACCTGGCGATCATCCTCATCGATGCCCGCCACGGCGTGCTCCCGCAGACGAAGCGACACTCGTTCATCGTGTCGCTGCTCGGCATCAGGCACATCGTCGTGGCCGTCAACAAGATGGACATCGTCGGCTACGACCAGGCGGTGTTCGAACGGATCCGGGCCGACTACACCGACTTCGCCTCGCGGCTCGAGCTGCCCGACGTCCACTTCATGCCGATCTCGGCGCTCAAGGGCGACAACGTCGTGGCCCACAGCCCGAACATGCCCTGGTACACCGGCTCGCCGCTGATGCCGCTGTTGGAGACGGTCTACATCGGCTCCGACCGCAACATGGAAGACTTCCGGTTCCCAGTGCAGTTCGTGCTCCGGCCCAACCTCGACTTCCGCGGCTTCGCCGGCACCGTCGCCAGCGGCATCATCCGCAAGGGCGACGAGGTGCTGTCGCTGCCCTCGCGGAAGAAGAGCCGCGTGAAGAGCATCGTGACGTTCGACGGCGAGCTGGAGGAGGCCTTCGCCCCGCAGTCGGTCACGCTCACGCTCGAGGACGAGATCGATTCCAGCCGCGGCGACATGCTCGTGCGGCCCGGCAACGTGCCGAAGGTCGATCACAAGTTCGATGCGATGGTCGTGTGGATGGCCGAGGAGCCGCTTGTGCCCGGCAAGCAGTATCTCTTCAAGCAGACGAGCAAGGTGGTGCCCGGCGCGGTCGGCTCGCTTCGCTACCGCGTCGACATCAACACCCTCCATCGCCAGCCGGCGCCCACGCTCGCCCTCAACGAGATCGGCCGCTGCGGCATCACGCTCACGAGCCCCATCGCCTACGACGCCTATCGCCGCAACCGGGCCACGGGCGGCTTCATCATGATCGATCGGCTCACGAATGCGACGGTGGCCGCCGGCATGATCCTCGACCGCGAGCCGGAGGACGGCAGCAAGGCCCACTGGGACGACGAGCCCGCCGCGGAGCACATGCAGGCGGTCGCCAGCGGCGTGAGCGACGAGGAGCGGGCGGCCCGGTTCGGCCAGCAGCCGGCGACGGTGCTGTTCACCGGGCTCACGGGCTCCGGCAAGACGACGCTCGCCCGGGCCGTCGAGCGGCGGCTCTTCGACATGGGGCGGGCGGTGACCGTGCTCGACGGCCAGTCGCTGCGGCTCGGCATCAGCCGCGACCTCGGCTTCTCGGCCGAGGAGCGGAGCGAGAACCTCCGCCGCGGTGTCGAGGTGGCGCGGATCCTCAACGACGCCGGACTCGTCTGCCTGGCGGCGTTCGTCGCGCCCGACGAATCGGTGCGGCAGAAGGCGGCCGAGCGGGTGGGCCGCGGTCGGTTCATCGTGGTGCATCTCTCGGCGCCGGTCGAGGCCTGCCGGAAGCGGGACACCGACGGCACCTATGCCCGGGCCGACGCGGGCGAGATCGCCAACTTCCCCGGCGTCTCGGCCGCGTATGACGCGCCGGCCGCGGCCGATCTCGTGCTGCCGACGCACGAGTGGCCGATCGGCAAGTGTGTCGATGCCGTCGTCGCGTTGCTCGAGGCCCGCGGGATCGTGTGAGATCCCCCTGCTTGCGCATGGGGGCTTCTATGGTGCGGTCATGGGTGCGATCGTGCGCATGGGGGCTTCTATGGTGCGGTCAGGGGTGCTGTCGTGCGCACCGGCGCTTCTCTACGGCGGGCTTTCGTTCTGCGTCAGGCGGCGCGGCGCTGGATGGCTGCGTCCACGGTCATGAGCCTATAGCCGCGGGCCGCGACCACCTCGCCATATACGGCGATGATCGACGAGAAGGTGTCGTCGACGCTGAGCTCCAGTGCACGGCGGCGGGCGGCACGCCCCAGCGAGGCTCGCAGCCAGCGGTCCGCGGCCAGCCGCCGCAGCGTCGTTGCGAGCGTGCCGACATCGCCGGCATCGTCGAGCACGATGGCGTTCACGTCATGCGTGAGCAGTTCGCCCGCACCGTTGGCCCGGGTGGTCACGACGGGCAGGCCGCCGGCGAGCGACTCGAGCGTGGCGAGGCTGCAGGCGTCGTAGAACGAGGGCTGCACGGCAATGTCGGCGGCGGCATAGTGGGCCGGCATGTCCGACACGCAGCCGACTTCGACGACCGCATTTTCGGCGGGCGACTGCCACGCGGCGTGGCCTCCGCAGAGGAGCAGTTTGAGGGGCACGCCTTCGTGTCGCAGGCCGAGCACGGCGCGGATGAGCGTCGCCATCCCCTTGAGCCGTCGATTGTGCGCCACACCGATCACGACGACGTCGTCCGGGGTGAAGCCATACCGGCGGCGGAGGGCGGCGCCGGTGTCGCGGTGCCGGGCCGGATTGAATCGCTCCGCATCGACGCCGTTGGGCACGAGCCGGATACGGCCGGGAGAGACCCCGTGCAGCGTGGTCAGATCGGCCGCGCCGCGGTGCGACAGCGCGATGCACAGCGACTCTTCCGCGCCGAACTGCTCCGCGGCCCGGGCCGCGATCCGCCGGCGTCGGCCGGCAGACTGCACGAGCCGCCGCAGCGGCCGATACCAGGCCGGATGGGCCAGCTCGGCGGCCTGCTGGCAGGCCAGGGGCGAGCCGACGTGCGAGTGGAAGATGTCACAGCCGACTGCCACGCCCATGTCGTGGGTCACGTCGGGGGCGATCGCAGCGATGCACGCGTCTGCGGCGCGAGTGAACGCAGCCCAGTTGCGGGTCGGGGGCAGGGTGTGAAACGTGAGCGGTAGCAGCTGCTCGCGCAGCCCGCACATGCGGCCCAGCACATGCACGTCGCAGCCGCGGGCCGCCAGCCAGACGGCGAGATCGCGGCTGTATGTCTCCGCGCCCCCGCGGCCGTCGAAGCGATCGACGAGCAGGGCGATCCGCGGCGGCCGTGCGGCTCCTGTGGAGTCGCGGAGAGAGTAGCGCAGCATCGAGACAGTTTTCGGACCCGGTGCCGTGCGTGCTCCACTCGACCCGCCGCCGGCCGGAGAAATTCCTGAGCCGCGAACCCCCATCTTCCCCGGGCCGCGCACTCTTCCTCCGGCCTGGGGGCTCTGCGCGGCTGGCGGAAATATTTCGGCCGAGATTGCATCGCGGTGCCGTGCCCCGCCGATCCTCATCCGGGAACGATCTCCCGGTGGCCCGAGGTGAGGAATCCGTGCGGCGACTGCTGGCCCTCACCGAAGACGCCGACTTCGTCTGCTACCGCTATCGGCTGGCCGCCTTCGCGCCCGCGCTGGCGGCGGCGGGCTGGAACCTGGAGCCGTGGCCGCGGCGCCGGGGCCTGTCCGACTTCACCGCCATGCTGCAGTCGATCCGGGCAGCCGATGCGGTCGTCGTGCAGCGGCGGCTGTTCAGCGCCGCGAAGGCCTGGCTCATCCGCCGCGCTGCCCGCGTGCTCATCTTCGACTTCGACGATGCCATCTACTCTCGCGACAGCAACGCATCGCGTGCCGCGGCCGACCCGGTGCGGCTGGCGCGGTTTCGGCGGATGGTTCGCCTCGCCGATGGCTGCCTGGCGGGGTCCGAGCATCTCCGCCGCGCCGCCGATGCCTGTGGCGGCAGGGCCGCCGCGCAGCTGATGCCCACCTGTGTCGATCCACGCCGCTATCGGCTGGCCGCGCACGACCGTCCGGCCGGCCTGGCCGAGCTTGTCTGGATCGGCAGCCCGAGCACGGCAGCATCGCTCGCCGATGCCCGATCCTGCCTCCGGGCAGCAGCGGCGGCCGTGCCAGGGCTCCGGCTGCATGCGATCTGCGACGCTCAGGATCGCGACTGCGGCGTGCGAGCGCGGCATTCGGCCTGGTCGGCAGCGACGGAGGCCGACGACCTGGCCCATGCCGACATCGGGATCGCCTGGCTGCCCGACCATCCCTGGAGCGCCGGCAAGTGTGGGCTGAAGGTGTTGCAATACATGGCCGCCGGCCTGCCGGTGGTGGGCAACTCGATCGGCATCCATCGCCACCTGATCGACCACGGCACGACCGGTTTCCTTGCCGACACGCCGGCCGAGTGGCGGCGGGCGATCGCGACCCTTGCCGCCGAGCCTGAGCTGCGGCGCACGATGGGCCGCGCGGCACGGCTGCGGCTCGAGCGGCGCTGGAGCGTGCAGGAATGGGGGCCGCGGTTCGTCACGACCCTCGATCATGTGGCTGGCTGGCGTACGAGCGAGAGCCTCCGGGGCGCGGCTGCATGAACGTCGAACGCGCGGAGCCGGGTACGCCGCAGTGGGCCGAGCTCGCTGCGCCACACCTCGCCCGGTACCTCTTCGCAGCGGAACGAGTCGCGGGCCGCCGCGTCCTCGATCTGGGCTCGGGCGCCGGCTACGGTGCCGCGGTGCTGCGGTGCGCCGGGGCGGCCGCCGTGCTCGGCGTGGATGCCGACGCCACCGCCGTCGTGTGGGCCTGGCGGAAGTGGCCGTGTATGCGGCGCGACGACCGCGGCTGGGCGCGGCTCGCCGGCCTCGCGGCACCGAGCATCGGCGACTTTCCGATCGTGCCGGCGGTGGTGGCCGACGTCTATGGATCGCCGCGGTTCACCGTCGCCAGCTGCCGGCAGCCGATCGCCGCGGAGTCAGCCTGATGGGCATGCTGACGCGCACGCCCCTGGGGCGGATGTGGGACGAGTGGCGGCACCGCGGGCACCAGGCGGGCGACGACGCCGAAGACTTCCTGCTCGTGACGTGGGACTCCTGCCGCTACGACGTCTACAGCGATGCCCACACGCCCGTGCTCGACCGCCATGGCCCGGCGCAGCGGGCCTGGGCGATGGCCACCTACACGCTGCCGGCGCATCAGGCGATGTTCAACGGCTTTTTGCCGCACGTGTTCGAGCCGCTGCCCTTCTACAACCGCTACGTGCAGCAGCTGTGGCGGATTTCCCACCGCAATCTCGCCGTGCGGCCGCTGGTGACGTTTCCGGAGGCCACGGTCAGCATCGTCGACGGCTTCCGCCGGCGCGGCTATGCCACGGTCGGCGTCGCGGCGATGGACTGGTTCGCGAAGCCGAGCCCGCTGCAGGACGGTTTCGAGTGGTTTCGCGTGACGGGCACGGCGGCCCGCGAGCAGGTGCGGCTCGTGTGCGAGCAGGTGGAGCGGCGGGCCCGCCGCCGGCCGTGCTTCGCCTTCATCAATTTCGGCGAGACGCACAGCCCGTTTCGGCACGCGGAGATGCCGCCCCTCGCGGCGGATCCCGTCGCCGAGCGGATGAGCCTCGGCCGGCTGTTCAACGCGGGAGGCGTGCCCGATGCGGCCGGCATGCTCGATCGTGGGCTTTGGGATCGGCAGCGGGAGTGTGCCGAATATCTCGATCGACGGATGGCCGATCTCTTGGCCTGCTTCATCGCCCGTGGCCGCCCGACCACGGTGGTGGTGACGGCCGATCATGGCGAGTGCCTCGGCGAGCAGGGCCTCTTCGGCCATGCCTTCCATCACGAGAAGGTGATGGAGGTGCCGCTCCTCATCTTCCGGCTCAACGCGCCGCCGCACGCGCCGCCCGCGTAGGCCCGTTGCCCAGCAACGGGAGCGGCCCGTCACGGAGTGACGGGCCTACGGTGGGGCGTTTGCAGGTGTGTGCTTCTACGGGCATGATGCGGAGCCACGAGCCTCGTTCATTTCGGCGACGCTCGACGTGAAGCCGGCGGCACACGCACAATGATCGAGGAGATATCAGTGGATGAATTCGTGGAACCGCTCGGGATGCGGGTGTTGATCCGCAAGGATGAGAGCCGGCACAAGACTCGCGGCGGCATCGTGCTGCCCGATCAGGCGGAGATTCCCACCATCACCGGCCGCGTGGTCGAGGTGAGCCTGCAGGTCGAGCGCGATGCCGACTTCCCGATCGCGAAGTACGACAAGGTGCTCTTTCACCCGAAGAACTCGATCCCCGTGGACTTCGAACAGAACAACCTGCTCTATGTCGTGCCGATCGAAGACGTCGTCGCCGTCTTCCGCCGCGATGATGAATCGCGGCCGCAGCGGCGGGGCAAGGCAGGCCAAGACGAGCAGGCATCCGGCGACGCCGAGTAGCAGCGTCAGGCGGCGACGGTGGGCTGACGCTCGTGCAAGGGTGTGGCCCGGAGGAGGATGCAGCCCTGCAGCACCTCGGGACGGCCGGGGCTGCCGACCGCGGCGGTCGGGCAGGCGATGAGGCCGCCGAGCCGGTTCCACGTCTGCTTGAGGGCGTGGGGCACCGAGCATGCGCTCACGTTGCCCGTCCGGCGGGTGAGACCGTTGATCAGTTCACCCCGCACGCCGTATTCGTCGAGCTTCATGCCGGTAAACCGCACGATCCCCGTGCCAGCCTGGTGGGGCACCACGAAGTTCACATCGCCGCCTGCGAGGCCCGCGGCGGCGAGCGCCTTGGCGGTGGCCGCCGACATCGCCCGCGGCGCGAGCTCCGCGATCGCCATGCCGTCGAGCGAAAAGACGAGCCGCTCGGCTGCGTGGAGCGTGCCGCCGTTCGGAGTCGGGATGGCCACGTGCTGCTGCACATGGAAGTCGAAGGCAGGCCGCTCTGTCGCCTGCTTCTCGGCATTGGCGTGCAGGATCTCGAAGTGCACGGGATAGCGGCGGCTCGTCGCGGGAGCCACGAGCGTCGCCGAGGCCATGTCGCCGAAGAGGCCGGCAGTCTGGCCGCAGGCGAAGTCGGTGATCCGGCTGATGCGGGTGGCCACGACCACGAGCACGAATTCATCGCGGCGGAGATCGAGTCGCGGGACCCAGCGGCGGGAGACGACCGAGAAGGCCCGGCTGTAGCCGCAGCAAAACCAGTTGAGGCCGACGGTACGGCACCGCTGCATGCCGAGCAGGCGGGCCAGTTCATCGGCCGCATGGCTGGGCCGTTCGCGGACCACGTCGTCGGCGGCGAGATGTCGGCGGGCGACTGAGGGCGGAATGAACGACGGCGACACGAACGCGATGCCGCGGCAGTCGGCGAGATTACAGCCCGTCTCGCGCTGCAACTGCCGCACGGCCTGCATGCCCATCGCGAGTTCGTCGTCGAGCGAGATACCGCGGGCCTCGATGCCGGTGTGGTGGGCAAACTTGCGGGGCATCGTCTCGCCGAACCAGGCGTTCTCCAGTTCCCAAGCGGGCTGGTGAACGGCGATGGCGGAGATGCCGAGCGACGAGTGACGGCGCGAGTCCATGGGATCGTTTCGCGTGAGGTGGATGGCGTGCAGAACCGCCGGCCGTGGCGACGGTGTCCATCCATGGGGGCGGGAATTGTTGCGATCGACCGCCCCCGAAGCCAGCCGAAAATCACCGCACAATCGCGGCCCAGGCTGGCACCCGGGGTCCCGCGGCAAGGGTAATTCCGCCCCGGACGCGATGCCATATTTCGGGCTTGTCAGCCCCCGGCCGCGTCGCCACCCGGGGTTTCGGCGGCAGCCGCCGCGGCCCCGAGCCCCACCAAAAACCCTGAAAAACAGGCTTTCTGCAGTTCCACGGTGGCCGCGCCGAGGCCGTCGTAGTCGCGGTGATTGCACGAGAGCACGATCACCTGCAGGCCTTGGTCGGCCGCCCGGTCGAGCATGGCCTGGATGCCGGCCAGCCGCGTGGGGTCGGCGTTGACGAAGGCGTCGTCGAACACGATCGGCAGACAACCGCCGTGCTCCTTGGCCAGGATCTCGGCCATGGCCATGCGGAAGGCGGCCGCAAGCTGTTCGCGTGCGCCGCCGCTGAGCCGCTTGAAGGGCATGGCCACACCGCCGAACTCCGGCCGCGAGAGCTCGAGCGTCGTGAACATATCCCCCGCATAGCCGATCGACACCGTCGCATCGGCGCCGAACAAGCACCGCACATAGCCGGCCACGCGTTCCGCCAGCGGGGCCACGAACTGTGCCTCGATCTC
>CAMDDA010000007.1 GCA_945890755.1 Candidatus Kuenenia stuttgartensis
GGGCCTACACGCTTCGCAACGGGCCTACTGACTTGGCGCCGCGCGGGCCCGCTTGAACGGGTCGATCGTGCCGCCGCCCGGCCCCGGTGGCGGCGCATTGGACGATTGCCCAAACGGCAGCTGCGGCCAGTCGAGCGTCATCCCCGGCCAGCGCGGTGCGGCGGCGGCCGCAGCCGGCGGTGGCGGGACCGGCGCGCTCGCCTGTGGCCCCGCAGCGGGCTTCACCATCGGCGGCACCGGCGCACTCACGAGCAGCTGCTGCGGCGACGGAAACGCCCCGCCCTCCGCCGGTGCATCTGCCGGCGGCACCGCGACCACGCCAGCCGCACCCCGCTCGAGCGGCTTGATCGACACCTCGTCGATCTCCGCCGCACCGAGCCCTGTGAGGGCGAATGTGACTGTCAGCGGTGCGTCGGCCGCGTCGGCCGGCACGATCCGATAGAGCACGAGCCGTCGCCAGGTCTTCGTCGGCCCCACCCGCTCCGCGAGCGCCGGCCCACCGAGCGAGTCGAATACCATCAGCCCATCGACACTGCCGATGATCGGCTTCTCGACCCGCACCATCGCCGAAATCTCCACGAGCTTCCCCGGCGGCGCCGCGATCGGCGGCGTGGTCACCCACACCGGCGGCGTCTCCACCACTGCCGGCGCCGCATTCGAATCCTTCGGCCCCGCCACGAGCCGGAGGCTGCCCGACCCTGCCGCCGGCGCCGCCTTCGAGATCTCCACGGCCGTGACGATCTCGGAGAGCGGCTGGGCGAAATGCCGCCACCCATTGCCGGCGAGATCCTCGATTGCGTTCATGCCGCCGCCCCGGAGCAGCTCCGCCCCCGGCAGCGCCGTCCCGCGGGCCTCCACGAATCGCCAGTGCTCCGCGAGGGTCGCATCCGAAGAGACCAGCGGGCTGGCCACCATCGAGCCGTCGGCATGCACGCCGTTTTCCCAGATTCGACGTTCGAACTGCCCCGCGATCGCCGCCGCCTTCCGCAACCGCGCGATCGCCTCGCCGGCATCGCGGCCCACGTACGACTCACCTTCCGCCGCCAGTTGATTCGCCGTCGAGAGCATCGGACCCGCGGCCACCGGTGGCGGACCACTGAAGGCCTGGGGCGGCAGCTTGCCCAACAGCGAGGCCGCATCGGCGAGCGCCACCGCCGCCAGCGACCGCGCCGACACCAGTTCCACCGGCGCCAGTTCCCGCAGCCGCTCCTGCACGTGGGCCGTCACCGCCGGCTCGCCACTGACGAGCACGAGTGCATGCGTCAGGAAATGATCGAGCGTGACGGCCACGCCACCGGTCACCCGCTTCTGCCGCAACGGCTTCAGGCCGCCGGCCGCGATCTCCCAGGCCTGATGCGCCTCGGGAACGCCCGGCACGAGCAGCGTGAGCGGCACGTCGTCGCGGGGCATGTCGGCGCCTCCGTAGCGCCGGGCCACGATCTGCGACCCCTGCACGCACCGCCACGCCACCACCACCCGCGCCCGCGCCGCCTCCATCACCACCGCCTGCACCTCGGGGTCGGAGGAATGAGCCTGGGCCGCAAACCGCCCCGCCGCACCGAAGGGCTCGAGCACCTTCAGGCGGAGGTTCATCTCGCGGACCGCCGCCGCCCGCTTCCGCGCCTCGGCGTCGTCGCCGTCGATCCGCGCATTCGACGTGAAAAAGATTCCCCTGGCGCCGGCCGCCACCGCGGAAAGCGCCGCCAGCGACAGGCTCTCAGGATCGACCGCGAGCCCTTGCCCGCCCACGCCGGCGATCGCCGCGGCCTGCCGCGCCGCCCGCGGATCGATCTCCGTGGCGAGTTCGGCGAGCAGCGGCGTGCCGGGCCGTGCGAGTCGCGGCCGCTCGCGAAGCCAGCGCAGATAGTCGATGAGTTCGAGGCTCGTGCCGAGCACCGTGCGGCGGGCCACGAGCAGATCGACATGTCGCGACAGCGACCGCACGCTCGAATCCGGCGCGGCGATCAACGGCCGGCCCTCCCGCACGTCGCAGGCCCGCACTCGGCGGGCCTTCTCGGCCAGCGATTCGAGATCACCCGCCGCGAGACCGCTGCCCATGTCCCACATCAGCACGCGATCCCAGTTGCGCAAGACGGGCATCGATTCGAGATCACGGACATCGACGTCGGGGATCTCCGGCGGCGGGCAGATCACCCACAGCCCCGCCCGCCGTGCCTCGGCAAGCAGGTCGCTGCCGGCCGGCGTCGCCAGCCGCACGCAGTTGAAGCCCAGCGCCGCGATCGAGTCGAGCGGCTCGCCATTGTGGTCGAGCACCCGCGGAAAGAACGGCAGGCCATCCACCTCGATCACGCCGCGGGTGACGCCGGCCGGCGGATCGTTCGAGGCTGCCGACGCCACTCCGCCTGCGATCTCCAGCGCGGCAACCGGCTGCACGAGCGGGTCTGAAAATACCACGGGAGGCGATGCCGGAGATCGTGCAGGAGCCGTGGCTGCTGACGATGCGGGAGATCGTGCAGGAGCCGTGGCCGACGCCGGCACCGCTCCTTCGACGAGCAGGTCGTCGATCGACACGTCGTAGCCGCCCGGCCCGGTGTAGACGTCGAGCACCACATGCGTGGCGACGGCGCCGGTGGCCTCGACGCCCGCGCCGTGCTCCATCCGCAGTGCGGGGAGCTGGCTGGCGAGCCGCTGCGGGAGCGACGTCACTTCGAGCAATTCCCAGCGGTCGATGTCGGTAGAGAGCGTGCCGGGCAGGAGGGTCTCGACAGGCCGCCCCGTCTTTCGCGACACGGAGCCCGGCAGGAGCACCCGCACGGAAAGGCGAATATCGGGCCGGCTCGCCCGCACCCACAGGCTGCAGGCGAGTTCATCGATCACCGCGAGTCGGCCGATCGGCATCTGCAGGCGGAGCACCGTGCCTGTGCTGGCAGAAAACCGAAGCCGCTCGCACCGCTCGCCGCGATGCGGCGCGGCGGCGATCCGCTCGTGCGCGGCGAGCTTCGGCGCCGCATCGGATTCGGCGAGGGCCCAGGCCGGCTCCAGCCCCTCGAACCCCTCGTCGATCTCGGCCGCCGGGAGACCGCCCGCCGCCACGAGCCCGAGCAGGAGCGCGGCGACGAAGCGGTGCCGCCGCGCCGTAGGCCCGTCACTCCGTGACGGGGTTTTGCGGATAGCCCGTTGCGGAGCAACGGGCCTACGAGGGCGGGCAGCCGGTTGTGGATTCGTAAGCCCGTCACGGAGCAACGAGCCCACGGCTGTGTTGAGAGAAAAAGCCATCGGGCGGGCCGCTGCGATTCCGGGGAACACGAGCCAGGGCTTGTAGCAGCCGGCAGACCGCCGACTCCAGACCATCTGCGACGGCGAGGCGCTCCTGGCAAGAGGGGAAGCCAAGGGGCTTGCAGCCGGCGGCAAACCTCGCGATAAGACACGGGCCGCGTCCTGCGGCGCCGGAGGCGAGCGACCCCAGCGTGAAGCCCGAGACCGCCGACAATCTGTGCCAGTTGGCGGTCGATCTCGACCTTGTGCCAGCGACGGCGGCCGAAGACGCGCTTCGCGAGGCTGGGGGCGGCTCGGGCGACGTCGCGGCCTTCGGTCAGACGCTCGTCCGCCGCGAACTCATCACCGGCTACCAGCTGGAGCGACTCCTCCGCGGCGAGACGACGGGCTACTTCTACGGTCGCGCCAAGATCCTCTACCAGATCGGGGCCGGTGCCTTCGCCCGCGTCTACAGGGCGGTGCATCGCGACACCGGCGGCATGCTCGCCGTGAAGGTGCTCCGCAGCCGGTTCGCCGCCGACACCCTCAAGCAGGCGGCGTTCATTCGCGAGGGCGAAATGGGCCGCACGCTGCGGCACCCACACATCGTGGCGGTCGAAGACGTGGGACAGGAGGGAGGGGCCACCTACATCACGCTCGAGTTCGTGGAAGGGCAGACGCTCCGACAGCTCGTGAAGATCCGCGGTGCGCTCGACCTGCCGCGGGCGCTCGAACTGGTGCATCAGCTGCTCGCCGGGCTCGACTACGCCCACCGCCGCGGCGTGACCCACCGCGACCTGAAGTCGTCGAACGTGATCGTGTCGGCGACGGGAGTGGCGAAGCTCGCCGACTTCGGACTCGCGGGCGCGGGCGAGCCGGGAGAGCGGAACGCGGCGCGGCCGAACCTGATGCGCACGGTGGACTACGCTGCGCTCGAAAAGGCATGCGGCATTCGCGACGACGACGTGCGGAGCGACATCTACTTCCTCGGCACCGTGGCCTACGTCGCCCTCTGCGGCCAGCCAGCGCTCGAGGAATCGCGGGATCGGGCGGAGCGGTCGGATCCCCGGCGGTTCACCATGGTGGAGCCGCTCGGCAGCCGGGCGGCCCAGCTGCCCCGCGACGTGGTGGACTTCGTGGGCCGGATGATGCACCTCGATCCGCAGCAGCGGTTTCAGACGGCGGCGGAGGCCCTCCGGGGACTCGAACCGATCATGACGAAGCACGCCGCCGGCGGCGGCGACGGCCGAACGCCGAGCGGGCCGGCACAGGCCAGTGCGGCGGCTGCCGCCGCGGTCCGCGGAAGCCTGATGCTCGTAGAGTCGGACCGCGACGCACAGCAGAAGCTCCGCGACTTTTTCACGAAGCTCGGCTATCGCGTGCTGCTCACGGAGAACCCGCAGCGGGCGCTGGCGCGATTCTCCACCACCCCCCTGCCGGCCAACTGCCTCGTCATCAGCACGTTCACACTCGGCGACTGCGCCCTCGAGGCTTTCAATCAGCTCACGGCCGACCCCTTCCTCGGCCCGGTGCCGGCCGTGCTGCTCGTCAACTCGAACCAGCAGGTGATCGCCGACCAGGCCCGCACCGACGCGCTGCGGAAGGTGGCCTCGATGCCGATCGGCGGCGTCGACATGCTCAAGCTGATTCAGTCGGTCACGACGCTGCCGGGCTGACAGGGCGCGAGCAGGCCCGTCACTCCGTCCGTAGGCCCGTCACTCCGTGACGGGCTGTCTGTGTTGCCCCCGTAGGCCCGTCACTCCGTGACGGGCTGTCTGTGTTGCCTCCGTAGGCCCGTCACTCCGTGACGGGCTGTCTGGAAAGCCCGTTGCGGAGCAACGAGCCTACGGCTACGCAACGGGCCTACGGCTCCGGACCGCGCGGGCCTTGGCATCGAGCTCGCGGAGGCGGCGGTCGCACTCGACCGTGAGTGCCCGCTCATCCATCGCCGCCACCTCCGCGACGCTGATCACCTTCCCAAACTCCAGCCGCACCCGCCCCGGCCGCGGGAACATCCGCGACCGCGGCCAGCACTCGAACGCCCCCACGATCGCCACCGGCACGATCGGCACCCCCGCCTTCTTCGCCAACAGCGCGAAGCCCGGCTTCACCTCGCCCATCTGGCCGTTCGGCGTGCGGGTGCCCTCCGGAAACACGATCACCGCCGCCCCCCGCTTCAGCCGCTCGATCACCAGCTTCATCGCCGTCACCGCCGATGCCTTGCGGTCGATCGGCACCGCATCGAGCGCCGTGATGATGAAGCCGAAGGGCTTGAACGTGTAGAGCGAACTGCGGGCCAGGCTCGACAGCCGACGGTCCGTGGCCAGACCCAAGAGGAGTGGGTCGAGATGGCTCTGGTGCGTGGAGAGCACGAGCAGGCCGCCGGTCTGCGGCAGCGGCTCCGCGAACCGCGTCCGCACCCCGAACAGCGACACGCCGAGCGTGCGACAGAGCACCCAGAGCGCCGAATAGAGCCAGCGGCCGAACGTGGTGTGGCCGCCGCCGGTGCGGGCCGGCACGGCCTCGGCCTCCCGCGCCGCATCGGGCCCGCTCATGACGAACCCCGTTCCGCCAGCCGCGCCGCGATCAGGGCCGCGAGCCGATCGATCACCTCTTCCCGCGACATGCCGTCGGTCTCCAACAGCACCGCATCGGCGGCAGGCCGCATCGCCCCCACCGGCCGCGTGCGGTCGCCTTCGTCGCGCCGCGCCTGCGACTCCTGCACCTGCTCCAGCGACGACGCCCGCCCACGCTCCAGCTCCTCGGCGAGACGCCGCCGGGCCCGCTCCTCGGCCGATGCAGTGAGAAACACCTTCAGTTCGGCGTCGGGAAACACCTCCGAGCCCTGGTCGCGGCCCTCGGTCACCACGTCGAGCCCTTCGGCCATCCGCCGCTGCACCCGCTTCATCGCGGCGCGGACGTCGGCCGCATCGGCCACCGCCCGCGTGGCCTGCGTAATCCGGTCGGTACGGATCTCGGTCGAGACGTCGCGGCCATCGGCCAGCACGCGGCCGTCGCGAAATTCGATCACCGTCCGCTCCACGAGGTCGGCCACCCGCGGCGCGTCGTCGAGCGGGATGCCCTGCTCGAGCGCCATCAGCGTGACCGAGCGATACATCGCACCGGTGTCGAGGTAGCACCAGCCGAGCCGTGCGGCCAGCGCGCGGGCCGCCGAACTCTTGCCCGCACCGGCCGGCCCGTCGAGCGTGACGATCATGTTCCGAATTCCAGCTCCAGCTGCAGCCACTCGTAGCGCCGCAGTGAAGCTACGACGGCCCGGCCCACGATCGCAACCTCGACATCCTCGCGCGGCTCGCCACGGAGATCCACGGCCGTCGCCCGCGCCACGGGCACAGCCCACTCGATCCGCACCGGGCCCGAACGCCCCGCCGACTCGACCACGCCGACCCGCAGGCGGGCCGATTCGGCGACTCCGGCGGCAGCCGCACCCGGAAACAGCCGCACGCCTGGGGGCAGGCGCAGCGGCGCCGGACCGAGCGGCACACCCGCCAGGAAATCGACCGCCAGATCCCAGGGCCGCTCGAGGCCGAGCCCCACGGCCAGCCGCCGCGCGACCGGCACGCCTGCCGTCGCCCCAGCCGCCGCGAGGATCGAGTCGAGCACATGCGGGCTGGAAAGTATGTGCCAGGGCAGGCCGCCGGTGAGGATCGCCACGGCATCGCGATCGTCGCTCGCCGCCGCCCGCATGCCACCGCCGCCGAGCAGCTCGATGAAGTGCGGCGACGTGAACCGCGACCGCTCGGTGACGATCGACTGGCCATGCAAACTGCGGCGGACTTCCACCGCCTCGTTCTCATTCCAGGCGAACCGGCAGCAGGCATGGGAATCGTAGAAGCCGCCCGTGAAACCGCTGGTAGGCACGATCTCGATGTCGAGCACGGCCAGCGGCAGGCCCTCCACGAGCGTCATGCCCTGCCGGAACGTGCCCGCCTCGCGATCGCCGGCGGCGAGCAGCCGGCCCGTGGCCACGAGTCCATCGCCGCCACCCGCGGTGCGGCCGCGCACGATCGCGTCGGCCTGCATCCGTGTCGCGCCCTCGACGCCGCTGCGCAGCGCGAGCTGCTGCGAGAGCCGATTGCCGCGGTCGCAGGGCCGCCGCAGCGAGAGCATGCCCCCGGTGACCGCATGGGCCTCGAGCCGTACGAGCCCGTTGTCGAGCACCCGCTCGGCGGTCTCGCGCGGCGCGAGGCCGAACCAGCCGCCCGCCTTGGCCCACCAGCTGGCGTCGCCCAACGCGGCCGTTTCTGCGGCCGGCCGTGCCGGCACGGGCGGGACCGCCGCCACGAGCGGCATGAGCGGTGCGCGGGCAGCCACGACGGCCCCAGCCGACGCCTGCACCTCGGCGATCCTGCGATCGATCGCGGCAGCCGCGCCAGTCGCAGGCGGACGCTCCGGCGCGAAGGCGTCGGGCTCGAACGAGGCGGGCGTGCCCGAGCCGCCCGTGCGGGTGAACAACTCCGCGGGCGTGACGAACGAGCCGAGCGCCGTCGTCCACCGGCCGATCCGCCGCAGGAGTTGATGCCACGGGCCGGCCGTGCCGGCATGATGGGCGAATGCGATCACCGCCACGTGGTCGTGATCGAGCGCGTCGCCGATCCGCTCGGGAAGTTCGAGCACGGCCCGGGCCGTGCGGGCATCGAGCGGCATGCGGGCCACCGCCTCCACGCTCGCACCACCTGTGCCCTCCCAGCGGATTCGGCCGGTGCCGGGATCGGGCAGCGCCGAGCCGTCGAACAGACCCCAGATGGCGGAGTCGATGCCGATTCCAGCGAGCAGCTGCGGCAGGATCGCCGACGAGCCGCCCGCATACCGGGCGAACGTGGCCGGCGCGGCTCCCGCGACCTCGCGGCAGGTGGCGATCCCCGCCGCGAGCCAGGCGTGCAACTCCTCCGGCAGCCGCGCGTCGAGCGGCCGATCATCCGGCGGACCGCCACAGAGCGACACCGTGCCGGCAGCCACCCTCTCCCGCAGCCGCTCACGCACCGCCGCATGACCAGTGGTGAGCATGGCCAGCAGATCGGACGACGCGACGATGCCCAGCGGCACGTCGGCCTCCAGCTCGGCAGCGAGCGGTGGCCCGAGCGTCGAGGACGCCAGCAGCACGAGATCGAGCAACCAGAAATCGACTGGGTAGTAGCGGGCCCGCCAGCTCTCCAGCCAGCCGAAGCATTCCTGGAGTCCGGCCCGCGCGTCATCCTCGCGGCCGGCAGCAGCGGCCTGGGAGGCGGCGACCACGGCCGCGGCGAAGCCCCCCGAGTCGAGGTCGGTGGCCGATCGCATCCGGCGGGCGAGGAGTTCCGACACGAGCACTCCGAGGCCCAGCGCGTGAAAGTCGTCGGCCCAGGCGGTGGCGGACGGGTCGCCCGCTGCCACGCCCGCAGCGGCCGCGACCGCCTCACCGATGGCCGCGCGGCCGGCCACGCCCCGCACCCAGCGGGAGTCGACCTGCGCGGCCGCGTCGAACTGGGACGCGAAGCGGTCGTCACAGAACGCGGGCACGATGCCGAGCAGGGCTGCATCGGCGGGGGGCGGCAGGTCGACACTGGCCCAGACGGGCATCGACCCGGCAGCCGCGATCACGGCGGGATGCCAAGCCGCCGTCCAGGCCGCGAGGAGCTCGTCGGCCTCCTGCTCGTCGAGCCAGAAGGGAAAGTCGTCGAGCGTGTGGCAGGGCAGGAAGACGGTGGGCCGCAGGAGAGGTGTGACGCAGCGTTCGGCTTCCATGCCGACAGTGTAATTCAATGCAGTGATGCCGCGGCCAAGCCCGCTGGTTCGTTTGACACCCCTTCACCGGCATTCGTAAATTGCTTGGTGGAGGCGGGTTCCGCCCGTGCTCCCCTCCTCCTGCCGCAGTGTCGACCCTTCTGAAAGCCCACCCCGCATGGCCCGCAGTCCGTTCACGTGGGGAATCGATATCGGCAAATGCGGCCTCAAGGCCCTCCGCGGCCGGCTCGCGCCGGGCGACCCGCGGAAGTTCGTGGCCGAGGGCTTCGACTACATCGAATACCCGATGCTCCTCTCGCAGCCGGAGGCCGATGCCACGGAACTGGTGCGGGCGGCCCTCGAGGAGTTCACGAAGCGGAACGACCTCCGCGGCGACCGCGTCGCCCTGGCCGTGCCCGGGCAGCTGGGACTCTCGAAGTTCATCAAGCTGCCGCCGATCGAGGCCAAGAAGATCCCCGACATCGTGAAGTACGAAGCCCGGCAGCAGATTCCCTTCCCCATGGAGCAGGTGGTCTGGGATTGGCAGCGGCTGGCCGGAGGGGTGGAAGAGGGGGGCTTCGTGCTCGACGCCGAGGTGGCCCTGTTCGCGATGAAGCGGGAGCAGGTCTACAAGGCACTGGCGCCGCTCGATGCGGCCGGCGTGGCGATCGACGTGTTGCAGCTGGCGCCGATCGCGCTGGCCAACATGGTGCTCTTCGATCAGCCGCCGCCCCCACCGGCCGACGAACTGGGGCCGCCACCGCCATCGACCGTGGTGGTGTCGATCGGCGTCGACGCCACCGACATCGTGATCACCAACGGCCTGCGGATCTGGCAGCGGAGCATGCCGATCGGCGGTAGTTCGTTCACGAAGGCGCTCGTCAAGGAACTCAAGCTCACGTTCTCCAAGGCCGAACACCTCAAGCGCAACGCCGTGCGGGCCGAGGATCCCAAGGCCGTCTTCAAGGCGATGCGGCCGGTCTTCAACGAGTTCACCGCCGAACTGCAGCGGTCGCTCAACTACTTCACCGGCTCCGACCGCTCGGCGACGATCGGGAAGGTGCTCCTCCTCGGCAATGCGGCTCGGCTCCGCGGCCTCTCCGATTTCGTGGCGCAACAGCTGAAGCTCGACGTGCAGCGGCCGGAGAAGTTCGACGCCCTGGAAGGGGACGGCGTGCTGACAGCCCCGGCGTTCAAGGAGAATCGCCTCGCCTTCGGCACCGCCTACGGCCTCGCCCTCCAGGCGGCCGGCGGCGGCCGGATGAACACCAACCTGATGCCGCGGGAGATCATCCGCGACCGCATCATCGAAGAGAAGCGGCCGTGGGCCGTGGGGGGCCTCGTGGGCCTTCTGGCAGCCGGGCTCGTGAGCTTCGTCGGCCTGTTTTTCGCCTGGAAGACGCATGCCGACCCCGGCTTCGCCGGCGCGTTCGCGGCTGCGGAGGCCGCCCAGAGGCGGTCGCAGACGGAAACGACTGCCGTCGAAGACGCCAAGTCCAAACGCCGGGCGGCCATCGACCAGCAGCGGAGTCTGCTCCAGGTGCACGAACGTCGGTTTCAGACGCTCGACATGCTCCGGGCCGTGGAATCACTCCTCCCGCAGGACGAACCGGGCAGCGTGCCCGAAAATCCAGCCGATCGCCGCGAACTGCATATCGAGAGCATCGACTGCCAATACTTCCCCGACGTGGCCGTGTGGTTCGCAGGCGTGAAGAAGCAGTGGAGCGACACCCATTCGTCGGTGGCGGCAGGCTCTCCGGACTCACCGGCGACTCCACCGCCTCCTCCAGGTGGGGAACCGGCCCCCGAGCCCCCGCCCACTCCCGAAACCACCACCGCCGCCGACGGCCCCACGGGCGCCGGCTGGGTGATCCAGATCATCGGGCATCACTACCACAACGAGGATCGCCACAAGCCCGACGAGGGAGAGCAATTCGTCCGCTCGACGCTCGTGAAGAACCTGCTGGGCGAGGGGAAGGATGTGCTCGTGTCGGCCGGGCCGCTGGCGGGCCAGCGGGTTCCGGTGGCCGAGTTGGGCATCGGATATCCGGTGATCATCGAATCGTCGCCCATCCGTCCGGAGCGGGTTCTGCGGAGCCAGCCCGTCGGCGGCGCCGGAGTGCCCACGGCTGACCAGTCCGGCACCGCGGCTGCTCCGGCGGTCGAACTCAATCGATACAACTTCGCGTTGCAGTTTGTCTGGCAGCCCGGCGGGCAGCCGGTGCCGACGCCATCCACCCCCCCGCCGCCACCGGGCGAATGACGGCCCGCAGTTTCCCCTCCGCCCTCCGAGCATCGGCATGGAAATCCCCGACAACGTGCGACAGACGCTGGCCGCCGTCGCCAGGTATCACTTTTGGATCCTGGCGGTGCTGGTGCCCGTGTGCATGATGCCCGTGCTCTCCATGGGGAGCGCGGCACTCACGGCGCGCATTGCGGAACAGCGGCAGAAAATCCGGTCTACGCTCGGACAGATCGACAGCGTGACGAACGTGCGTCCCCACCCCAACGCCGAATGGGCCACGGCCATTGACGAGGAGTCGACCCGCATCGCAGCCGAGACACAGGCCGAATGGCGGCGGCTCTGGGAAAGCCAGGCCACGCTGCGGACCTGGCCCGACGACCTCGGCGTTGACGACTTCCTGCCGGCCGTGGCCGGCCTCGCACCAGGGGGCAAGCTCGAACGGAAGTACCTGCAGCGGTATCAAAAGCTCGCGCCACGATTCGTCCGGGGGCTGCCTGCCCGACTGGGCGTGACGGAAGCCATGGTCGAGGCAGCGGCCCCGGAGGCAGCGGCCCCGGAGGTTGCAGCCCCGAGGGATGTGGATCGACCGGGGACCGTGCCGCCCCCCGCAGTCGTCGCGGCGACCTGGAACCCTGCCGATCAAAAGCGGCTCTACGAATCCTTCGTGTGGGACGTGCCGCCGACGACGACCCAGGTGCTCGTGGCCCAAGAGGAGCTGTGGGTTCTGGGGGCGTTCTGTGATCTCATCGGGCAGTTCAATGACCGCAACCGGGCGGCGGAGAGCCGCGAACTGCCCATCAGTCTGATCAACGAGCTTGCGGTCGGCTACCGCGCGGCGTTGGATCCACCCGGGGGTCTGGGGGAATCGCGACTGCGGAAACCCAAGATCTTTGATCCGGAGGAGGAGCCTGGGTTTGGCGAAGATCTCCCGCCTCCCCCCGATGCCGCCGAGTTGATGCCGCCGGGCGAGCTTCCGGCCGAGCCGCCGGAGCCGGTGGTCAACCCGCGGTTCACGCCGGGTTCAAAGTCCAGGAACGAGGACGACTATCGCAACCTGATCTACGTCGATTTTGCCTCCAAGCCGCTCACCGCGGCCGAACTGGCCGCCGCACCCGATGCCAGGATGGTGCACCTCGTACCCTTCGTGTTCAAGGGTGTGATCGACCAGCGGAGGCTCGACGCCCTGCTTGTTTCCTTCGCCGCGTCGAGCCTTCCGATCGACGTGCGCGAGGTGCGGATCAATCCCGGGGCGGGGAGCGGCGCGGTCGCCGGCCTGCCGGGCCCGGGATCTGACGGCGGCACCGTTCGGTCGAGGCCGTACGATGTGGTGGTGGAACTGCGGGGCACGGTGGCGTTGGCCACCTCGCCCGAGACGCCGCCAGCGCCGCCAGTTGGGCCGCCGCCGGAGCAAGCGCCATGAAGATGCCGTCGCTTTCGCTCAACGCGGATGCCGTGGTCGATTTCCTGTTGCGGCATGGGGAGAAGTTCGTCGTCACGGGCTTGGCCATCGTCGCCGGATGGCTGGCCTGGACCGGCTTCAACGCCGTGCGGCTCGAGACGGTGCCGTCGAATCAACGCCCGGCCGCGATCCAGTCGGCCGCCGCGCAGGCGGAGAGCCATATCGCGAGCGCGGCTGAAATGCCGGCCGACCTGTTGCCGCCCCATGCCTCGCTCACCGCGACGCTGGACGGCTGGCGGAACTCCCGACCGGAGGAGGTCCGTGATCTTGCCATCCTCGACAAGCCGCTGTTCGAAAACCTGGCCCGGCGATCGAAGCCACGGGCGCTGCCGCTGCAAGATCTCCGGGCGGTGGCCGGCATCGCAGTGCTGGAAGTGAAGCCGCAGGCCGCCGCAGGCCCCACTCCGGCTGCAAGCGGCTCCAGTCGCAGGCCGCGCGGAGGAGCGCCGCAATCGGCCGACCTGGATTCGGAACCTGAGCAGCGCGAGGAGCAGCTCGGGCAGCCGGGCCGTGTCGTGCCCTATGTGATGGTCACCGGACTCATCCCAGTCGCCGCGCAACAAGAGGAATTGAACCGCACGTTTGCCGACGTGAGCTTTCGGGATCTGAAACTCGACACGGCCGTCTGGACGGACTTCGAGGTCGAGCGGGCGACGGCTGTGGCCGGAAAGGAATCGTCGTGGCAGAAACTCGATCAGGCCTCCGTGCTCAAGCTCCGGATCGCCCAATGGGCGGCGGCCGACGCCAATCGTGTGCCACCCACGTTGCAGCTTGCCGCCGAGCAGGATGGCCGCGACCGGAAAGTCACGCCGTTCAGCTTCTGTGGCCCCATTCCCACGCGAATCGATGAACCGTGGGGTCTGGAGCAGTTTCATCCCCTCGTGATCGATGCCCTCAGGCAGGCAGCGCAGGCTCGCCAACAGGAGAATCAACCTGTCGCCGGGCAGCCGGCGGGTCTGCCGGCATTCGTCGATCGTGGCGACGGGCCGACCGGTTTCAATCCCGCGTCTCAGCCGGCGGCTGAGCCGATTGACGGCGTGATCGAACCGCAGAGCGAGCCGCAACGCATGTTTCGGTTCATCGATACGGCGGTCGAGCCGGGGAAGTCGTATCGTTACCGGGTGACGCTGAAGATAGCGAATCCCAACTTCGGCCTCGACTCGCAATACATCGCCGAGCCGGCACTGGCGAACGACCCCCAACTGTCAGCGCCGCCGAGCGATGCCACGACGGCGGTCGGCATTCCCGACCCTGTGATGATGCTCGCCAGCCGTCTCGATGCCGACGACATGAGGCGACTCAAGCTCAAGCCCGGCATGTTCGAACTGCTCGTGATCGCACCGTCGGAAAAGACGGGCAATTATTCGCTGCGGAGCGTGGTCACCGAGATCGGCGGTGTCGCCAACGTGGACGAATCGCTCAACAGGCCCGGCGACGTGCGATTCAAGGGGGAGAAGACGACGACGAACAGGGTGCTCCTGGATGTGATCGGCCAGCAGGGTGATCCAGAGGCGGCGGCACCGCCGCGGGGCGGGCGGCAGACGAGGCAGCAACGCGAGGGCCCCGCCGAGCCGCTGGAAATGATCTTCCGCAAGCCGGACGGGAGCCTCGAGATTGCATCGGCTGCCGACTCTGAGCCGCGGATCTCGCGGTATCGTGACACGCTGTATCCCCCCGAGGCGGCGTCATCGGAGGGCGACCCCGGATTCGCACCAGGTGGCCCACCGCTCGATGGCGCGCCCTTCAATCCCTTTCAGACGCAGCCGCCGAGGTAGCTCCGCATCATGACGTCGCGAATCCCGATGGCCGGCCCGTCTCTGCGCATCGCGGTTGCCCGCGGATGGCTGGTCATAGCCCTGCTCTGCTCGGCCTCCGTCGCTCGCGCTCAACCCGCGGCTGCGGACTGGAGGCAGGTGGAAACGTCGCAGGAGCTCGTCGACTATCGGCTCGCACTCCGCGAAGGAGGGTTCGACGACAGTGCGAAGGCGTTCCTGACGGACATCGCCCTCCCGCAACTGGGGCTCCCGGTCAATCAGGCTTCGATCGAGCGCGTGCGGCGGCGGATGCGGGACTTGCTCTGTGGTGACGCGGCCTCCGAGCCGCGGGCGATGGACGCGGCGTTGCAGACGATCGTGGGCTTCATGACGGCGACCGCGCGGAACAACGCGGTCGCACCGATCGTGCGGATCAATGCGCTGCTCTTCGTGGGCGAGGTCAAGGGCAAGGATGGGAAGCCCTGGCCGGCCGCCGCGGCCCCGCTGGCGGCGGCCATGAGTGACCCGAAGCTGCCGGTGGACGTGCGGATCGTGGCGGCCCAGGGGCTCGCTCGGCACGTCGAGGCGGCAGGGCCGTCAGCCGGCGCGACCGTCGGCCCCATGCTCGTGAAACTGCTGCCGTCGCTCACGGGATTGAGTGACCGGGCTGCCGCCGATTGGCTCACCGCACGGGGACTGACGATGGTGGCCGACCTGGGCTCCGCCGCGCCACCGGAGGCAACGGCCCCGGCGCTGGCCATTCTCGAAGACGCATCCCGGGCGACCACGCTCCGGGCGCGGGCAGCGGCGGCGGCAGCGGCGGCCGGACCGAAGGCCGCCGGGACCGACTGGGGCAAGGCCGTGGCGGCCTGCCGCGCGACGGCGTTGACGGCCCTCGAAACGGCGAAGACGCGGGGCGAGCGGGCCCGCGAGCAGGGCCTCCTCGCAGCGGCCGCCGCGGCGCAGCCGGGGTCTGGCGGTGAGCCGGGATTCGGCAGTGGGCCGGCTGCGACGTCGGCAATACCCGAACTTGCCTGCCGCCGTGTGGCCTGGGAACTGATGACGCTCGCCGAGGCGCTCGTGGGGGCCGACGGCAGGGGGGGCATCGCAGCGATCCGCGGAGCTGACCCGCAGTCTGCCGGCAGTCTTGGCAGCACCCTCCGCGAGGCGGCCACGATGATCGACACGAATCCGGACGAGGCCGCGATCCTCGATGCCCTTGCGATGCTCACTGGCGGCCCGGCACCCGAAGCCCGCGAGCCGGTCGCCCCTGGGGCTGATTCCCAGCCCGCCGACACCGCCGAGCCGGTCGTGAACCCATTTGGTCAGTAGGACAAGGGAACCCGTTCACCCGTTCGCACACAAGCCCCGAGCGCGAGCGAAGAGATCGTGCCAACCGACTTCTGACCCACCGCCAACACCATCCCCGGGCTTGCGCCTGGGGGCTTGGATGAACGGACGGGATCGCCGGCGTTCTATTTCTTGATCAGGTCCTTCACCGTCATGCCCGACGGAATCATCGGCAGCACGTGCGACTGATAGGGCACTTGCACGTCGAGCAACGCCGGACCCGGCGACTCGATCATCCGCTTCAGTGCCGGCACGAGGTCCTGCTTCTCGGAGATCGTCTCCGCCTGCCAGCCAAAGCCCTTCGCGATCGCCACGAAGTCGGGGTAGCGATCGCACGGCGAGATGCCGTCGCCCTGTCCGCAGGCCTCGGGATGGTCGATCGGGCCGAGGTAGGTGTGGGCCCGGTTGCCCTTGAAGAAGCGGTCTTCCCACTGCACCACCATGCCGAGGTGCTGGTTGTTGAGCAGCAGCACCTTCACGGGGATGTTTTCCGTACGGCAGGTGGCGAACTCCTGGATGTTCATCAGGATGCTGCCGTCGCCGTCGATGTCGACCACGAGTGAATTCGGGCAGGCCACCTTGGCCCCCATCGCCGCCGGCAGGCCGAAGCCCATCGTGCCGAGGCCGCTGGAGGAGAGCCACGTCCGCGGGCGGCGAAACGTGTAGAACTGCGCCGCCCACATCTGGTGCTGGCCCACGCCCACCGTGATCACGGTGTCCTGCTTCGCCGTGAGCTTCGAGAGTTCATGAATCGCCTCCTGGGCGAGGATACCCGGATAGCTCGTGTCGAACGAGAACGGATCTTCCTTCTTCCAGGCGGCGATCTCGGCGTGCCACGGGGCGAGGTCGGCCGCGGGCGGCTCCACGATCGCGTTGAGCTGGCCGAGGGCAGTCTTCACGTCGGCCACGATCGGCACGTGTACGAGTTTGTTCTTGTTGATCTCGGAGGGATCGATGTCGATGTGGACGATGAAGCCGTGCTCGGCGAAGGCTTCCACCTTGCCCGTCACGCGGTCGTCGAACCGCACGCCGATGGCGAGCAGGAGATCGGCCTCGTCCACGGCGTAGTTGGCATACACGCTGCCGTGCATGCCGAGCATGTCGAGCGAGAGCGGGTCGTCGCCCGGATAGGCACCCAGGCCCATGAGCGTCATCGTGACCGGGATGCCGGTCTTCTTGGCGAGCGTCCGCAGTTCCTCGGCCGCGTCCGACGCGATCACGCCACCGCCGGCGTAAATCACCGGCTTCTTGGCCCGCTTGATCGCGGCCGCCACCTGGGCGATCTGCTCGGCCGGAGCCGGCTTTCGCTGCTCGGGCTTGTAGCCCGGAAGGTTCATCGGCACGTCGTAGTCGGGCTGGAGTTGCGCGAGCTGGATGTTCTTCGGCAGATCGACGAGCACCGGGCCGGGGCGGCCGGTGGTCGCGATGTAGAAGGCCTCCTTCATCACCCGGGCCAGGTCGTTGGCATCGGTGACGAGGTAGTGGTGCTTCGTGATCCCGCGGCAGACTTCCACCATCGGCGTTTCCTGGAACGCGTCGGTGCCGATGACGCTCGTGCCCACCTGACCCGAGAGCACCACCATCGGGATGCTGTCGAGCTTGGCGTCGGCGATCGCCGTGACGAGGTTCAAGGCGCCGGGGCCGCTCGTGCCCATGCAGACGCCGGGCCTGCCGGTGGTGCGGGCATAGCCCTGGGCGGCGAACGCGCCCCCCTGCTCGTGCCGCGGGAGGATCGTGCGGATCTGGTCCTTGTAGCGGGTGAGCGACTGATGGAGCGGCATGCTCGCCCCGCCGGGGTAGGCGAAGATCACGTCCACGCCGTGGCGGATGAGCGACTCGACGACCACGTCGGCTCCGGACACGAAGGCGGCGGCTTTCGGGCGGGAGGCGGTGGCCATGGGAGAGCTCCTGGGAGGGGCAAACGGGTGGCGGACGTCCCTCAACCATACACGATGAAAACGGCCGCCAAAACTGGGCGGCGTGTATAACGGCCACGTGGCCAAGAAAGCCCCACCGGATGGCGGGCGGCTGCATGGCCTGCCCGCCACGCTCGAGTCGCATCGCGGGTTCGCCGACGTGATCGCCAGCCTCCGCGCAGGGCATGGCGGGACGGTCGGCGGAACCTGGGGATCGGCGTCTGCGCTCACCGTGGCGGCGATCGCCCAGACCCTGGCCCAGACTCTCACGGAGCGCCCCGGCCCGCCCGCCCCGCTCGTCGTCGTGCTCCCACACGCCGCCGAAGCCGACGCCTTCGTCGACGACCTCGAACTCTTCACGGCCGCGCCGGCCGTGCTCCTGCCTGCGGTCGAAAGCTTCGGCGAGGAGGATGCCGCGGCCGATCCAGCCGAGTCGGTGCGGTTGGCCGTCGTGAAGCAGCTCGCGGCGATGGGATCGACGCCGTCCGAGGACAGATCCCCCGGCTTGCGCCTGGGGGCTTCCATGAAGAAGAAGCGGGGCGACGAGCGAAAGCAGGACGCCGAGCCGTCGCGTGTCATCGTCACGAGCATCCAGGCCCTGCTCGCGCCGCTCCCCGACCCACGCGACATCGCCGCCGGCACGCGGCGGCTCGCCGTCGACGGCCGGATCGACCCCGAGGAACTCGCCGACTGGCTCACGGCCCGCGGCTGGCTGCCGGCCGACGCGATCGACACGCCCGGCACGTTCGCCCGCCGCGGCGGGATCATCGATCTCTTTGCCGCCGACTGGGAGCGGCCGGTGCGGATGGAACTCTACGGCGACGAGATCGAGTCGCTCCGCACGTTCGACACCGTCTCGCAGCGAAGCGTGGCCACGCTCGAGGCGATCGACCTCACGGCGCTCGCCGCCACCGGCGGCTCGGGCCGCCGCGCCCACTTGGCCGAGCTGTTGCCCGCAGGCTCGATCGTGGCCCTCATCGAGCCGGGTGAGCTCGCCGAAGAGGCGAAGCGGATGCACGATCGGCTGGGCGACGCCGGGCTCTTCGAGCCGGAGGACGTGTTTGCGCGGCTGCACCGGTTTGCGTCGGTGACGCTCTCCGCGATCGCTCCGTCGAGTCTCGAGGCCACCGCCGCCCTCGCCGTCGAGAGCGTAGAGCGGTTCACCGGGTCGCTCGACCGCGTGAAGGAGGAACTCGAGACCGTCGGCAAGGATCAGGAGGTGTGGGTGATTGCCCCGTCGGATGCGGAAGAGAAGCGGCTCCGCGAACTCCTCGCCGACTCGGCGCCGGCCCGCACGAAGCGGCTCCATTTCGCCCGCGGCCACCTCTCCGGCGGCTTCCGGCTCGTGCCCGAGAAGCTCGTGCTCGTGAGCAGCGCCGAACTCTTCCGTCGCGAGCACGCCCAGGCCGCACGCCCGGCGAGGCAGCGGCTCTCCCGCGCGATCGACACCTTCCTCGACCTCCATGAAGGCGACTACGTCGTGCACGTGGCCCACGGCATCGGCCGCTACAAGGGGCTCAAGCTCCTGGAGCAGCACGGCCGCACCGAGGAGTTTCTGGAGGTCGAGTTTGCGGAGAGCACGCGGATCTACGTGCCTGCCTCGTGCATCGAGCTCGTCCAGAAATACGTGGGCGGCACGAAGCTCGCCCCCAAGCTGGCGAAGATCGGCGGCACGCTCTGGGAGCGGCAGAAGCAGGCCGTGCAGAAGGCGGTCGCCGACATGGCCGCCGACATGATCCGCCTCCAGGCCACGCGGGAGAGCCGACCGGGCATCGCGTTTCCGCCCGACACGCCCTGGCAGCGGGAGTTCGAGGAGTCGTTTCCGTTCGACGAGACGCCCGACCAATTGACGGCGATCGAGGCGATCCGCGACGACATGCAGCAGCCGCGACCGATGGATCGCCTGCTCTGCGGCGACGTGGGTTTCGGCAAGACGGAGCTGGCGATGCGGGCCGCCTTCAAGGCCGTCGAGGCGGGAGCGCAGGTGGCCGTGCTCGTGCCCACCACCGTGCTCTGCGAGCAGCACCGCCGCACGTTCACGGCCCGATTCAAGGAGTTTCCGTTCGTGATTCGGTCACTCTCGCGGCTGGCGAGCACCGCGGAGGAGCGGGAGACGCTCGAGGGCCTGGCCCGGAAGAAGGTCGACATCGTCATCGGCACCCACCGGCTCGCCCAGGCCGACATCCACTTCGCCAACCTCGGGCTCGTGGTGGTCGACGAGGAACAGCGGTTCGGCGTTGACGTGAAGGAGCGGCTCAAGGCGCTGCGGTCGAGCGTGGATGTGCTCACGATGACGGCCACGCCGATCCCACGCACCCTCCACATGTCGATGCTCGGCATACGCGACATCTCCAGCCTCACCACGCCTCCGGTCAACCGGATCCCCGTCGAGACGAAGGTGGCCCGCTGGGACCAATCGCTCATCAAGAACGCCATCGAGCGGGAGTTGGCCCGAGACGGGCAGGTGTTCTTCGTGCACAACCGGATTCACGACATCCAGAAGGTGGCGCAGAAGCTCCAAGGAATCGTTCCCGAAGCCACGATCGGGATCGCCCACGGTCGTCTCTCGGAGACGGAACTCGAGGAGGTGATGCTCTCGTTCGTGGCCGGCACCACCGACATCCTCCTCGCCACCACCATCATCGAGAGCGGCCTCGACATCCCGCGGGCCAACACGATCTTCATCGACGAGGCCGACAACTACGGCCTCGCCGACCTGCATCAGCTCCGCGGCCGCGTGGGCCGGTCGCACCACAGGGCCTGGTGCTACCTCTTGGTGGACGAGGCGGCCCGCCTCACGAGCACCGCCGCCAAGCGGCTCCGCGCGATCCAGGAGTTTTCAAGCATGGGGGCGGGCTTCTCGCTGGCCATGCGGGATCTCGAGATCCGCGGCGCGGGCAACCTGCTCGGCACGCAGCAGAGCGGCCACATCGCCACGGTGGGCTACGAGCTGTACTGCCGGCTCCTCGAGCAGGCGGTCCGCGGCATGAAGAAGATGCCACCTGCCGAGCCACCGGCGGTGAACGTGGACCTCCCCGGCGAGGCCTGGCTGCCCCGCGACTACATCCCCGACTTTCGCGCGAAGATCGACGTCTACCGCCGGCTCTCGCGGGCCTCGACGGAGAACCAGGTGGACGATGTGGCCCGCGAGCTTGTCGATCGGTTCGGCCCACTTCCGGACGAGGCGCGGCGGCTGCTCGACTTCACGAAGCTCAAGGCGCTGGCCACGGCCCATGGCATCGACTCGATCACGCGGCATCCCGGCATGATCATGTTCGGCCACCACGACCGGGCCGCGATCGAGAAGCTCCGGCAAGCGGCGGCGAAGAAGGGCCGCGTCGTGCGGGTGGTCGATCAGAAGACCGCCGTCGTGCCCTTGCACGCCGACACCCTCGCCGATCCGAACAAGGTCTTCGCGAGCATCCGGTCGCTTCTGGAGTTGCACTGATCCCTGGCCGGAGGAGAGGATAGCCCGGTCAATGGCACTTCGGCCACGGTCTTCCGGCTGATGAGCGACTCGTGAGCCTCGGGAGGAGCGGCCCGGGCGTCCAGAGTGGGTTTCTCGAAACGCCCCGCACCCGCTTCGGTGGCGTTTTTCTCGCGTCTACACAGACCGCGTCCCAGTTCGCAGTTCCCCGACATGCGTGGGTCGCGCCCGGCACCGCTCAGAGCCTGTTGTGGATGTCGATCGCGGGCAGTTCGTCTATCCGTCGCTTGAAAGACGTCGCGATCGTCATGGACCTGGATGAGCTCGTACCAGTCGGTCGGAGCGCCCCGAGCGGCTGCGATTGGTGGCGGCTCGAGCGGAAACTCCTCCCCGACACTCGCCATCAGCTTGGCCCAGGCAATCCGTGACGTGTCGTGGGAGCGGGGCTTTTGATTCGGATTCGCGTCACAACAGCCTCCCGTGGCATGCTCGCCCGCCGTATGTCCACCGATCGCATACCCGCCAAGGAAATCGGGGGCGGGAGCGAATTTCTGCCTTCCGCTGCCGAAAATAGCTCCCGTCCCCGATTGTCCCCGTGTCCTGGGGGGACGGCGGCCGCTCACTCCGCCGGCACGGTGCCAAACTGCCGGTCACCGGCGTCACCCAGGCCCGGGACGATGGAACCGGCCTGGTTGAGCCCGTCGTCGAGCGCCGCCACATAAATCGCCACGTCGGGGATCGCCTGGGCGAGCGTCTCCACTCCCTGCGGCGAGGCGATCAGCGCCAGGAACAAAAGCCGGGGGATGCCGACGGACCGGAGAATCTCGCAGGTCCGCACGGCCGAGCCACCGGTGGCGAGCATCGGGTCGACGACGATCGCCACGCTGGCGTCGAGCTTCTTAGGCAGCTTGTTGTAGTACTCCTTCGGCTGAAGTGTGGCCTCGTCGCGATACAGCCCCACGTGCCAGACCTCGGCGTCGGGGATCAACTCCAGGAGACCGTCGGCCATCCCCAGCCCCGCCCGGAGGATCGGCACGATCGCGATCCGGTCGGCGAGCATGCGGCCGGCCGCTTCGCCCAACGGCGTCGGCGCCCGCACACGGTGGGTCGGCAGGCCGGCGGTCGCTTCCACGGCCACCAGCGCCGCCAACTGCCGCACGACCCGGCGAAACTCCGACGGCTGGGTGGCGGGATTGCGGAGAGTGCACACATGGTGGGCGACGAGCGGATGTGTCGAGACGTGCACGGATTGCATGACAGATTCGGCCCGGGGACGGATCTGCCGGGCAGCATACGGGGCAGGTCAAGACCTCCGGGCACCTTCTGCACCTCATCGAGGATGATCGGGCGATCCAGTTCGGCCGCCGGACGGCAGAAACGCTCAAACTCGCTGCTCAACCTCGCTGCTCAAGGGCAGTCCGTCAGACGGGAGAGCGTCAGCCGGGCTCATCTTGCCGATCCGGGGCGATACCCGCGGAGACGTGGGTCGTCGCGCCGCGCGGCTCCAGCTGAAAAATCTGCACCACCGTGCCGCTCGTGAACGCGTGGACGATCGCCCCGGTGGCTGGCTCCACCACCACGGCAGCCTCCCGAACCTTACGGCCGGTCAGACGCTGAATCTCCTTTCGCAGTTCGTCGCACGACACCGCGAACAACGCCCGGTGATACTGCTCGACCTTCGCCGCCCCCGACTCGGTGCTCGCCAAAATCTTCTCCGCGGGAGTCAATGCTTCGTGCAGCGTGAGCACGACCGTTTCATCGCTGGCCACGACGGTCACAGCTTTGGGCGTGTGTCCGGTGCGTTCCGCCTGCATCGCCATGGCGATTTGGGCGAGTTCTTTGGACAGTTGCGGTGACGACAACGGCGCGTTCATGGTTTGGCCTCGGGTTGTTCGACTCGGTCCACCGCTGCTCGCCGAGCGTCAACCCGACAGCACCGCATCATACGTCACCCGACCATCCGCCGGTGCAGAATGCGAAACTGCAGGGGCGACATTCCGGTCAGACCGCTGAACAGACGGGTGAAATGACTCTGGGAAGCGAAGCCGAGTTCCAGCGCGATGCCAGACAACCGATCTTCGTTCGTCTGGAGCAGAGCGAACGATGCTGCGATCCGCCGCGCGTTGAGGAACCGGTTCAAACTCAGGCCGGCGGAGTTGCGGAACTTTCGGGCGAAATGCCCCGGAGAAAGCTGGACACTCGCAGCCATCGATGCGACGGACGGCGGCACCACGAGGTGCGCGTCGATCGTGGCGACGAGCTGCCGCATGATGGCCGGCGTGAAGACGCTCCCATCCTTCTCCCAGTCCGGGGCTTCCGCGCCGCTGATCGCACACAGCCGGAGCACGACCTGCCGGGCCGCGATGTCGTCGCCAAGATCCTCCCCCACCTGACGGCCGGCGTGTGTCAGCGACAACCGCAGCAGGCTTGCTTCCAGCAACGCGTCGCGAAAGTTGAGGACCGTGCGAAACTCACCCGCGAACTCCTTTCCTTCGGCGGCGCAGACGGCACGGATTTGCCGGTCGGGGACGATGAGCTCGTAGGCCAGGAAGCCATTCGTCGACGTGATGGCCATGCTGTGCACGTGCTGATCGCAGGGAAAGAAGCCGACGCATCCGGGCACCATGTGGCTCGTCGCCGTGGCCCCGCCACACTCCCAGCTGACGTCCGCATCGCCATTCGTCGTCAGCAAGACGTGGTGGGCGACGTGACGACGCTCGTGCAAATCGAACACACGAGGCGGACGCACATTGAGCCAATGAGCGAGCCAGGACAGGTGCGGATAAGGCGAACAGCACTCTTCGTCCATCACGCATCCCCTTGGCCGAAGATGAAGAACCGCAAGCCGGTAGCATACGCCGGGCGGGAAGAGTTGATCCATCACAGACGACGGTGCGCATGCTGGTCGCGCAGGTCTGGTGAAAGACGCGGCAGGATCAGCTGGATACTCTGACACTCGTGCCACACACGATGTGTCGGCTGCCACGATCTCAAGGAGGCCGCCATGACCAACCATGAACACACCACGACCACAACCCTCGCCCTCTTCACGCTGGCGGAAATCAAGGCCGCAGCGAAAGCCTTCGACCAAGGCGACGTCAACGTGCTCGACACGCTGGATGTGATCCACGCCGAACTGGATGCATTCCGGGCAGCGGCTTTCGGTCGTGGCCGCCGCGAGGCAGCCTGACCTCGCAGGTCAGACAGCACCCGGGAGCGGTCGAACGCGGATTTCTCCCTCAATAACGCTGCACTACCGAACGGCAGCGAAATCCGCTCCCGTCTCCGATTTCTCGGCATTGCGGCGGCGGGGATGGGCTCCTAGAGTCCCGCCCCTCCACTGCGGCCGCACAGATGCACGCCTTGCTTCCACGCCCGCTCCCGCTCCCGCTCCGGCACCTCGCCGTCGCGATCGCCGTCGGCTGCGCGTTCGTCGGGGGCCTCGGCAGCGCTTCCGCCCAAGACGTCGATCCGCGGCAGGCGATCCGCCCGGGCCTCGCGCCCAATGTTCCCGAGGCCATATCGCGGCCAGCCGATTGGCCGACGGCGACGAAGCCGGCCGATTCCAATGCGACGACGGCTACCGAAAAGAAGGGGCTGGTAGCGACCGACCTCTTTCGCGATGCCGTGGACAAAGACAAGCACGTGCTCTCGAGCATCCGCGCCACGCCCGGGGCGCCGCTGACGCTGCCGGCAGCCGCCACCGCTCCGGCCGGCCCGGCCGCCGACGCCGGCGTGATCCAGACCGCCTTCGAGCAGGCCGCCTCCGAGCAGACGGCGGGGGGCGGTTCGCCGCCCCTCGCGCCACAGGCCGTGTCGCTGGAGACCGCGCTCGTGGTGGCCCGCGTGGGACCGGAAGTGGTGCTTGAAAGCGACCTGCTCACACCCAAGGCCCTCGACTGGCTCGACACCGTCTCGCCGAATCTCAAGCCGGAGCAGGTGCGGGAGCTGAAGCTCCAGATCTGCAAGCAGGTGATCGATCAGCACATCGAGACACTGCTCGTGTATGTCGACGCCTGCCGCGAGATCCCCGAAGACAAGCTGCCCGAGATCCGCAAGAACGTCGACAAGGCCTTCGACGAGCAATTCCTGCCGAAGCTCATGCAGGAGTCGAAGGCCGCCAACACGATCGAATACGAGCAGTCATTGCGGGCCAAAGGACAGTCGCTCGACCGGATGCGGAAGATGTTCTTCGAGCGGGGCATCGCCCAGGAGTGGATGCGGAAGAACGCCGGCGCCGACGGCGAGATCCCGCACGCCGACATGATCGCCTGGTATCAAAACCATCTCGCCGACTATGACTATCCCGCCAAGGCCCGCTTCGAGGCGCTCACCGTGAAGGACGGCCTCAAGCGGTCGCGACAGCAGGCCTGGCAGATGCTCGCCGAGATGGGCAACGAGGTGCTCGCCGGCCGTTCACTCGCCGAGGTGGCCAAGGCCAAGTCGGAAGGCCCGACCGCCGCCAGCGGGGGCGAGTTCGACTGGACGACGAAGGGCAGTCTCTCATCGCCGGTGCTCGACGAGGCCATCTTCTCGCTGCCCGTCGGCCAACTCAGCACGATCCTCGCCGACGAAAACGCCCTGCATATCGTCCGCGTGACCGAGCGGAAGGAGGCGGGCCGCATTTCGTTCGTCGAGGCGCAGGTGGACATCCGCAACAAGCTCCACGAGGAACGGCGGCAAAGGCAGGTCGACGACTACCTGGCGCGGCTTCGGGAGCGAACCCCCGTGTGGACGATCTTCGAGGGCCAGCCGGCGGACGCCGTAACCGCCGCCCGCCCGACGACCGACAACCCCGTCCGCCGCTAAAATCGCTCCGAGCCCTGAGCGAGGGATAACGACACACGATCCCCCGGCTCGCGCCTGGGGGCTTCTGTGGGGGCGAGCCGGCGTCACTTTCAAACAGTTGCCGGCCTACGCCCTAGGCTGACGCATCCTCGTTGCCGGACCCAGCGGCGCGGGCTAAGCTTCGTCATTTATATCGACGGGCTGTTCTGGCGCCTGTCCTGCCCGCGTCCGGAGACTGCACCATGAGCGGCTCGCCAGCCACCGCCACTCCTTCCAGTGGACCCGCCTCCCCCCCCTGGCCCGGCACCCGTTCCGCCGGCACTGCCCGGCTGGAAATCGCCGGCAGGACCGCCGAGTTTCCCCTGATCGTGGGCACCGAGGGGGAACACGGGATCGATATCGCGAAGCTCCGGGCCGCCACCGGTGCCGTGACGCTCGACGAGGGCTTCGTCAACACCGGCTCGACCACCAGCGCGATCACGTTCCTCGACGGCGAGCGGGGCATCCTCAGGTACCGCGGCTACCCGATCGAGGTGCTGGCCGAGAAGTGCGACTTCGTGGAGGTGGCCTACCTGCTGATCTTCGGCGAACTGCCGACGACTCCGCAGCTCGACGCCTTCCGCGAGTCGCTCTCGCACCACACGATGATCCACGAGGACATGCGGAGCTTTTACAACGGCTTCCCGCGCGACGCCCACCCGATGGCGATCGTGGGGAGCGTGGTGGGCGCCCTCTCCACCTTCTATCAGGACTCGCTCGACGTGCGGGATCCGCGGCAGGTGGAAGTGAGCATGCACCGCCTGCTGGCGAAGCTGCCCACGATCGCGGCCTACAGCCATAAGAAGTCGTGCGGCCAGCCGCTGATGTATCCGCGAAACGACCTCTCGTACTGCGAGAACTTCCTCCACATGATGTTCGCGGTGCCGTGCGAGGCCTACCACGTCGATCCCGACTTCGCCGAGGCACTCGACATGCTGCTCATCGTGCACGCCGACCACGAGCAGAACTGCTCGACGTCCACGGTGCGAATGGTCGGATCGAGCGACGCCAATCTCTTCGCCAGCATCTCGGCGGGCATCTCCGCCCTCTGGGGACCGCTCCACGGCGGTGCCAATCAGGCCTGCGTGGAGATGCTGGAAAAGATCGCGACCGACGGCGGCGACGTGAAGAAATACGTCGATCTCGCAAAGAAGAAGGACTCGGGATTCCGCCTGATGGGCTTCGGCCACCGCGTCTACAAGAACTACGACCCGCGGGCCAAGCTGATCAAGGCGACCTGCGACAAGCTGCTTGCGAAGATCGCCCGTCACGACCCGATCTTCGACATCGCACAGCGGCTGGAAGAGGTGGCCCTCGCCGACGAGTATTTCATCGAGCGGAAACTCTACCCCAACGTCGACTTTTACTCGGGTGTGATCTACCGGGCGATGGGCATCCCAGTGCAGATGTTCACGGTGCTTTTCGCCATGGGGCGGCTTCCGGGCTGGATCGCCCACTGGATCGAGATGC
Organism: Candidatus Kuenenia stuttgartensis; assembly: GCA_945890755.1. Lineage (GTDB taxonomy): Bacteria > Planctomycetota > Planctomycetia > Pirellulales > UBA1268 > QWPN01. The sequence goes on from CAMDDA010000007.1 coordinate 27,389, forward strand.
ATCACTCGCCCACCAAGAAGATCTGCCGTCCGCGACAGATCTACACCGGCGAGACACTCCGCGAGTTCAAGCCGATCACCGCGCGGTAGACGGTAGGCCCGTTGCTCCGCCAACGGGCTCGCCCGTCACGGAGTGACGGGCCTACGGGAGAGTGACGGGCCTACGAGTCACCGTTTGCCGCGGAAGAACTCGGTGAGGATGCGGCCGCAGTCGTCCGCGAGCACTCGACCGACGTGCTCCACGCGGTGGTTGAGCCGTGCGTCATCGAACAGCCGGTAAAGCGATTCGACGGCACCCGCCTTCGGATCGGCCGCTCCCCAGACCACCCGGGGCACCCGGGCCTGGAGAATCGCGCCGGCGCACATCGGGCAGGGCTCGAGCGTGACGTAAAGCGTGCAGTTTTCCAGCCGCCAGGAGCCGAGCTGGGCCGCCGCCTGGGTGACCGCGATCATCTCCGCGTGGGCCGTCGGGTCGGAGAGCTGCTCCCGCTGATTGTGGGCGCTGGCGATCACGCGACCGGCCGCCACCACGATCGCGCCCACGGGCACCTCGTCTTCGGCCGCGGCAGCCCGGGCCTCCTCCAGCGCCAGCCGCATCCAGCGCTCGTCGGGCCGAGCCCCGGGCAGGACGAGAGCGGTGTCGTCGAGCGGAAAGTCGGCGGGGTCGAAGGCGTCGGTCATGAGAGTCTTCGATCGACTGGTTGGCGGACCGGTTGGCGCGTCGGATGCGAGAGAAAATTACTGTAGGCGGAGGGAGCGTTCGCTGCAAAAGGCGGCGCCGCGGGTGGCCGTTTGGGCAGGCTCTGGGCATCGGGTAGGCTCTGCCCCATCGGGAATAGACTTCCGCTCCCGCGTGATCAGCTCTATCCCGGCACCGCCCCGGGCACCACCTCCTTAGGCACCATCTCCTCCTCAGGCACCATCTATGGATCCGACGCTGCTCCTCCTCCGCTGGGCCCACATTCTCGCCGCGATCATCGCCGTAGGGGGTCTCGCCTTCGCCCGCTTCGGGCTGTTGCCGGCGATGTCGGAATTCGATGCCGCCACCCGCGACCGGCTCCACGACGCGATCCGCCGCCGCTGGCTGCCGTGGGTGATCGGCGGCATCACCCTCCTGCTCGCCAGCGGCCTGGCCAACTTCCTGCTCTTCAACGCCCGGGTAAAGGCAGAGGGCTGGGGGGGAGGCCTGTGGATGCGGCAGACGAGCTACCACGCGCTGTTCGGGGCGAAGTTCCTGCTGGCGCTGGTGATCTTCTACTTCGCCAGCGGCCTGGTGGGCCGCGGTCAGGGCACGCAATGGATCCGCAACGCGCGGGCCACCTGGCTTTCCGTCACGCTCGGCCTGGCCGTGGCCGTGGTGATGATCTCCGGCTGGATGCGGCAGCTGCATACCGGCCCCAATGAGATGATCGACGGCGGGGTGCGGATGGCGGGCGACCTCGACGCCACGGGCGACGGTTCGCCGCCGGCGGCCGACCGCGAGGAGTAGCGTCGCCTGCGAGCCGCGTAGCCCCCCCGAGAAGTCGCGAGATCAGCGAGGAAACCCTGCCATGGACAAGAAAGACAAGAAGCGGATGGAGGTGTTGCAGCAGAAGATTGCGAAGCTGCAGCAACTCCTGGCCGGTGCCAAGAAGCAGCCCGACGACCCCGCCGAAGTGCCGCGGCTCGAGAAGGAACTCGCCACCGCCCACGCCGAACTCACCGTCCTGAAAAAGGGCTGAGCGGACTCACGACGCGGGAATGATGAAGTGGGCAAGTTCTTCTCGAAACTCTTCGGTTCGGATCGAGTCGATCTCTGGCGGCGGTTCGAGCGACTCCAAGAGAGCACGTCCGGCACGATGTCCACCTTTTACAAGGTGCGAGATACGCAGACCGGCGCAGTGGCCGGGCTCAAGCTGATCGACCGGCGAAAGCAGGATCCAGTCGAGGCCCGCTACAAGGGGCTCGGCAAGCCGTCGGAGGGGGAGATCGGCATGGCGATCTCGTCCGCGAACACCGTGCGGACACTCGAATACGGCGTCTCGACCGCAGACGAGCCCTTCATCCTCACGGAGTTCCTCGAGGGCAGGGTGCTCCACGGCCTCATCGCAGGGGGCAAACCCTTCGCACCAAAGCGACGCATCGAACTCGTCCGCCAGGCGGCGACGGCGATCAACGTCGTCCACACGTCCGGCTTCGTGCACCGCGACATCTGCCCGCGGAACTTCATGGTGACGCCCGACAAGCGGCTCGTGCTTTTCGACTTCGGACTCGCCGTGCCGGACAAGCCGGTGTTCATGCAGCCTGGCAATCGCGTGGGAACCCCCAACTACATGGCCCCCGAGGTGGTGCGGCGGAAACAGGCCGACAAGCGGCTCGACATGTTCTCCTTCGGTGTCACGGCATACGAGATCTGCACGCTCCATTCCCCGTGGCCCCGCGGCACGAGCGCCCAGGCCGCCCTTGCCCACGACTCGCCACCCGTCGACATCCGGTCGCACTGGCCGGAGATTCCCCCTGACCTCGCCGAGTCCATCATGGCCTGTCTGGCCGCACAGCCAAGCAAGCGGCCGCTGACAATGGACGTCTTTCTCCGACTCGTGGCGGGCGTGAAGGCCTGAAATGCCGCGGCGCCGCCCGGCCGCACTTGATCAGGCCGGGGGCGGGTCGTACCTTCCACGGCTCACGCGGCCGCCCCGGCCGTGGTTACTGGACAGCGACGAGGATCGACTCCGATGACGATGGACAAAAGCCTGAAGGTCCGCAAGGGGGGCAACAGCGCCCGTGGCGTGCTCACCCGTGCCGAGCGGATTGCCAAGATGAAGGAGCAGGACCTCTGGCAGGAAGGCCGCAGCCCAATCGGCCTGCCGAAGGTTCGCGTCCAGAAGATGGCGATGAAGAAAAAGAAGAAGGCCAAGGACGAAGCCGCCGAGGGTGCCGCTGCGAAGCCGGCCGCCGGTAAGAAGAAGTAACCGCAAACGGCAGGCCCGTTGCGCCGCAACGGGCTGCCCGTCACGGAGTGACGGGCCTACGACACGCATGGCGGGCGGCAGCCTGGCCCGACGCGATAACCTGGGGGATGCCGACGCCGGTGTAGGCGGCGCCGGCGAGGCCAAGTCCGTGGATCGCCGCCGTGCGCTCCATGATCCGCGCGGCCCGCTCCACGTGCCCGACGTGATACTGCGGCATCGCGGCATGCCAGCGATCGATCTGCACGATCCGCGGCGTGCCGCGGGCTCCGAGCAGTTCCGCCACCTCCGCGCGGGCGACGGCCTCGATCGCGGCGTCGTCGAGCCGCACCACCTCGGGATCGACCGCGCCCCCCGCGAATACTCGCAAGAGCACGCAACCCTCCGGCGCGCGACCCGGGAACTTCGAACTCGAGAAACTCACGGCCAGGATGCGACGTTTCGCCCGCCGCGGGATCACCATGCCGGCGGCGTCGAGCGGATGCGCCACGTCGGTCCGGGCGAAGCCGAGTGAGATTACCGCTGAACCGGCGTAGTCGATGCCCTGCAAGTCGGCGGCCAAGGCCGGCTCGACGGATGCAAGCAACCGTCCGGCAACCGGGGCTGGCACAGCGAGCACGACCGCATCGGCGTCGATCGCAGCGTCGGCCCCGGCCGTGTCGGCGAGGGATATCTGCCAGCCGTCACCGGGCAGCCTTTCGACCCCGGCAGCCGCCGCGTCGATGAACCGCACGCCCTGGTCCCGCAGCCGCTCGGCCAGTCGCTCGGGGAGCGTGTGCATGCCCGACCGCAGCGTGAGGAACTGGCCATACCGTGCGCCGGCGGCCGACGGCGCGGTGCCGGCCCGAGCCCGCCGCCGCTCGCCCGCCCACAGACTCCCCTGCTCCCGCTCCATCGCGAGAAATTCGCCGCAGGCGGCGGCCATGCTCAGTCGCGCGGGGTCTGCCGTCCAGATGCCGGCAGCCAGCGGCTGAACAAGCCGCTCGAAGGCCTCGCGGCCGAGCCGCCGCACGACGAACGACTCGAGCGACTCATCGCCCTGCGCTGACCGCGGCGGCACGAACCGCTCTGCGATCAGCCGCAGCCGGCCGAGGGGCGAGAGGAGCGGAGTGGAGAGGATCGAGCCTATTCGCCCCGGCGCAAGCAGCCGAAATCCCTGCGGTGCCGGCACGGCGCGGCCGTCATGCCAGACCAGCGCCCGCCGCACTCGCGGATCGACACCCACGAGCTGATCCTGGAGACCGAGCCGCTCGACGAGCTGCACGGCCTCGGGCCGGGCGGCCAGAAAGTTGTCGGCCGACCGCTCGATGAGCCAGCCGTCGCGGCAGACCGTCGACAACACCCCGCCCACGCGGCCCGCGGCTTCGACCAGCGTGATTTCCGTGGGGGCTTGAGCGGCAGCGGCCAGCGCGATGATCTCCTCCGCCGCAGCCAGCCCTGCCATGCCGCCTCCGACGACAGCGATACGGCGGGGAAAAGACATGGATGCGAAGCACGACGGGGTGTGGGCTGCCTGATGAAGTGTACCCACGCATGGACGTGTCACACCCCGTAGGCCCGTCACTCCGTGACGGGCACAGCCCCTTGCGGAGCAACGGGCCTACGGCCGGCCGGCGCTCGTCACACTGGGCAGGCTGGGGCGGCGAATATCGGGCCGATAGGCTGGTCTGGACGCGGCTGGCCCCGACACCTACTGTCCCTCCGCCTTGGGGCGAGACCGTGTCGCGGCCGCCCCGTTCCGTTCCAGGAGAATCATCGTGGCCATGCTGCGGTACAGGTCTTCATGCGTAAGAGGCGTGGGCATCGCGATCCCCCTCACACTCGCCAGCTTCGTGTGCTCCATGCCACAGGCCACGGCGGTCGAGCCGGCCGCTCCTCCGCGTCCGCTCATGCGGCTGCCGGCACGGATCGAAACGCTCAACGAAGCCTCCGCGCCACAGCCCGCCGTCGCGTCACCAGCGACGCTCCCTGACCTCATCCCGGTCGCCGGCACCGCCCCGGCCGCAGCAGCACAGACACCGAAGCCGACTGCCCCGGCGAACGCGGCCACGGGCACCCCGCTCACCCGCTGGTTCTCCGAAAAGATGGCGGCGATCCCAAAGCCCAAGTCGCTGCTGCCGTCTGCGTCCACGCCGGCCGACGACGCGGCCTCCGCGCCGATCAGCGTGCCGGTGCCGCTCGGTGAGCAGTCGCCCGCCGAGGCGGTCGCAAAGCGCGTCGGCACGGGGACTCCCAGCCCCAGCGTGACGGCGCCCGTCGCCGCGACGCCCGACGAGATGCCCACGCTCTCCATCGACCCCGCCAGCTTCAAGGGTGCGTTGCCCGGCAAGACGAGCCGCACGGAGATCGAATCCGGCTGGGGTGTGGGCGAGCCCTTCACCCGCGACGACGGCACCGCCGGCGTGGCCTGGAAGATCGAGCCCTTCGAACGCGTCGAGGTGATGTTCGAGGACGACGTCGTTTCCTCGATCCGCATCAAGCTCGTGGAGCCCGTCGCCGTGACCGACCTGGCCAAGCAACTCGAGATCAGTGACCTGCGAACCGTGTCGATCCTCGACGAGCAGGGCGTCTCGATCGGCGAAGTCTACCCGGAGCGCGGCGTGATTCTCAGCGTCAAGCCCGGTACGCCGTCAGCCACGGCGATCCTCATCGAGCCGCTCGATCCCGAGTCGTTCGTGCTTCGCGCCGAAGCCGAGCTGGAAACCTGCTCGGCCAACGCCGTGGCCGACCTGCTCTACGCGATCCAGCTCGATCCACGGCACGTGCGGGCCCACCGGCTCCTGCTCGCGATGACGAGCGAGCAGGGCAAGTGGACGCAGGCCCTGCAGCTGGCCGAGACGGCCAGCCGCCTCGATCCGGCCGACGTCTGGACACAGCTCAAGCATGCGGGCGTGCTCCTGGCGGTCGACCGCCCCGCCGAGGCGAAGGCCGTGCTCGAGGCCGTGAAGAACAATGACTCCGGCTCGCCGCTGGTGGCCGCGCAGGTGCAGCGGCTCCTCGGCCGCACGGCGCTCGCCGGCGACAAGCCCGATCATCAGGCCGCCGTCGAGCACTTCGCCGAGGCGATTCGGAAGGCGTCGCCGCTGCTCGCGAAGCGGTCGCCCACGATGCAGGCGGCAGCCCGCGAAGTGCTGCTCGACGCCCACCTCGGCACCGCCCAGGCCATCGCCAAGGGCACCTGGCAGCAAAAGAGCCGTGTGATCCCCAAATGGATCTCTCGCAGCGAGACGCTGGTGGAGGAGTTCAAGGGGGGCGACCGCGAGAAGCTGATCCTCGAACTGCAGCTCTGCCGCGGGGCCCTGGCCGCCTCGGCCGGCTCCACGGAGGCCATCGAGCCACTGCCCTGGGTGAAGCGTCTGCTCGACGTCCGCGAACAGATGGGAGACGACATCAGTGACCCGTGGCGGCGGCGGCAGGTCGACTGGGAGACGGGCCAAGGGCTCGGCGACGCGCTCCTGGCCGCCCAGAAGCGGGGCGACGCCACCGACATGCTCGACAACGCCACGCTCACGGCAGCCTATCTCGAACGCGGCGCGGAACAGCGGGAGTTGACGGCGGCGGAACGGCGATCCTTCGGTGAACTGCTCTTCCGTATCGGCATCATGCACAGCCTCCAGCGCGGCGATCATGCCACGGCGGTGACCTGGTTCGACCGCGTGATTCCGCTCTGGGAAGAAGGCGATGCCGTCGCCACCGATCCCGACCCGGGCAAGGTGGGCGAGTCGTACGTGAGCATGGCGATCTCCTACTGGCAGGTGGAGCGGCGCGAGGACGCGCTGGCCCTGAGCCGGCGGGGCGTCGACCTGATGGTGGTGGCGGTGGATCGAGAGCAGCTCGAAGAACGCTCGCTCGCCGTCGCCTATGGCAACCTCTCCACGATGTACGCCGAGGCGGGCGACGAGCCCCAGGCACGGACGTATGCCGAAATGGCGAGCCGCGCCGAAGGCACTGGCACGGTCGTGAAGTAGGGCCGTTGATCTGGAACGGGCTGCCCGCCACGGAGTGACGGGACTACAGCAGGCTTTCGAGCAGCAGCCGCATCTTGCGCAGCTCGGCGACCTGATCGACGCCCTCCAGCGGCGGCATGTGGGCGCACAGCGCCCGCTTGTAGCCCACCCGCTCGAGCTGGGCGACGAGTTTGCCGTATTCGACGTTGCCCTGGCCGATCCGCACCTGAAAGGCATCGACCTTCGAGTCCCGCAGGTGCACGTGGCAGACGTACTTGAGGATCGACTCCCACGAGGCCGGCTTCTTGTGGGCGTAGATGAAGTGGCTCGGATCGAGGGTGACGCCGAGACCGGGCACGTTGCGACACAGTGAAGCAGTCGTCTCCGCATCCTGCGTCATCCGGCCCGCCGCCGTGATCACGCCGACGACGGACCCCAGCCCGGAGGCGATCGCCACGAGCTTGCGCAGCCGCTCGATCTCGCCATTGAACGGCGTGCCCAACTCCGACGACTCCACCACCATCGTCACCACCCCGAGCGACTTGGCGAGCCGGCAGCAGGCGGTGAAGTGGTCGTACATCTCCGGTGTCTCGGGGGCCGCGAACGACACGGCCACCGGCCGGAGCCGTTGGAGATCACTGCAGGCGGCGATCGCCGCGTCGGGATCGGCGGCCACGGCCGCGGGATCGAGATGCCCACCGCCAGCCCGCACGTCGAGTTCCACGGCGGTGAACTCCAGTTCGGCGAGCCGCTCCATGGCGGTGGCGAGCGGCATGTCGGGAAGGCACTCAGTACTGACGCAGACAAACACGCAGGCAGCTCCTGGACTGAAGGACCCGGGTGATCGTAGCGGCCCCCTGCAAAATCTGCCACCGCAGGCGCATGCGCCATAGAATGATCGTGCACATTCAGTCCAGGAGACTCGCCGCATGACACTCATCGACCCCGACCCGCGACAGCCCACCCGCGTGATCCTCGAGCAGGGAAGCATATGGGGCCGCTGGGGCACGCGGATCGCGTGGACGGTGGCGGGCATCTCACTTCTGGCGGCGGTCGGCAGCGCAGGAGCCTTCGCCCAGTATTTCCAGCGGGATGACAAGGTGGTGGAGAAATACCACTCGCTGTCGAAAGTGGCGCCGGCCAAGGTCGCGATCGTGAGCCTCACCGGTCCGATCATGGGTGGCGACGGGTTCATTCGGTCGCAACTCGATCACGTGGCCGAGGACGACGGCGTGAAGGCGATCGTGCTCCGCGTCGATTCCCCCGGCGGCACCGTGAGTGGCAGCGACGAGATCCACTACCGGCTCTCGAAGCTGGCGAAGGATCGCGAACTGCCCGTCGTCGTGAGCATGGGGGGCATCGCGGCCAGCGGCGGCTACTACGTGGCGATGGCCAACGGCGGCCGCGAGGACGTGATCTTCGCCGAGCCGGCCACGCTCACAGGCTCGATCGGAGTGATCATCCCGCACTTCGACGTCTCGCAGCTCCTGAAAAAGTTCGATGTTCGGGACGACTCGATCACGAGCGGGCCGCTCAAGGAGATGCTCAGCCTCACGAAGGACCGCGACCCGGCCCTCGCCGAAAAGGAGCGAAAGATCCTGCAGTCGCTCGTGGACGACATGTTCGCCCGGTTCAAGGAGATCGTGCAGGCGGGGCGGCCGAAACTCGACGCGGCCGGCGTGGAGAAGGCGGCGACGGGACAGGTCTTCACGGCACGGCAGGCCCAAGAGGCCGGGCTCGTCGATCGGATCGGATTCCTGGAAGACGCCGTGGCACGCGCGGTCGAACTCGCGGGTCTCACGGAGTCGACGGCACGGGCGGTGAAATACACGAAGCCGAAGGGGCTGCTCGACGAGGTGCTCGGCGGCGACCGGGTGCCGGGCTCACGGGCATCGCTCGAAGCGTTTGCCGAACTGACGGCGCCGCGGGCCTGGTATCTCTGCAGCTGGTGGCCGACCGTCGTCGCGGCGAGGTGAGACTTCGCGGCTGCGTCGCGGTCGCATCGACGCTGCCGACGCTCCCGCGTCGGGATCCCCCGGCTCGCGCCTGGGGGCTTCTATCGTCCCATTCAAGCCCTGAGCGCAAGCGAGGGGATCGGTCCATCGTCCCATACAAGCCCTGAGCGCAAGCGAGGGGATCGGTCCATCGTCTCATACAAGCCCTGAGCGCAAGCGAGGGGATCGGTCGCGGGGATCCGGCCCGACACCGTTCACCACGGCGAGCGGCCGAGGGCGGCGATGGCGGCGTGATCGGCCGACGTGAGCCGGCGGCCGGCGGCGCGGGCGAGCGCGAGGCGACACCATGCATCGGCCGCGGCCGCCGCGGCATCGGTGCCGTGGACATCGGCGTGATGCGCCGTCGCCAGCGCGCTCACGAGTTCTCGCACCTCCGCCGCCAAAGCCCCGACCTCCAACTGGCGGTCGGCCAGCCCGCGGCCATGCCGGCGAATCGCCCGATCGATCCGCACGGCGGCATCAGCCAGACCGCGCCGCGCCCGACGGGCATGCCCGCGGAGCCGACGGTCGAGGACGGCCGCGTCGGCTCGGGACCCCGCGGCGAACCGAGCCGCCCGCCAGGCCAGCCAATGGCCGGCCTGCGCCAGCCGCCCGGCGTCGCGGGCCTGCCGGGCGAGCGGATGCTGCTTCACGAGCCCCTTGAAGAGAGCCAGGCCGAGCAGGTCGCTCTCACCTTCGTAGACCGTGACGGCGAAGTGGTCGTGCAGCGAATCACCGAGCGGATGGCCGACGAGAAACGCCCGGCCGCCATGCACTCCAATCGCGTCGATCGCCGCCTCGCGGACACACGTGCTGGCCACCACCTTCGCGGCGATGGCCTCCAACTCGCCCGACTGGCCGGCGTCGATCGCGGCCGCGGCCCAGGCGGTGACCGCATCGCAGGCGGCGATCGAGGCGGCGATCCGGCCCAGTCGACCCTGCACGAGTTCGCGGGTGGCGATTGGCTGCCCCCAGGTGGTCCGCCGTTCGGCATGCGAGCGGGCGTGGGCGAGCAACAGCCGAAGCGTGCCGGCCGCCTGCGCCGCCAACGTCACACGGCCGCGATTGAGGCCATGCCAGACGATCTGCATGCCGTCGCGGCCAGCCGGCGGCGGGAGCAGATCGGCCTCGTCGACCTCGAAGCCCGTGAACTCGAGCGCGGCGTTGGCCGCGTGCTTGAGCGGATGGAGCGCGTAATGCCGCAGCCGAAACGCGGGCGTGTCGCGATCGGGCAGCCGCACGAGCACGACGGCGGGCTTCCCGTCGAGCAGGGCGAGCAGCTTCACGAGACGGCCGTGCTCCGCGTTGGTGATGAACATCTTCGTGCCGGTGAGCAGGAGCCGCCCATCGCGACGTTCGAGCACTGTTTGCACGGCGCCGAGATCACAGCCCACCTCCGGCTCCGTACCACCGAAGATCGAGAGCGGCCGCCCCGCCGCGAGGTCGGGCAGATGGCGAGCCTGCTGAGTGGCTGAACCGAATGCTGCGATCGCGGAGACGGCACCGATCGACGAGTGCACCGCGAGCATGCCCGCGGCGGTCGGGCAGGCGGCGGCCACGCGGGTGATCCCGCGGGCGAGTTGGCCGAGCGTGGCTTCGGCGCCGCCATGCTGCTGCGGCACCGATAGCCCCCACAAGCCTGCCTCGCCAAGCGCAGCCTCGGCCTGCGTGGTGAACCGACCGGTCGGCAGCGGCGGGGCATCGGCGAGCGGCGCGGGCGGCGCTCCGGTGGGGAGCTGTTCATAGATCCGGCCCGCGGCCCGTAAATCGGCGATCGTGCAGACCGCCCGCTCGAGCACCGCCTCGACTGCGTCCGACAGTGGGCTCGCCGCGATCTCGGCCGCCTCGGCGAACCCGCCGGCATCGCCATGCCAGGTCGTGCCCGTGAGCCATGACCGCCTCGCCGCCATGCCAGTCTCCTTGCCGCTGCCTGCAGCCCGCGGCCCCACCGGCACGATGCCCGCGCCGTGCGGCCGCTCGCTCACGGCCGCCTGAATCCGATCCTGAAAATGACTCGCAATCGCCCGGCGCTTGAGCTGGAACGACTCCGTCGCCTCGCCGTGCGCCGCATCGAAGGGGCGGCCCACGAGGATCACCCGCCGCACCTGCCAGGCCCGCGGCAGGGCGTGTTGCCGCCGCGCCAGCCGCCGGGAGATCCAGGCGAGCAGCCGCGGATGCGCGACCGCCTGTCGCCGGCTGAACACCCGCAGACCCAGCCGGCGGATCGCCGCCCGGATCACGTCGGGCTCCGGCACGACCAGGGCCACGGGCCAAGCCAGGCCGTCCCCCACGACGCACACCTGCGCCACCGCGTCGTCCTCGGCGAGCGGCCGCTCGCTCTCCGCCGGCGAGAGCTTGACGCCGGTCGAGAGCACGATCGTGTCGGAGATTCGACCCGTAATCCGCAGGTGCCCCGCCTCGTCGATCTCGGCCACGTCGCCGGTCGCGAGCCAGTCGGAATCGGCGGCCGCGGGCTCGTCGCGCACGTCTCGGGGATGGATCACACCGAGCGCGCGGCTCGGCGTGCGGACGAGCAGCTGGCCATGGGACGCGGGCCGGTCGTCGATCCGCACCTCCACGCCATCGAGTGGCGGCCCGACCGTGCCCGACCGCGCGATCCGCGGATTCGCCACGGCCACCACGGGCCCCGCCTCGGCGAGGCCGTACCCCTGCACGAGCGGGACGCCGCGAGCCGCGAAGAACACGGCCGTCCGGTCGCGGAGCGGCGCACCGCCTGAGATGCAGACCCGCACTCGGCCGCCGAGCGCGGCGGCGAGGTCGGCGATCCGCCCCGTTCGCACCCCACGTTCGAGCCGCTCGAAGAATGCCGGCACGCCGAGAATCACGGCCGGGGGCAACGCGGCGCAGGCATCGAGCAGTCGCATGCGGTCGCGGACCACGTTGAGGCAGCCGCCGCGGACGAGCGCCGTGTAGAGATCGCCGACGCGGGCGTAGGCATGGCTCAGCGGCAGCCACGACAGCCGCACGTCCCGCGGATCGTGCAGAAACATCTCGCTCGACGCCCGGGCATTCAGAGCGAGCGACCGCTGCGAGTGCAGCACGCCGTGGGGCAGGCCGGTGGTGCCCGACGAGAGTAGGATCGTGCAGCAGGCGTCGGGGTCGCAGGCGGCGGCACGGCGGGCGAGCGAGTCGGCGAGGCGGACGGGATCTGCGGCGAGCCCGTGCCAGCCCGAGGCGGCGAGCACGCCCACGCCGAGATCGAGCAGCGGGAGTTCGCGTGGTGGAGACTGTGGCGGCCGGCCGCTGCACACGACGGCCCGCGGGGCGAGCCAGTCGAGGAGCCGCTGCTGCTCGCGATTCGGCAGGTCGTCGTGCACTGCCACGTGGACGACGCCGGCGAGCAGGCAGGCGAGATCGA
>CAMDDA010000008.1 GCA_945890755.1 Candidatus Kuenenia stuttgartensis
CCGCAAAGACCAGGTCCATCTGCAAGACCTGATCGCCCTCGGCCTCATCGACGCCTCGTGGCTCCCGCGGTGTGTCCCCGAACACGCGGCCCGTCTCCAGCAGCTGCTCGACGACCCGGACGGCTGACGATGTTTCGCCGCGGCAGGCCGCCTGTCGCTGCGACAAGCGGTTTCGGCCTGGGTCTCGGGGTATGATGACGGCATGCTCAGTCCCGAAACCCTCGAACGCTACCGCCGAATGACGCCCGGGGAGCGGCTCGCGCTCACGTTCGAGATGATCCGCGAAAATACGCCGTATCTGCTCGTGGGAAAGTCCGATGTCGTCGATCGGCGGTTCGAGCTGCTGCGTCGTGAAAATGAGGAGCGCAACTCCCGGATACTCGCCGCACTTGCTGCCCTGAAGCCCCGCGGTGCTGCCGCCCCATGACCGATCTCACGGCTGTCATCCACGACCTGATAGATGTCTTCGATCGACTTGGGCTGCCCTACGCCATCATGGGCGGGATTGCGGTGAGGGCCCATGGGATTCCCCGTCCGACCTACGACGTCGATTTCACGCTCGCGGTGCCTCGCGAACGGATGGATGAGCTCTTTGCGATGATTGCATCGCGAGGGTACACGGTGCCGGAGCAGTATGCAAAAGGTTGGGTGGATACGGTGGGCGGCATGCCGCTCGTGAAGGTTCGCCTTTATCTCGACGGCCGCTCCATAGACGCCGACATCTTCATCGTGGAGACGCCGTTTCAGCAGGAGGTGATCGGACGGCTGGTATCCGCCGAAGTTGAAGGCCGCAGCGTGAAGCTCGTCTCGGCAGAGGACCTGATCCTCTTCAAGCTCGTGGCCAGCCGGCCCCGGGATCTCCTGGATATCCAGGACATCTTCTTCACGCAGGGTGAACTCGACGAAGCCTACCTGCGTCGCTGGGCCGGCCCGCTCGGTGTCGAGTCGAGGCTCGACGAAGTCCTGGCAGCCCGGCAATGAGCGTCGCGATTTATCGCCGCCAGAACGAAGGGCTCGCCCAGAAATGCCTTACAGTTCCCTGACGCGGATGCTGCGGCTCGGTCTCCGTCCATTCGGAGATCTTCACGCCGTTGATCCAGGTCGTGATCGTGGGCGTCTGGCCGCCGAGGCCCTCGCCGTAGATGCCCATCAGGTTCATGCCGCAAGCCGACTTGGCAGAAAGCGATCCACGCATCGGATAACTCCTCGAAAAGGGTATCGGACGGGGGAACACCCGGGATTGTCGCACAATCGCCGCCGGCGGCCGAGCTGTGGACATTTTTCCGCCCGGCCTTCGTCTCGGCATTCAGTAGGCGATCATGGGCCGATGGGCCGTACGCGTCTACGCGCTGCCTCGACCCGCGCATGACGTCGATCGCACGAAGAGCGACACGCTGCTGCGCGTGCTCAACGGCTGGGGCGCTGCCGACCTGAGACGAGGACGCTGCGGCCCAGTGCGGTCGGTTTGCGGGCGATGATGCCGAAGCCGAGGTCGGCGAGCCAGTTGGTGATCTCGGCCGCCGAATAGAGCCGTCCCTGTGTGATGGTCGAGAGGAGCACCGAATATTCCGCGGCCCACAACGGCCCCGACTTGTCGTCATCGAGCAGCATGTCATGGACGACGATGCGGCCATCAGCGGGCAGAGCCGCCGCGCTCTTCGCCAGTAGCGTGTGGCATTCGGGCTCGTCCCAGTCGTGAAGGACGTTCGAGAAGAGATGGAGATCGTGGTCCGTGGGCCAGGCCTGCGTGAACATGTCGATACCGGCCACTTCGACCCGGGCGTCGAGTCCGGCGGCGGCGATCCTCCGCCGGGCGATGGCATCGACGGGTGGGGCTTCCAACACCATCGCCATGAGACTGGCAAATCGCTCGGCCAAGGCGATGGTGTAGACGCCCGATCCGCCGCCGATGTCGAGCAGCCGCCGCGACGAGTGGCAATCGACAGCCGCGGCCAGCGCAGGCGCGAGCACCCGACCACGGCAGTCCATGGCCGCCGTGAATGCTTCTGCAAAGGCCGGGTCGAGCATCGACACGTGCCAGTCGGCCGTGGAGCCCTCGCCGGGCCAGTGTGCCGGTCGGCCTGTCCGTAGCACTTTCAGAAAGTCGGCCACACCTGGCTTGTCGGCCATCGCCGCGTAGTACGCCCGCGCATCGAAGGGCGAGCCAGCCACCAGAAACTCCCGGGCTGTTGCGGTCGGGGTCAACCGCCCGGCGACGTCGCGGGTGAGCAGTCCTTGGGCGAGAAGCAGCGAGCAGAGCACGTCCGTCGGCCGGGGGTGCACGCTGAACCGCTCGCACATGCCCGCCACGTCTGCGGGATCGCGGGCCAGCGCCGTGAACAGATCGAGGTGCACGATCGCAACGCCGAGGGCATCCGTGGCCGCGATCGCATCCCGTGTGCGGTAGATGAACGATGGATCGGTGGTGGGGGATTGCATCATGAGAAGGGATGAGTCGTGGACGGTAGCACCGACGGCAGCGTGCCCTGGCATGTGAGACGTCATGCTGTTCGGGCTGCCATGTGGACAAGTTTATGACCGGGGAATGCTGATCGCTCGTAGGCCTCCCGACGATACGCTGTTCAGATGGAGGCCACAGCATGCTCCGCAGCGGAACCGGTCGGTATTCCAGTGAGACGGCGATCACGAACCCCGCCCCGGGCCGCCTTTCGCGGCGGTCGATCCTGAGGGCCGCCGGTGCCGGCTTGGCCCTGCCGCTGCTTGACGCGATGGTGCCGGTGTTCGGCAGGCAGGCCCGGGCGACAGCCGAGGCTCCCCCGCGCCGGCTGGTGGCGATTCATGTGCCGCTGGGGATGATGCCGCAGTTTTTCTTTCCGGCCCCCGTCGCGGCCGAGCCGTCGAGCCCGTATCTCGACCTCCTCGCAGAACACCGCGGGGCGTTCACCGTGTTCTCCGGCCTCTCGCACCCCGACGTCGGGGGCAATCACCACGCCGGCCAGTGCTTCCTCACCGGCGCGCCCCATCCCGGCCAGCCGACGTTTCGGAATTCACTGTCGCTCGATCAGTTCGCCGCGGAGCGGATCGGCCTCGAGACCCGGTTTCCCTTTCTGTCGCTTGCGGTCGCCAAGGGTGATCCGTACGGCCTCGGAATCTCGGTCTCCCGAGCCGGCGTGGCGATTCCGCCGGAGCCGAGCCCGCAGCGGCTCTATCGGGCCCTGTTCGTGGCGGGCACCGCCGAGGAACAGGCGTACACGCTGCGGCGGATTCAGGCCGGCGGCAGCGTGCTCGACTTCGTGCTCGACAAAAAGGCCCGGCTGGAGCAGGGGGTGGCCCCCGAGGATCGATCCCGGCTCGATCAATATTTCTCAAGCGTGCGGGAACTGGAAAACCGGCTCGCACGATCGGTCGAGTGGGAGCACCGTGCCAAGCCTGCGGTCGACTATCCCGAGCCGAGCGACATCGCCGACGTGAGCCGCGTGATCGAGAAATCAAAGCTGATGTTCGATCTGGTGCGGCTGGCCCTGGAAACCGATTCGACGCGGGTGATCACGCTCTCCCTGAGCACGTTCTCCGTGGTGCCCCACGTGCCGGGCGTGAAGACGGAGGCCCACAGCCTCACGCACCACGGCAACGAGCCGGAGAAGATCGACGAACTCAAGCGGATCGAGGAGGCCCAGGTGGCCGCATTCGCCGGCTTCCTCACGCAATTGCGGGCCGCCGGCGAGGCGGGCGGAACGCTGCTCGACCGCACGCAGGTGCTCTACGGCAGCTGCCTCGGCAACGCCAACTCCCACTCCAATGAGAACCTGCCGATCATGCTCGCCGGCGGTGGCTATCGTCATGCCGGCCGGCTTGCCTTCAACGAGCAGCGCAACGAGCCGCTCGCGAATCTGTTCGTGACGATGCTGCAGCAGCTCGGGATCGAGGCCGACTCGTTCGCCTCGAGCACGGGCTCCCTCCGCGGACTCGACGCATGAAGCTGCCAGCGATCATTCTCGCCGCCGCGGCCGCGTGGGCTGCGGCCGGGCCTGCTGCCGCTGCCACCGCGGTGCTCGAGGCCTTCTTCGAGCGGCACTGCTACGCCTGCCACTCGGGCCCGAAGCCGGAGGCCGGGCTCGATCTGGCCGTGCTCTCGCGGGAGCTGGCCGATCCGGCGACGCTTCGGCGGTTTGTGCGGATCCACGACCGGATCGCCGCCGGGGAGATGCCGCCCGCGGAGTCGGAGCGACCCACTTCCGCGGAGATCGCGGAGCTGACCCGCTGGCTCGACGCGGAACTCCACGCAGCTGATGCGGCCCGGATCGCCCGGGCCGGACGGGCCCGGATGCGGCGTATGACCCGCAGCGAGTTCGAGTACACGGTCAAGGATCTGCTCGTCCTCGAGCACCTTGACATCCAGTCGCTGTTGCCCGAAGACGGCCGCGTGGCCGGCTACGACAAGATCGCCGAGGGGCTCGACCTCTCCCCCGTCCATCTGGCCGCCTACGCCGCGGCGGTGGAGAGGGCGCTCGACGCGGCGATCGCCACGCGGAGCACGCCGCCACCGGTCTTCAAGCGGCGCATCCACCCGGCGGGCCTGTTCAAGTTTGGCGGCAATCTCGTCGAGGGAAACTTCGTCCTCTTATCCGGCCTCGAGCCCGATCCCGCCCTGCCGCTCCGCGGCGGCTTTGAAGATGTCGAGTGGTACATCGGTGACCCCAAGGCGGATGTCGATCTGGAAGAGCGAAACCGTCTCTTCCGTGACCACTCGATCGCGGAGAGCACGAGCAGCGTCGGCCTGCTTGTGCCGAACATCGCCGGCTACGAAGCGGCTATGAATGTGGCGCCGATCTATCCCGGCCGCTATCGGCTGCGGCTTTCGCTATGGGGATTCCACTGGAACAAAGGCCTGGTGGAGCCGGGGTCGGGCTCGCAGGCGGCCGTGCTCCGGGCTCACGAGGAAGGCCAGCAGCAGGAGGGCGGCCGGCTGCTCGCCACGTTCACCGCCGCATCGCTCAAGCCCCGCGAGCAGGAGATCACCACCTGGCTTGATGCCCACGAGTCAATCGTCTTCGACCCGGTGTCGATCCCGTGGCGTGGCCTGCAGATTCGCCAGATCGGCGGCCGCACCGCGAAGCACGTCGGTCCCGGCGTGGCCCTCGACTGGTTCGAGGTGGAGGGGCCGATCAACGACGTCTGGCCTCCGGAGAGTCATCGGCGGCTGTTCGGCGATCTTGAGATCATGGAATGGCCAGCCGACACGACCGCGATTCCGCCGGCCCGGAAGCCGATCCGGCAGACTCCGCTTTACCTGCCGGCCTACCAGCAGCTTTCGCCCCACGACCGCAACCCGCCGCTCGAGACGGTGCAGACGATCTCGCCGGCAGCCGATGCGCGGCGGCTGTTCGCCGAGTTCTTGCCGCGGGCCTGCCGGCGGCCGATCGAGGCCGGCGACATCGAGCCCTACGTCACCCTCGTCGAGAACCGGCTGGCGGCGGGCGACTGCTTCGAAGACGCGATGCGGCGGGCGTATGTGGCGATTCTGACGTCACCCGAGTTTCTGTTTCATCCGGCCGACACGCCGGCTGGAGCACCTGGCGATCGCTTCACGCTCGCGTCGCGGCTTTCCTACTGGCTCTGGAACTCACCGCCCGACCCGTCGCTCCTGGCTGCCGCCCGCGACGGGTCGCTGGCGGAGGCGGCCGTGCTGCATGCTCAGGTCGATCGCCTGCTCGACGATCCGCGGAGTGCTCGCTTCATCCGCGACTTTGCAGACCAGTGGCTGGAACTGCGACGGATCGCCGAGACGACGCCCGACCGGCAGCTCTACCCCGAGTATTCGTTTCTGCTGCACGAAGGCATGGTCGCCGAGACGCGGGCCTTTCTTGCCGAGCTCATCGCCCGCGATCTCCCCGCTCGCGCGCTCGTCGATCCTGGCTTCACGATGCTCACGCAGCGGCTGGCCGAACATTACGGGATTCCCGGCGTGGACGGCGTGGAGGTGCGGCGAGTGTCCGTTCCGGTGGGCATTCATCGCGGCGGCCTGCTCACGCAGGCGGCGATCCACAAGCTCACGGCTAACGGCACGACCACCTCACCCGTGAAGCGGGGCGTCTGGATCTCGGACCGGCTCTTCGATGATCCCGCCCCGCCGCCGCCGCCCGGGATCGCTGGCGTCGAGCCCGACACGCGGGGCGCAACGACGATCCGCGAGCAGCTTGCAAAGCACCGCAGCGACTCAAGCTGCGCTGCCTGTCATGCCAAGATCGATCCGCCCGGTTTCGCGCTCGAATGCTTCGATCCGGTGGGCGGCTACCGCGACCGCTATCGCTCGACGGGCACGGGCGACCCGGCCCCCGAGCCGCCGGCGGGTCTGTGGTTTGCCCGCTACAAGCTCGGGCCCGCGGTCGACGCCTCGGGCACGCTCGCCGATGGCCGGCCCTTCGCCGGCGCGGACGATTTCAAGCGGGTGATTGCCGCCGAGCCGCGGTTGCTCGCCCGGGCCTTCACCGCCCACATGATCCGCTACGCGACGGGGGCCGACATCAGCTACGCCGACCGTCGCGAGATCGAGGCGATCCTCGTCACCGCCGCCCCGACACAGTTTGGGCTGCGATCGCTGATTCACGCGATCGCCGCCAGCCCGCTCATGACCCGGCCGTGATCCCGCTTCGGGCCCGCCGGCCGCTCCGCGGAGGAGCTTTTTTCCGGGGCATATCTCCCCGAAGTAATCACGACCGTGATCACACGTTGAAGCACTGCTTCGTCTCCATCACCTCAGGCCAGCAGGGCCTTCACGGGCTTGGCCGGCTCGACGCCCGTGAGCTTCGAGTCGAGCCCCTGGAACTCGACCGTGAACCGCGCGTGGTCGATGCCCAGCAGATGCAGCATCGTGGCGTGAAGGTCGCGGACGTGGACGACGTCGCGAATCGCGTTGTAGCCGAAGTCGTCGGTCTCGCCGTACGCGATGCCCCCTTTGATGCCGCCGCCGGCCAGCAGCATGCTGAAGCCCTTGATGTGGTGGTCGCGGCCGATCGTCTCACCTGTGCCCTGGCCCATCGGCGTGCGGCCAAACTCGCCGCCGATCACCACGAGCGTCTCGTCGAGGAGGCCGCGGCGGTCGAGGTCGGTGAGGAGAGCCGCCGCTGCCCGGTCGGTGGGCGGGCAGATCTCCTTCATGAAGCCGTCGATGCCGGAGTGGTGGTCCCAGTCACTGTGGTAGAGATGCACGAACCGCACGCCCCGCTCCACGAGGCGGCGGGCCATCAGGCAGTTGGTGCCGACTGTCGCCTTGCCCGGCTCGGCGCCGTAGAGGGCAAGCGTCTCGGCGGTCTCGCCCGAGAGATCGGCGAGCGTCGGCACACTCGACTGCATCCGGAACGCCAGTTCGTATTGCGCGATCCGCGTAGCCACCTCCGGGTCGGCGAGCCGCCCGAGCCGGTGATGCTCGAGCGCCGCGACGGTGTCGATCAGGTCGCGCTGGTGGAAGGCCGACACGCCGGGCGGATTCGCCACGTAGTGCACCGGCGCGCCGCTCGTGGCAAATTCCACGCCCTGGAACTGCCCCGGCAGAAACCCGGAGTGCCACTGCCGCGCCGCGATCGGCTGCGGGTTGCGGCCCATTTTGCTCGTCATCACCACGAAGCCCGGCAGATCGTCGGCCTCACTGCCCAGGCCGTAGGTCACCCACGCCCCCATGCTCGGCCGGCCCGAGAGCGCCGTGCCGCAGTTCATGAACGTGTGGGCGGGATCGTGGTTGATCTGCTCGGTCACCATCGAACGGACGACGGCGTATTTGTGGGAGAGCTCGCCGAGTCGCGGGAAGAAGTCGCTCACCGGCGTGCCCGCGGCGCCGCGGTTGGAGAATGACGTGCGCGGTCCGAGGCAGATGAGCTTTTGGCCCTGCAGCTGCGCGATCGGCTGGCCAGCCGTCACGCTCTCCGGCATCTCCTTGCCGTCGAGTTCGGCGAGCACGGGCTTGTAGTCGAACGTCTCCAGGTGGCTCGGGCCTCCGGCGAGGCAGAGGAAGATCACCGACTTCGCCTTGGGCGGCAGATGGAGCGGATGGATCGCGCCGCGATACCGCGTCGCGTTCGCCTGCGCCGTGGGGCCGGAGGCTGCGGCTGCCAGGGCATCACGTGCCAGAAGGCTGCCGAGCGCGGCGCCGCCGAGCGACAGCCCCGACCGGGCCAGGAACGTGCGGCGGTGAATCGACAGCGGATCGTGCATGCAGACACCTCGATCAATATCGGGCGATCGTCTCGTGGAGGTTCAGGACTGCGCGGGCGGTCGCGGTCCAGGCGGCGAGTTCAGCGGGGGCGAGCGATGTGTCGCGGGGGGCGATGCCGACAGCGAGGAGGTCCGCGGCGGCCTTGGGGTTCTGCTTGAATTCGTCGCGGCGGCGGGTGAGCAGGCCGGAGACGAGGTCGCGCTCGGCCGCGTCAGGCGGCCGGGAGACGGCCTGCCGCCAGAGGAACGTGATCCTGTCGGCGTCGGTCGCGCCCCCCTCGCGCAGCGCCCGCGTGGCGAGGCTGCGGGCAGCCTCGACGAACGTAGGGTCGTTCAGGAGCACAAGCGCGGCCTTCGGCGTGTTGCTCCGCATCCGGGCGGCCGTGCACTCCTCGCGGCTGGGGGCGTCGAACGCGAGCAGCTGCGGGTGGAGGAACATCCGCTGCCAGTGCACGTAGAGACCGCGCCGCCACTGGCGGGCATCGGCATCGGCCTTGTAGTCCCGCTGCGGAAAATTCAGATGCCGGTAGTAGCCCGCCGGCTGGTAGGGCCGCACGCTCGCGCCGCCGAGCTGCTCGACCAGGAGGCCGCTTGTGAACAGGGCTGTGTCGCGGACGTTCTCAGCTGGCAGCCGCCACCGCCCCTGGCGGGCGAGCAGCCGATTTTCGGGGTCGCGGGCGAGCAGGTCGGCATCCGCATCCGAGGCCATGCGATAGGCCCGGCTCATGACGATCGTGCGAATGAGCGACCGCATGTCCCAGCCACTGCGCACAAACTCGAGCGCCATCCGGTCGAGCAATTCAGGATGATCTGGCAATTCACCCTGGCCGCCGAGATCGCCAACGCTGCGGCAGAGGCCGCCGCCGAAGAAGATCGCCCACAGGCGGTTGGCCGTGACCCTCGCGGTGTATTCGCCCGCGCCGCCGTCGGCTGCCGGTGTGACCAGCCAGCGGGCGAGATCGGCCCGCGTGGCCCGGCTGCCCGAGGCCGGGGCGATTGGTCCACGAAACGCCGGCACCGCCGGCTCGACCACCGTGCCCGACTCGTCCATCCAGTTGCCGCGCGGCAGAATCCGCACCGAGCGGGGCTCAGCCAGCGTCTTTGTGACGACGAGCCGCCGCGGCAACGCCTTCCGCTCGGCCCACAGTTTTTTCAGTTCAATCCGATTGGCGACCGTCTGCCCGCTCTCAGGCTCCGCCGGCTGGGCCCGCGGCGGCAGCACGAGCGGCGGAAGCTGCGTTTCCAGCGAGTGGATACGGGCGTCGAGTTCGGCGGCCCGGGACCGGTCGAACGGGCTGATGATCGGCTGCTCGGGTTCACGCGTCGTCGGCAGCGTGTTCGTGCCACCGCCGAAGCCGGCCTTCCCCATGTGCTTTTCGTCGTCGATGTCGGCGAAGAAGGCGCCGAGCGTGTAGAAGTCGCGGCTGGTATACGGGTCGTACTTGTGGTCGTGGCACTGGGCACAGCCAACCGTGGCCCCCATCCACACGCCCGAGACGTTGCGAATCCGGTCGGCCTGATAGATCGCCCGATATTCCTTCACCTGGAGACCGCCTTCGTGGGTCGTCTGCAAGAGGCGGTTGTAGGCGCTGGCGAGCACGGGATCGTCGGGATGCTCGCCGCCTTCTGGCCCGACGAGATCGCCTGCAAGCTGCAGCACCGTGAACCGATCGAACGGCAGGTTGTCGAGGAACGCCTTGATCACCCAGTCGCGGTAGGGCGAGATGTTGAAGGTCTGATCGCCGTGGTAGCCCACCGTGTCGGCGAACCGCACGAGGTCGAGCCACCAGGCCGCAAGCCGCTCAGCGTGCCGCGGCGAGGCGAGCAGCCTGTCTATCAGTAACACGTACTTATCAGACCGAGGGTCGTTGACAAACGCATCGACCTCGGCAGGCGTCGGCGGCAGGCCGGTGAGGTCGAACGTGACTCGACGGATGAGCGTGACGGGATCCGCGTCGGCTGCGGGCGCGAGCCCTTCGGCTTCGACGCGCGCGAGCACAAACCGGTCGATCCAATTGGCCGGCCAATCGGTCGCGGCGACGGCCGGCGGCTCATGCGGCTGCGGCACCACGTACGCCCAGTGCGGCGCATACGGGGCTCCGGCCTCGATCCAGCGCTCCAAGAGCCGCTTCTGCTCCGCGGTGAGCACATGGTTCGTGTCCGGCGGCGGCATGATCGTGTCGGGGTCGGTGTCGTGAATCCGCGCCACGACCTCGCTGTCGCCCGGCTTGCCCGGCACGATCGCGGTGGCCCCGCTGTCGAGCTCGCTCGTCGCAGCGTCGTGGTCATCGAGCCGCAGCCCGCCGCGGCGGTCGTGCTCGTCGGGCCCGTGGCAGGCGAAGCAGTTCCTCGACAGGATCGGCCGGATATCGCGATTGAAATCGGGAGGCTTTTCGACGCCGTGAGCCGGGAAAGTGGCAAGGGGAGCAAGTCCGATCACGCACCGGAGGAGACCGCTGCAGATCCAGCGACTGACCGGACACGATCGCATGCGCAAAGAACGGGGAGTCCGACTCATTCTGACTTCCTGTACTTGTGCGGACTAAATCTGCCAGCCAGTCGCTCGCTGCATACTTCTGAATTATGTCCAAGCTCTCAGGCACGATCGAGCCTGTGAACCCGGCCGCCCTACGGCTTGAGGTCAGACGAGATAGTCCGCGAGGCAATGCACCGGGAGTTCTAGGGTTTTGTAGCCGACTTCGGCCTCGAAAGGTGCTGTGGACAAAAAAGCGACGTGTTGTCGGCGGTAGGGCGGCTTATCATCACCCGGTAGTGCGAAGGGGGTTTGGATCCTCTCCTCCAGCCAACGGGAGTTATCATCGTGTTCGCATCTGCCCTGCTCGCCGTTGGTCGCCGAACGAAGACGCGCTGGTCCCGTCTGGCGAGCAGGCAACCATGGCTGGCCCTGCTGATATCGGCTGCAACAATTCCCGCGGCATCAGCTGCAACCTATACCTGGACGACGAGCGGATCGGGCAGCGTACTCACTGACGGCGCGGGCACGTGGAATACCTCCGCCCCCAACTGGACCACGACTGGTGCCGGGGCCGCGGCGGCCTGGCCGAATCTCACGACCGACGTCGCCGTCTTTGGCGTTGGCAGTGGCGCGGCTGGCACGGTCACGGTAGAGTCGGTCTCGACGAAAAGCATCACGTTCAATCAGCCTGGTTCCGGCAGTTATCTTCTCTCCGGCGGTACGATCGCGCTCGGCTCGTCGCCAGTGATTACGACGGCTAGCGGTGTGGCTGCCCAAATTGCTTCGAGCCTATCTGGCGCGGTCGACCTGAGTACGACCGGCGGCGGCACGCTCACGCTCTCCGGCTCGTCGACGGTGGCGGGCGCAGCATTATTTGCACAAGGTGAGGTCGTCATGGCAAGTGGAGCAGCACTCCCAAGCTTGACTGGGTTGACGATCGGAACGGCGGCCGGCACCGCGATGCTGCGTGTGCAAGCTGGCGCCACCCTCACAAGTACCAGGACGACAGGAGTACATCAGATAGGCGTAGCCGACAGGCCGTTTGGTGCGGTGATCCAGGAGGGGGGAGTCGTGAGCCTCGGAGGCAGTTCCGGCAATTTGGTGTTGAGTTCCGGGGCCGGCGGAACCGTGTACTCGGGCTCGGCGTCGTATTTGCTTCAGGGGGGTACGCTGCAGTTGAATAATACGACGGCAGGATTCATCTCCATAGGCCGTAACGCCGCAGCGACGTTTACGCAGTCGGGCGGGACCGTGACGCTTGCCCGCGTGTCCGACGTCCTCTCTGTCGGCGACTACTCGACCGGCTCCTACGCGATCAGCGGAGGGCAGCTCACAGCTTCGAGTCCCTTGGCCCATGCCAACCTTGGCTACCGGGGCGGCGATGGAACGCTCACCGTCAACGGTTCGGGGTCGTTCGGCATCGCCGGCTCGATATTCCTGGCCGCGAATGCGGCGAACTCCGCGAGTGCCAAAGGTTCGGCCACGATCAACCTCCAAGGAGGTGAGCTGGCCGTCAATGGTATGACGCTTGGCCGGGCAGGCACGACAGGAGCGAACGGCCCTGGCTCTGCCACCTTCAACTTCTCCGGCGGCACGCTCCGCCCCTACAGCGCCAACGCGGTGATCGGCTCGGCTACCGCGGCGAATAACTTCGCGATGGACCTCTCCGGCACCGCCGCGACGCTCTCCGGCATCGATCTTGCCTCGCTTACAGCCCGGACGCTCGACGTCTACGCGACGCTCCAGGGCACGGGCGACATCACGGTTACCGGCGGTGTTGTCAACCTGAGGGCCACGAACATTCACTCAGGACTCACCACGATCTCCGCCGGAACGGCGGCACTTATCGGGTCGGCATCCGCTTCGAGCGGCTTCGTCGTGAATGGCACGCTCGACCTAACGAGCCAGACCTCGGGATATGTCTTCGGCTCCAACCAGACCGTGAGCGGCACTGGCATGATCGCGCTACCTACGGCCGGCCCGGGTGCCGCTCTCTCCGGCTTCCTCGTGCCCGGCAACTCACCCGGGACGCTTGTCTTCACGGGTGCCGGCACGTTCGACCTGACACAGGCCATCGACACGGAGTCGGGCCGGCTGGTTTTCGAACTGGATGGCATCGGAGCGAGCGATCTGGTCACGGTTGCCTCTGGCACGCTCGCCATCGGTTCGGGATTGCTCGAGTTCTCTGACTTCGCCTTTACGCCGCTCGCAGGATTCGGACAGGGCACCTACACGCTCTTTTCTGCGGCAACAATCACGGGCTCGCTCGGCTCGGTGACGAGCGGCGTGATCAACGGCCTCAGCAGTTCGCTGCAGATCGCGGGCAGCGAGGTCCAACTCGTCGTCGTGCCCGAGCCGGGTGCAATTGCCCTGGCGGGTATCGGCATTGGCCTGGCCGGCTGGCTCATCCGTCGCCGCAGGTAAAGGAAGCCCCCGGCGGCAGCCGGGGGATCCGGCACCCATGTTCTCGTCGCTTCCGCTCCGAGCTTGCTGTTTCCGCCGTCGCGGGCTGACGCTCGTCGAGCTCCTGGTCGTGATCGCCATCATCGGCCTCCTGCTGGCGCTCACCGTGCCCGCCGTGCAGTCGGCCCGTGAGGCGGCGCGGCGGATGCGGTGCGGCGCGAACGTGAAGCAGGTGGCGCTTGCGATCCACGCCTATCACACCTCGCACGGCGCCCTCCCGCGGTCGATCTGCAACCGGAACCTGAACCACCCGCACGTGTTCGACGCGACGACCAAGCGATACAGTGCGACCGCCTGGACACTTGGCCGGCCAGACACGTGGTGCGTCGAACTGCTCCCATGGCTCGAGCAGGGGATTCTCTTCGACGCCTTCGACTTCACCAAGAAAGTGGGCGACACGACGACATCAGCCACGAAGCCGGTCTCGAATGCCCTGCTTGCCCGCACGGTTCTGCCGATCTTCATCTGCCCGAGCGATGTGTGGTCGGCGAAGCCACTGTTTCGAAATCGTTGCAGCGGCGGGACCGGCACGAGCGAAGGCCACGGTCTCTGGTACGCGGGATCCATGGGCCCGCACCATGTGCGAGGCAGTTGCCCGCTCTGCCCAACGAACGCAGCATGGGGTTCGTCGCCAACACCATCGCGGACGAACCCCTGCTGCAACGGCACGCCCGGCGTGGCCAACCACCTCGGTCTCGATGGCTACACGCAGGGCTTCTTCGCGAACCATCCGGTGCCAATCAGCTTCGACGATGTGCGAGACGGCTTGTCGAACACCGTCCTGCTCGGCGAAACACTTCCTTACGAGACTGCCCACAACGGCGTCTATGTGCCCAGCTTCGCAACGGTGCTCTTGAGCACACCGATCAACCTCTTCGCTTCTCCGCAGGAGATCGTACCCGACGGGCAGCACGATTCGCCCGCAGGTGCTGCTGCGGAGCATCGTGTCAACGGCATCAAGAGCCGTCATCCAGGGGGCGCGATGGTGGTGCTCGCCGACGGTTCCGTGGCGCTTCTATCCGAGGAGATCTCTTTTCCGGTGCTCTGGTCCCTCGGCACGAGGAAACTGGGCAGCCGCGACGTCGCTCAGCCCGTACTCAAATGAACAGCTTCAAGAACCAACTGCGGTCCTGGCCGCTCTTCGCGGCAGCCGTGCTTGCAGCGGCCACTGGCTGCGGCGGGGCGAAGGGCCTCGTACCGGTCGAGGGTCGCGTGACGTTTTCCGGGAAGGAGCCCCCCGCCTGCGGCTATCTCTATTTCGTGCCGCGGGAGATGTCGGTCAACGAGCGGCACGACCGCGTGGGCTCGCTGCCGGGCACGGCACTTTTTCTCCAAGACGGTCTGTTCCGGGCCGGCACGTTCACGCCCGGTGACGGCCTGCGGCCAGGTAGCTACGAGGTGCGGCTGGACTGCTCCGCTGCCCCGAGCACGGCGCACGACTCTCGCCCGTCGAGTCTCGCTCCGAGTGACTTTACTCCGCCCGATCTCGTCGTTCCTGCCACTGGCCCGCGGCCCGTTCACTACGGCCTCGATGTTCGGTAACACTGGGAACGAGGGGAGGCAGCGGACCGCGTTCGGCGTGGATGGCTTCTGAAGCATCGTGATCTTTTTTTGCGCAACGTCTGCTGCCGGATTGTGATCTTGCTGTGGCGGTCTGTGGACACTGCTGGCCGTGGCTCTGGCGACAGCTGCTTTTGTGTGGCCGTTTACGCCGTATATGGATAGAGATGGCAAATCAGCGTTCATGTACCATGTTTCCGGGCGAGAGTTCTCCCTCCGAGCGCCTCCCTCGGCCATATTGTGTGATCACATTTCAGCTTCCTCGGCAGGCCGCTGCCGAGGAAGTGCTTCCGAGGCCCGAGGTCATGAACACAACCGGCCGTGTCATGTTGGCTGCCCTAGCGGCTTTGGCCACGGTGCATGCGGCCACCGCGGGCGGTGTCGATATCAGCGAGGTCGTCGTCGATGGCCGCGTGCGAAATGACGCAGCGGTCAGCTCACCGGTGAAAACGACCGGGCACCCACCGATTCGCATTCCTTCGACGGCACGCGAAATCAGGTTTCGGTTCACCGCCGACGCGGCAGCCGGTCGGCTGGCCAACGATGCGCCGTTGTGGTCCCCGCCCGCTCCGCCGCCGCCCCAGGCCGCCCGGCTTCGCTACCGGCTCGAGGGCGCGGATGCCGCTTGGAGAGACCCACCCGCTTCCGCACGGTTCGATCTGCGGTTCGAAGACGAGGAAAGGGGAGCTATCGCCAACGAGATCCTGCTGCTCGAAGGGGAGAGTCCGGGCTGGAACCGGGCTGCGGAAGACTCGGCGTTCGTCCGGAAACGGCTGACGGCCACGGTTCCCCCGTTGACCAAGACAATGCGGATTAACTTCGTGTCTCACACGAGCGTGGGGGTGATCGCGATCGATGAGGTCGAGGTGGTGATCCAGCGGCAGGGGGAGTCCTCGATCAGCAGGCATGCCTTGCCTGTCGATCTCGGTGGCCGGCCGTTCGGGCCCATGGCGACACCGGCACGATGGGAGCAGTCAGGCAACCGCGTGGTCATGAGTCAGATGCGGATGCGGCCGAGCCCGACACCGCACCCGATTCTCGTCATCGTAGACGATGATCCCGAACTCTACGGTGGGTGGTACCAGGCACCGCCGCTGGACATCCAGCCCGGCGACCGAGTGACCGTGTCGTGGTCCGCCGCGTGGAGCCTTGGTGTGGGTGGCAAGGGGACTGCCGCATACGAGAACCTGAAGCCGGGCACGTATTTTTTTCGCGTCGGGGCCTTCTATCCCAATGGCGAGCCTTCCGGGATCGAGGCCGTGCTGCCTGTCGAGATCTATGTGCCGTGGTATCTGCGTCGCGACGTCTGGGCCGGGACGGCCGTGATCGGTGTCGCGGGGGCTGTCGCGGCGGGCCGGGCGGCGAGCGTGCGACGGATCAAGCGGCGGCTCGCCGAGATGGAGCGGGAGCGACAGCTCGAGCAGGAGCGGGCGCGGATCGCCCGCGATCTCCACGACGACGTCGGCGCCGGGCTCACCGAGATCGCCGTGCAGACCGACTGGCTGCGGCGCGACGTCGAACAGCTGCACGACGCGGAGATCACCGGCCGGGCCGATCGCGTCTGCCAGTCGGCGGTCGAACTCATTCGATCTGTTGACGCGATCGTGTGGGCGGTGAATCCGAAGAACGACACGCTCGACCGGTTCGTCGGCTACCTCACCCAGTCGGCCGACCAGTTCGTGCGTGCGGCCGGCCTCGGCATCCGGCTCGACGTGCCCGACGAAGTGCCGGTGACGCCGCTCTCCGGTCGCGTGCGGCACAACCTGTTTTTGATCGTCCGCGAGGCAGTGAACAACGCCGTGAAGCACGCCCAGGCGAAGTTTGTGCGGCTCGGCGTACGCCTCGACGGACGGCTGGATGGCGGTCGCGTGACGATCACCGTCGAGGACGATGGCCGCGGCTTCGATCCGAACGAGCCCGCCGACGACGGCCGCCACTCCGGCCTCGCCAACATGCGCCGCCGTGCCGACGACATCAGTGGCACGCTCACGCTCACCAGTCGCCCCGGCAGCGGCACCCGTGTGGAAATCACCGCCCCGCTGGCGTGATGGGGCTGTCACTTGCTAAAAGAGTGTACTTGCGTACACTCTTCATGGCCGTGCGGGTGTTGCGGGCAACCAGTGGCAGCGGATTCGATCTGCGAGGCATGTATGCCGTGGTACGATTTTGTGTGGAACTCAGGTGTCGATGGGAACGCAGCGCACATTGCAGAGCACGGCATCGACGTCGCCGATGTAGAATCCGTTGTATGCAGTCCGATCAGGCTTCAACGGAGTCGTACGACTGGGAGGCCAATAGCGGTCGGGTTGTCTTCGTACGGAAGGGCGATCGCTGTCGTCTATGAGCACATCGATCCGATCACTGTCTACCCCATCACAGCTTTCGAGGTCGAGGAATGAGCGAGCCAGTGAATCCGCTTCCGCGTGAAATGGGTAGGCGTATTGTTCGTCCCGCTACGGCTGAGGAAGCACAGCGGCATGCCACTGTGCGGCGTGCTATTGAGGAAGAACTACCCGAGATCAAGGAGTGGGCACGACAGGCAGTAGCGGAATGTGACAATCGAGTTGCCGTCGGCACCGTGTTTTCTGCCGATGAAAAGCCGGTTGTCGAGGCGATCGACGCGTATGCAGCGAGCCACTCGCTTCCGAACAGAAGTGCTGTGATCCGCGAAGCCCTCGCTCACCTGCTCAACCTGAGGATTTCGCACGAAGCACCGGGCAGCTGAGTGCCTCGGGGAGCAGCGGCGGCGCAGCGTTGACCTCACGCCGAGCCACATTCAGCATGCCATCGCACCCGGCGAGTCGCGATTCGACTCTCGGTAGTTTAGAGTGGGGGAGGAAGGGGCCGAGAACCATCGGAATGCACGGGCCCACCGGGGCCTGCCACCGGTTGTCATCTTTTTATCCACAGGCACGGACGTGATTCGCAAAGCGGGTACACAACGGGGGAGCCGGAGGCCGCTGGCCGGCCGGACTGGAGCCGTTCCCCGTATGCCGAACCCCCGAATCCGTGTGGCCGTGGTCGAAGACGACTCACGGCTGCGCCGCACGTTCACCGACATCCTCGACTCCGCGGCCGATTGCGAGTGCGTGGGGGTGTTTGCGACTGGGGCCCAGGCGGTCGAGCGGATTCCGCCGCTCGCGCCCGACGTGATCGTGATGGACGTCAACCTGCCCGACTCGAGCGGAGTGGAGTGCGTGGCGGCCCTCTCGCCGCAGCTGCCCGACACGCAGATCCTGATGGTGACGGTCTATCAGGATCCCGAGACGACGTTCGACGCGCTGGCCGCGGGAGCCCATGGCTACCTCGTGAAGCCCGTGATGAAGGAGCAGTTGCTGGCGGCGATTCGCGAGGTGCGCGGGGGCGGCGTGCCGATGAGCCCCGTCATCGCCCGGAAGGTGATCCAGACGTTCCGCCGGCGAAGCCCCGAGCAGGCGAGCCCCAAGCCTGCCGGGCGGCGCGGGGCGGCGGCGGCGGTGGCCGCCACGGCGCCGTTGCCTGACGGTGACCCTGACGCGCTCGCCCCGCGGGAACAGCAGGTGCTGGAGCTGCTCGTGAAGGGCTACTCGTACAAGGATGTGTCGAAGGAGCTGGGCATCTCGACGAGCACCGTGGGCACCTACGTGCAGCGGATCTACGAGAAGCTCCACGTGTCGAGCCGCCGCGAGATCATGGAGCGGTCGGCGAAAGAGCCGCGGGGCTGAACGCGAGCTCACTGTAGGCCCGTCGCTCCGCAACGGGCTGTGCCCGTCACGGCGTGACAGGCACACGCCGCGTGCTTTCGTGCGGCGTGCCGATGAGCAACTCGGGCCGGGATCAGGTACCATCTCAGGACGCAGATGTGACGTCTTCCCGTTCGGAGGCCAGGGCATGATTCGCGGCGTGAAGTTTCTCTTCGACGAGCGCGGCGAGAAGACTGCCGTGATGATCGATCTTCGGCAAGGACGCGGACTGTGGGAAGACATCCTCGATGTTGCCACGGCAAGATCGCGCGAGCGTGAGTCAGCTGAGAGCTGGACGACGGTTCGGGCCCGACTGGAGAAGGCCGGCCGCCTCAAGAAGGGGCGTCGCCGTGCATGAGGTGCGGATCGGACGGTCCGCTACGAAGGAACTCGAATCGCTCCCGGGCAACATCATCGAACGCGTTGCGACGAAGATCGACTCGCTCGCCGACCAGCCTCGACCAGCTGGCTGCAAAAAGCTGCGGGGCGCTGATGACCTGTGGCGAGTGCGAGTCGGTGATTACCGGATCATCTATGCCGTCGACGACACGGCGGCAGTCATCGAGATTCGAGTCATTCGGCATCGCAAGGACGCCTACGGTTCTGCATAACTGGTGTCGGCCCCTCGCCACTGCATCGTACTAAAAACGCATTCCGCAGATTACCAATCTGCGGCTACAGGCTGCGCACGATCGGCTTGTAGGTGCAGACTGGCAGTCTGCACATCGCCCTACAGTCGCTTGATCGCGATGCGGCGGAACATCACCGGGTCGCCGTGGCCGGCGAACCCGAAGAAGCCCTCCTGCAGATCCTTGCCGGGGTGAGCTTTGCCGTCGAGGAACTCGGTCGCGTCTTTCAGGTCGGTTTCGAGGATCGTCGTGCCGTTGAGTTCGACCGTGATCCGCGAGCCCTTCACCGTCACCTGCTGTTCGTTCCACTCGCCCGTGGGCCGCAGGTGGCCGCGGCGGGCGGCGGCCATGCCGTAGGCGGAGCCGTGATACTGCCGGGAATCGAGCTTCGCATACTTCGGATGCTCGCTGTCGAGCACCTGCAGCTCACACATCCCCGTGTAGGCCGCGTCGCCGCTGCCCGGGTAGCGGATCGCCAGGCCGTTGTTGCCCCCGGGAGGCAGGAGGAACTCGAACCGCACGACGAAGTCGCCGTAGGCCTCTTTCGTATGGAGCGTGCCCCCCTTGCCGGGCTTGCAGACGATCGCGCCGTCGCGGACCTCGTAGTTGTCCACCGCCCCGGCCCAGCCGGCGAGATCGGTGCCGTTGAAGAGCGACGTGAAGCCCTCGGGGGCGGGCGACGCGTCTTCGGCGCGGGCCGTGGCCTGGCAGGAAGCGACGGTCAGGGCACAGGCGGCGAAAACACGACGGGTCATCTGCATGGGGGCGCTCCGAGATGGCGGAATCAAGGACAGGGGCACGGGGGTCGTTCAGGTGGTCGTCACGGCTTCGTGGGCCGACATTGCCCGCCAGTGTTGGCGGTAGTCGCGGGGCGACGAGCCCGCCTTCAGCTTGAACAGCTTCGAAAAGTGGTAGGGATTACGGAAGCCGAGCGTCGCCGCGATCTGCTTCACCGACATCGGCGAGTCGCGGAGCATCTCGGCAGCGCGGCGGATCGTGAGCTGGAGGTGATACTTGTAGGGGCTCTGCCCCGTCTGCTCCTTGAACACGCGGAAGAAGTGCGTGCGGCTCACGTCGAACGTGCGAATCATTTCTTCGACGTGCGGCAGGCCGCCCGGATCCTCCTCCAGCATCAGCCGGGCACGACGGACGATCGCCTGGAGCCGCGGCACAGGTCGCTCGGTCGCGGCCGCACCGACGATCCGAGCCAGGATCTCCATCGTGCGGGCCGCGGCGATCTGGGCGAAGCCGGTGGACTCGGCATGCAGGGCGTCGAGCACGGTCGTGAAGGCCTGGAGGATGGTTTCGTCGAGGCCGACGCGGAGCACGGCCTGCTGAGGCTGGATTGCACCGGTGGCTCGCAGTCGATCGGCCGTCTCCCCTTCGAAGTGAATCCAGTAGCTGCCCCAGCCCGTGTCCTTGAGCGGCCGATACCGGTGCCACACGCCGGGAAACAGGATCAGGGCGTCGCCGGCCTCGAGTGATCGCAGGCCCGTGGCCTGTGAATCGAATTCGCCCTGGCCGTGGGTCACGTAGACGAGTGCATACTCGTTGAGCACCCGGCCGGCGTCCCACGCATAAAAGTGCCCCGGCGGATGTCGTCGTCGGGGCACGCCGGCCGAACCCGGGGCCGCCGGTTGGTAGCCGGCGCCCGTGACGCAGAGCCCCCAGGCGTGGTCCCGCGGGTTCACGGCGAGATACCGGTAGTATTCCTTGGCACTTTTACGCATGGCTTGCCGGGCGGACAGCGGTCGGATCGCGACAAAGAACGAGAAAACAATAACAAAATTGGCTTATCGTGCCAGCCGGCAGCAGTCTCAATCCGTCTGCGTCTAGTACAAATAGATATGAATTTGGACGTTTGGGCATTCCGGCCGGAATCCGCGCGGGGGAAGATGCGTTTATCCGCTCGCAGGAGTCATCATGCGCGTCAAGCGCCGCGAACTGTTTGCATCGGCTGCTGCCACCGTCGCCGCCACCGCGGCTTGCGCGGATGACGCCGTGACAAAGCGAGCCACCTCATCCATCGCGCGCGAACCGGAGCCCAAGCAGGGGCTTCTGTTCTCGTGCAAATACACGATGACGAAGGGGGGGAGCCTCGACGAGCGGCTTGCCTCTGCCCGTGAGGCCGGGATGGACGGCGTCGACTTCGACGATGCGGCATCGGTAACGCCCGAGCAGTTGCGGGAGGCGGCTGACCGGACGGGTGTCTTCATTCACAACGCGATCAACCACGCCCATTGGGGCAAGACGCTCACGAGCCCCGACGACGCAGTGCGGGCCCAGGGGCTGGCCAACCTGATGCACTGCATCCGCGTCTCGCACGCGGCCGGCGGAAGCGGCGTGCTCATCGTCGTCGGCAAGGCGGCCGACGGGCCGGAGGGGCCGGCTCGTGCTCGGGAGGAGATTCGGAAGGCGATCCCGCTGGCGGCCACGCTCGGCCAGCGGATCCTGTTCGAGAACGTGTGGAACGGCCTCTTCTATCAGGACGACGGGCCGCGGACGCAGTCGGTCACGCCGTTCGCCGACTATATCGACAGCTTCGAGAGCCCATGGGTCGGCGCGTTCTTCGACCTCGGCAACCACGCCCGCTATGGAGACGTGGCCGCTTGGATTCGTGAGCTCGGGCCGCGGATCGTCAAGCTCGACATCAAGGGCTATTCCAACACCAAGGCCGACGCCGAGGGCAAGTGGAAGGGCTTCGTCGATATCACCGCCGGCGACATCGACTGGGCGGCCGTGCGTGCCGCGCTCGCCGACATCGGCTTCAAGGGCTGGGTCTCCGCCGAGGTGGGCGGAGGCGACGTGGCCCGCTTGAAAACCGTGCTCGATCAGATGAAGACGGCCTTGCTCGAATGATGAATGATTCGTGGAGGAGTGAGGACAGACGTCGTGCGGATCCCGTCGCTTGCGCTTAGGGCTTGTATGAGGAGACAATAATCATGGATCAGACATCGAGCCGCCGTGGCTTTCTCGGGACGGGCGCGGCCGCGTCGCTCGCCTCCGGCCTGATGGTGCACTCGTCGGTTGCCGCCGCGGAGGAGGTGCGCGAGCTGCGACTCGGCATCGTGGGCTGCGGCGGCCGGGGCAGTGGCGCCGTCAACGACTCCCTGTCGATCAACCAGGGCGTGAAGATCGTCGCGGCGGCCGACCTCTATCCGGCCAAGTGTGCGTCCCTGCGCAAGAGCCTCGCGTCCCACGGCGACAAGGTGGCGATCGACGACACGAAGATGCACGGTGGCCTCGACGGCTACAAGCGGATCCTCGACGATCCGACCGTCGACATCGTGCTGCTCACCACGTCGCCCGGCTTTCGGCCGCGGTATCTCTTCGAGGCGGTGGAGGCGGGCAAACACGTCTTCGCGGAGAAGCCGGCGTGCGTCGACCCGGCGGGCTACCGCATCTGCCTCCAAGCCCACGACAAGGCGGTGGCCCAGCGCACCGCCATCGTCACCGGCACGCAGTACCGCCGACAGCCGAGCTACATCGAGGCCATCGAGCGGATCCGCAAGGGCGAGATCGGCGACGTGATTCACGCGACGAGCCGGTATTGCACCGGCGGGATCTGGTACCGCGGTCGTCAGCCCGAGATGAGCGACGCCCAATTCCAGCTCAACAATTGGATGCACTTCATCTGGCTGAGCGGCGACCAGATCTGCGAGCAGGCCGTCCACAACATCGACGCGATCAATTGGCTGATGGGCGACAACCCGCTCTCGGCCTACGGCTCCGGCGGACGGTTCACCCGGCCCGCCGACAGCGAGCTATGGGACTCGATGAGCATCGACTATGAGTATCCGGGCAATCGCACCGTGTCGCTCATGTGCCGGCAGATTCCAGGTTCCGCGGCCGACAACAGCAACGTCGTGTATGGCTCGCAGGGCACGTGCCACATCGGCGCCATGAACGCGGGCTCGAAGATTCTCGACCGCGACGGGAAGGTGGTCTGGCAGACGTCCGGCAACATCGGGGCCGCGTATCAGCAGGAGCACAAGGACCTCGTCGATTCGATCCGCGCCAGCACGCCGATCGTGGAGCTGAAGCAGACCGCCGACAGCTCGCTCGTGGCGGTGATGGGCCGGCTCGCGGCCTACTCCGGGCAGCGGGTCACGTGGGATTTTGTGACCGAGGAGTCGCAGCTCGACCTCTTTCCCAAGGCTCTCGCCTGGGACGGTGACTTGCCCGCCCCGACGCACGCCATTCCCGGCCGGACGAAGCTCGTGTAGCCGCCGGCTCCGCCGACAGATTCAGGATCATAGATAGGAGCATCTGATGAACGTCGCCTCCGGCACCGCCACGCCACCGATCTATCGCGGCCCGCTTCCGCACGTGCACACGGTCGAACGGATCCCCGTCACCGTCTACGACCAGCCGGGCGACGCCAGCCGGTCTGTGGCGCGGGAGATCGCCGATCTCGTCACGGAGCGGGCCCGAGCCGGCCTCAAGACCGTGCTCGGCCTCGCCACGGGGAGCACGCCCGTGGGCGTCTACGACGAGCTGATCCGCCTGCACCGCGAGGAGGGCGTGTCGTTCAAGACGGTCGTCACGTTCAACCTCGACGAATACTGGCCGATGCAGCCCGACGCGCTGCAGAGCTACCACCGCTTCATGCGGGAGCACCTCTTCGACCATGTCGACATCCCGGCTGCGGCGATCCACATCCCCGACGGCACGCTGGCCCGCGGCGACGTGGCCCGCGCCTGCGGCCGGTATGAGGAGCAGATCCGCGAGGCGGGCGGGATCGACCTGCAGGTGCTCGGTATCGGCCGCACGGGCCACATCGGCTTCAACGAGCCGGGCAGCCCGCTCGACAGCCGCACGCGGCTCATCACGCTCGACAGCGTGACGCGGTCCGACGCCGCCAGCGACTTCTTCGGCGAGTGGAACGTGCCGCGGCAGGCGATCACGATGGGCGTGGGCTCGATCCTCGATGCCCGGAGGGTGGTGCTCCTGGCGTTCGGCGAGCACAAGGCGCCGATCGTGAGGAAGGCGGTCGAGGAGCCGCCGTGCAGCCACGTGACGGCAAGCGCCTTGCAGCAGCATGCCGACGCCCGGTTCGTCCTCGACCGGGCCGCCGCTGCGCGGCTCACGCGGTTCGAGTCGCCGTGGCTGGTGGGGCCGCTCGACACGATGGGGCTCGAGTGGACCGAGTCGCTCACGCGAAAGGCCGTGATCTGGCTCGCGATCACGCTCGGCAAACCGATCCTCAAGCTCACCGACGAGGATTACAACGAACATGGCCTCCAGGACCTGCTTTCCAACCGCGGCCGGGCCTACGACATCAATATCGAGGTGTTTCGGGCGATGCAGGACACGATCACCGGCTGGCCGGCCGGCAAGCCGGGATCGCCGCGGCGGATCCGCGGGCTCGACCAGGCGGCCGAGGTCCGCAAGGCGACCGAGTTCCCCAAGCGTGTGATCGTGTTCAGTCCGCACCCCGACGACGACGTGATCAGCATGGGGGGCACGTTCATCCGGCTCTGCGAGCAGGGGCACGAGGTGCACGTGGCCTACCAGACGAGCGGTAACATCGCCGTGTGGGACGAGTCGGCCGACCGCCACGTCGACTTCGTGGAGGAGTTCTGCCGGGCGTTCGGCGTCGGGGCGAAGGCGGAGGAGGTGGCGGACAAGGTCCGCACGTTCTTGAAGACGAAGCCCGCCGGTGCCGTCGATCTGGCGGAACTGCAGCTCGTCAAAGGCCTGATCCGCCGCACCGAGGCCCGAGCCGGGGCCCGCTACTCGGGCGTGAAGCCGGAGCACATCCACTTTCTCGACCTGCCGTTCTACGAGACAGGCAAGGTTCGCAAGCTGCCGATCGGTCCGCGGGACATCGCCATCACGGTCGACCTGCTCGAGCGGGTGAAGCCGCACCAGGTCTATGCCGCCGGCGACCTCTCCGACCCGCACGGCACGCATCGCGTCTGCCTCTCCGCCGTCACGCAGGCGCTCGAGCAGGTGAAGGATCGGGAGTGGGCGAAGCAGTGCGAGCTGTGGCTCTACCGCGGCGCCTGGCAGGAGTGGGAGCCGCACGAGATCGAGATGGCGGTGCCGCTCTCGCCCGACGAGGTCGAGCGGAAGCGGATGGCGATCTTCAAGCACGAGAGCCAGAAGGATCGGGCCCTCTTCCCGGGGCCGAGCGACCCGCGGGAGTTTTGGCAGCGGGCCGAGGATCGCAATCGCGACACGGCCCGGCTCTATGACAAGCTCGGCCTGCCTGAATACGAGGCGATCGAAGGATTCGTGTTGCACAAGACGGAGTCCCGGAAATGAAGACCTTGAACGTCGGCATCGTGGGTTACGGCTGGGCGGCGACGGCCCACCTGGCCGCCATCAACGCCACGCGGCAGGGCCGCGTCGTGGCCGTCTCTTCGTCGCGGCCGCTCGATGCGGCGGAACTCTCCGCGAAGCATGGCTGCCCGATCCGCGTCTATCAGCGGCTCGACGACATGCTGGCTGATCCCGGGATCGACGTCGTCGACATCACGGGCCTGCCGAGTCTGCACCGCGACCAGGCTGTCGCGGCGGCGAAGGCGAAGAAGCACGTGATCCTCGAGAAGCCGATGGCCAACTCGCCGGAGGAAGTCAGCGACATCCTCGCTGCGGCCGAGGCCAACGGCGTGCAGGGCTGCGTCTGCTTCGAGTGCCGGTTCTCCAACCAGTTTCAGGTGACGAAGGCGCTGCTCGACGAGGGGCTGCTCGGCCGGCTGCACTACGGCGAGGTCGACTATTACCACGGCATCGGCCCCTGGTATGGCCAATACCGGTGGAACACCGGCAAGAAGGAGGGGGGCAGCGCCCTGCTCACAGCTGGCTGCCATGCCCTCGACGCGCTGCTCATGCTCATGGCAGACGAGGTCGAGAGCGTGTCGAGCATCAGCACCAAGTCGGCCAGCGAGTTTTTCACCCCGTACGAATATGACACGTCGAGCGTCACGCTCCTGCGGTTCAAGAACGGTGCCGTGGGCAAGACGGCTGCGATCGTCGACTGCCTCCAGCCCTACTACTTCCACACGCACCTCGTCGGCAGCGAGGGGAGCCTGCTCGACGACCGCTTTCACTCGATGAAGCTCAAGGCCGACAAGGGGCACTGGAGCAAGCTCTCGATGAAGATGCTCGACTCCGGCGACGTGAGCGACCACCCCTACCAGGCACAGTTTCAGGCGTTCTTCGACGCCCTCGACCGGGGCGAGGCGATGCCGCTCACGAGCTTCCGCGAAGCTGCCCGCACGTTTGCCGTGATCTTCGCCGCCGACACAAGCGCCGCACAAGGCGGTGCGCCCATCGTCGTCTCGTGAGTTGTGAGCAGTGCCGTCGCGCTGGCTCCGTCGCTTCCGCTCCGGGCTTCCTGGCTTCTCTAGAAGCCCGGGGACACCGCGGACGGAT
Source organism: Candidatus Kuenenia stuttgartensis (assembly GCA_945890755.1). Taxonomy (GTDB): domain Bacteria; phylum Planctomycetota; class Planctomycetia; order Pirellulales; family UBA1268; genus QWPN01. The sequence continues at coordinate 26,403 of CAMDDA010000008.1, forward strand.
GCGGGCAAACACAGGCTTTTGCCGGGCGGCGAATTGGCGGTAGATTTATGGATGTCCCGCCGATCGACCAGCCACAGGTCCGCGTTTGACGGCCAGCTGCCCGGGCTCCGGGCGGCCGCCGAACGGCGACGCGGGTGTTTCCCACACCACTGGTGAGGACACCGATGGGATGCACCGCCTGCCGCAGTTGGTTCACCGGCCCTCTGCTGGCCGCTTGCACGCTGTGCACGGCTGCCTGGCTGCCTTTTCCGGCACACGCCGCCGAGACGACGCTCGACTTCAACCGCGACGTTCGTCCGATCCTCTCGGACCGTTGTTTTTCCTGCCACGGCCCTGACCACGAAGACCGGCAGGCCGGCCTGCGGCTCGATCTCCGTGACGCCGCCATCGCCGCGCTCGACAGTGGCATGACGGCGGTCGTTCCCGGCGATCCGGCGAAGAGCGAGATCATCGCCCGGATCACGAGCACCGATCCTGACGTGGTCATGCCGCCGCCCCGGTTCAACAAGCCGATCACTCCGGCCGAGGCCGACATCCTGAAACGGTGGATTGCCGAAGGAGCGGAGTATCGCGACCACTGGGCCTTCGAACGGGTGGAGCGGCCGGCGGTGCCGGAGGTGAAAACCACCGCCTGGCCGAAGAACCCGATCGACCAGTTCATTCTCGCGCGGCTCGAGCAGGAGGGGCTCACGCCGAACCCAGAGGCTGACCGCGTGACGCTCGCCCGGAGGCTCGCCCTCGACCTGACGGGGCTGCCGCCGGCCCCAGCCGCCGTCGATGCGTTCCTCGCGGATACGTCGCCCGCTGCCTACGAGACATACGTGGACACGCTCCTCGCCAGCCCGCACTACGGCGAGCGAATGGCGATCGAGTGGCTCGACGCGGCCCGCTACGCCGACTCCAGCGGCTACCAGACCGACTCCAGCCGGCAGAACTGGCCGTGGCGAGACTGGCTGATCAAGGCCTACAACGACAACCTGCCCTTCGACCAGTTCACGATTCATCAACTCGCCGGCGACATGCTCGAAAGCCCGACCCGCGACCAGATCGTGGCCACCGGCTTCAACCGCAATCACCGGCTCAACGGCGAGGGGGGCATCATCGCCGAGGAGTGGCGGGTGGAGACCGTCATCGACCGCGTCGAAACGACCGGGCAGACGTGGATGGCGCTCTCGGTGGGGTGCGCCCGGTGCCACGATCACAAGTACGACCCACTCTCACAAAAGGAGTTCTATTCGCTCTTCGCGCTCTTCAACAACGTGCCGGAGACGGGCACGAATCAGGGCACGGCGCACCGCGGCGGCGGCAATGTTGATCCGGTGCATCTGCTCCCCTCAGCGGAGCAGGAACGAGAGCTTTCCCGGCTGAATCAGGTCGTTACCGATGCCGAGGCCGCGGTGAAGGCAGAAGGCGCGAATATCGACGCCCTCGTGGCCCAGTGGGAGGAATCGATCCGCCCGGCGATCTCCGCCCCGCAGGAGGCCTGGGAACCGTTCGAGCCACTCGAACTGCGGAGCGCAGGGGGGGCGACGTTCCGGCGCAGCGAGGACGGTTCATGGTTCGTCGAGGGCAAGCTGCCACCGAAAGACACCTACGAGTTCGAGACGCTCGTCCCCGCCGATACGCTCGGCGGCATTCGGCTCGAGTTGCTTTCCGACGCCAGCCTCGCCGGCGGTGGCTTTGGTCGCTCGGGCAACGGTAACGTGGTGGTCACGAAGATCGAGGCCGAGATCGAGCCGCCGGGCGATGCCAAGGTGATGCCAATCGAACTCGTGCGGGCGGAGGCGAGCTACGAACAGAGCGGCTGGCCGGCCTCGAGCGTGCTGCAACTCAAGGGTGAGAAGGGCAAGGGCTGGGCGATCGACGGACACGATCCGGCCAAGCGGACTCCGCGGCAGATCGCGGTGTTTCCGGCGAAGCCCGTGACGCTCCCGGAGAACTCGCGGCTCGTCGTACGGATTCGTCAGGAGGCGTTCGATGGCCACTCGATCGGACGCTTCCGGATCGCGTTTTCGGGTGATGAGCCCGCCATGCTCGGCGTCGGCGGATCGACGCTGCCGCAGGCCGTGAAGGATGCGATCGCGGTGGAGCCTGCGCAGCGGTCACCGCAACAGAAATCCGAAATTGGGAAGTTCTACCGGGCGAACGTCGATGGCCCGATCCGGCGGGCCGAGGCGGCCCGCGACGCCGCGAAGAAGAGCGTGGAGTCGTTCCGGGGTTCGCTCACCAGCGCCATGGTGATGAAGGAGGGCCCTGTTCGCGAGGCCTTCGTGCTCAATCGCGGCGAGTACGACAAGCGGGGCGACAAGGTGACGGCGGGGCTGCCCGCGTTTCTGCCGCAACTGCCGGAAGGCACGAATCCCGACCGGCTCGCGCTGGCGAAGTGGCTCGTGTCGCGCGACCATCCGCTCACGTCGCGGGTGTGGGTGAACCGGATGTGGGAGCGGTTCTTCGGCACGGGCCTCTCGAAGACGAGCGAAAACCTCGGCAGTCAGGCCGAATACCCCAGCCATCCCGAACTGCTCGACTGGCTCGCGGCGGAGTTCATGGAGTCGGGCTGGGACATGAAGCACTTCGTGAAACTCGTCGTGACGAGCGCCGTGTATCGGCAAAATGCCACGGTGACCCCGGAGAAGGTGGCGAAGGATCCGGCGAACCGGCTGCTGGCCCGGGCGCCGCGAATCCGACTGCCGGGCGAGGCCGTGCGGGATGCCGCGTTCGCCGCCTCGGGGCTGCTCGTGCCCACGATCGGTGGCCCGAGCGTGCGGCCCTGGATGCCCGATGGCGTGTGGGATGAGACGAGCAAGTACGGCGACCTCCGCGGCTACAAGCCCGACACCGGCGCGGGCCGCTATCGCCGCACGATGTACACCGTCTGGAAGCGGACGGCCGCGCCGCCGACGATGCTCCTCTTCGACGCCCCCAATCGCGAGACCTGCATCGTGAAGCGGTCGCGGACCAACACGCCGCTGCAGGCGCTGGCGCTTCTCAACGAGACCACCTTCGTCGAGTCGGCCCATGGGCTCGCCAAGCGAATGGTCGCCGAAGGGGGCGCGACGCCGACCGAACGGATCGCTCATGGCTTCCGGCTGGCGATCGGCCGCAAGCCGACGGCCGACGAACTGGCCGCACTCGTGGACGGATTCAATGCCGACCTCGCCACGTTCACCGCCGCACCGGACCGGGCGGAGAAGTATGCCACCGTGGGGCTCGTCACGAAGCCCGAAACCATGCCGGCCCAGGAATTCGCCGCCTACTCGCTGGCAGCCAACGTGATCATCAACCTCGACGAATTCGTGATGCGGGAGTGACGCCATGAACCATGTGATCAGCGCGCAAGACGCCCTCAATCGCCGTGTGTTCCTCGGCGGAGCCGCGGGCGGCATCGGGTATGCCGCCCTCGCGAGCCTCATGCAGCCGCAGGCCGCGCAGGCGGCTGCCGTGACGGGACCCGCCAAGGCGGTGTTTCCGAATTTTCCGCCCAAGGCGAAGCGGGTGATCTACCTGTTTCAGTCGGGCGCGCCCTCGCAGATGGATCTCTTCGACCCCAAGCCCGAGATGGCGAAGCGGCGGGGGGAGGATCTTCCCGAGTCGATCCGGCAAGGGCAGCGGCTCACCACGATGACCAGCGGCCAGAAGAGCTTTCCGGTGGCGCCGTCGATGTTCTCGTTCACCCAGCACGGCGAGAGCGGGATGTGGTTCAGCGACCTCGTGCCGAACATCGCCCGCCACGCCGATCGCTGGTGCATGATCCGCTCGATGTACACCGAGCAGATCAACCACGACCCGGCGATCACGTTCTTCCAGACGGGCCATCAACTCGCCGGCCGGCCCAGCATCGGCTCGTGGGTGAGCTACGGCCTGGGCAGTGAGAATGCCGACCTGCCCGCCTACATCGTGCTCACGAGCTTTGGCTCGGGCCGCAAGGACGACCAGCCGCTCTATGACCGCCTGTGGGGCGCGGGCTTTTTGCCCACCGAGCACCAGGGCGTGCGGTTTCGTAACACCGGCGACCCGGTGCTCTATCTCGCCGATCCTGCGGGCATCGATCGCCAGATGCGGCGGGCGACGCTCGATCGGATCGCGACGCTCAACGCGGCCCGCAGCGCGGTGGTTGGTGACCCGGAGATCGCGGCCCGCACGAGCCAATATGAAATGGCCTTTCGGATGCAGGCGAGCGTGCCGGAAATCATCGACTTCAAGGATGAACCGAAGCACGTGATCGATTCCTACGGCCCCGACGTGCACCGTCCCGGCAGCTATGCCTTCAACTGCCTGCTCGCTCGCCGACTGTCGGAGAAGGGGGTGCGGTTCGTGCAGCTCTTCCACATGGGCTGGGACCATCACGGCGGCCTGCCGGGAGCGATCAAGGGGCAGGTCAAGGACACCGATCAGCCGACGGCCGCCCTGCTCGACGACCTGCAGCGGCGCGGACTACTCGACGACACGCTCGTCGTCTGGGGAGGCGAGTTCGGGCGGACGATCTACTCGCAGGGAGCGCTCACCGAAACGAACTACGGCCGGGATCACCACCCGCGGTGTTTCACGATGCTCATGGCGGGGGCGGGCATCAAGCCGGGGCTCACCTACGGCGCGACCGACGACTACTCCTACAACATCGTCACGCCCGACCAGAAGGTGCACGTGCACGATCTCAACGCCACGATCCTGCACCTGATGGGCATCGACCACCTGCGGCTGACGTTTCCCTACCAGGGCCGCGACTTCCGGCTCACCGACGTGCACGGCAACGTGGTGCAGGACATCCTGAGCTGAGGCTTCCCTCCTTTCTCCCCTATATAGCTCCGTTGCTCCGCAACGGGCTGCCCGTCACGGAGTGACGGGCTTACAGTCGCGGGCTATTTTCGACGCCGGGCCTTGGCCGGCTTCTTCGCCGCGGGCTTCCGCTTGCGGGTGGGCTTCTCATCCGCTTCGCCCTCCGGCTGCTCGGCGGTCGCCGTGCCCGGCACCGTCTGCGGCACGATGATGCAGTTGTCGCCGAGCTCGAGGTCTTCCTCCTCCTGGATCGGGCGGCCACGGTCGTCGAGCTTCACGTCGGCCTCGGCCGTCTTCTTCTTCGCGACGGCGAGGAGCTGGTCGTAGAGCCCATCGCGTTCAGCGCCGTTGATCTGTGAGACCGCCGAGGCCACCTCGCCGAGGTAGCGGAGGAAGATGCTCCGCCGCTGGCCTTCCTGGGCCACCCGCAGCCGCCGCCGCATGTACATGCCGAGCTTGCGGCCCACTGCCTGGAGCGCGAGCCGGATCTCCTTCTGGATCTCGGGGTAGGAGGCGATCGCCTCCTTCGACTCGCTTGTGAACGGCACCCAGACGCTCGCCACGTGCACCATCGCCGTGACTGGGCCGCTCGGCAGGCCGCCTCGCGACTGCGAGAGCCCGTACGCCCGCCAGTTGGTCGAGGTGATCGTCTGCGTGACGGCACAGGCCGCGGGCTGGAACTGCAGCGGCACTCGGTTGGCGTAGCGGAGCACGTTCATGCCCTGGCCGTCGTCGGAGCTCACGTGCTGCATCGCGCCGTGCAAGGCGTCGAGTTGCGGCTTCTTGAGCTTGGATGGCGACTGCCGCGGGGCCAGCTGGGCCTCGGCGAGGATCTTGTCGGCCGCCTCGGCCCCGAGCCCGGTGAACGTGGTGGTGAGAAACTGCCGCAGGCTGCGGGCATCGCTCTCGCCTGCCAGTTCGCCGAGGGCCTCGCGGCTGACCTTCTGCGCCGCCACGCCACCACCGTAGGCGAGCGCCGCCTCGATCACGAACGGATTGCCGCGGTAGACGGACGGCGGTCGTGTGGCCGCCGTGAAGAACTCGCCCGGCACGACCTGCCGCAGGCCCGCGAGCAGCCGCTGCTCGCCGATCGGCACCACGCAGTCGGTGGCCGGCGGCGGGATCTTGGTCTCTTGAATCGCCTTGAAGAGCGCATCGGCTTCGCCGCGGCCGAGCTTGCCGGTGGTCACCCGCGTGGAGAGCTTGGCCGTGTCGCAGATCTTCTTGGCCGTGCCGTGCGAGACCCGCGAGAACGACTGCGTCAGAAACTGGGCGAGCGTGAGTCTGGGCTGCTCCTGCAGCATCGTCACCAGTCGGCCGAGCTCGACGCCATAGGGATGCGGCTTGATCTCCTTCGGCTCCGGCGGCAGGTCCTCGGTGGAGCGTTCGAGGATCCGCTCGGGTCCGTCTGGCCCCTGAAAGTGAATGCGGGCGTGGGGATTCGAGATCGCCGTCTGCTCGAGGTATTCCTCGACGCTGCCGCGACCCCGCTGAAACTTCGCCTCCATCTCGATCGTCACGCGGGTGCCGTGCTCGATGGCGTCGCCCTTGTCGTTCTCGGCGACCCACTCGATCGAGTGCTTCTTCATCAGTTCGACGCCGCCCTTGCCGGACGGGATGTCCACGCCCTCGCCCTTGCCGTTCAAGATCTCCGGCTGGTTGGTCTTCGTGTCGATCCGCAGCTCGGAGTAGTGGGCGGCGTGCTTCGCGTCGATCTTGGAGATGATCTTCACCGGCTTGCCAGTGGTGAGCACGCCGTACATGCCCGCCGCCGAGATGCCGATGCCCTGCTGGCCGCGGCTCATTCGCAGGCGGTGAAACTTCGAGCCGTAGAGGAGCTTGCCGAAGATGAGCGGGATCTGCTTCGCCACGATGCCAGGGCCGTTGTCCTGCACGCTCATGCGATAGCGGGAGCCGCTCTCGCCCACCGGTTCGATCCGCACCCAGATCTCCGGCAGGATGCCCGCCTCCTCGCAGGCGTCGAGCGAGTTGTCCACCGCCTCCTTCACGCTCGTGAGCAGCGCCTTCCGTGGCGAGTCGAAGCCGAGTAGGTGGCGGTTCTTGGCGAAGAACTCGCTCACCGAAATGTCGCGCTGCCCCGCGGCCAGCGTCTGGGCGGTGGCCCGCCGCTTGGCAGGCTGTCTGGCGGCGGACGAGGCCTGGCCGTTCGCAGCCGGTTCAGCGGGCTGAGCAGCTGCGGTTTTTGCGGCTTTGGGTGGGCGTTGCTTGGTTTTGGCCATGGTGTGCACGAGGGCTCGGGTCACCAGACTGTGATCGGCTGACACGGCCTTGGCAAGAGGGGCGGACTTTACGGGTTGAGGGGAATCTTGCGCCCAGACCTGAGGGGTTCTCCGGGATTGTCGTGCGGCGGCCTGGGGGCTGAAACGTGAAGGTGTGCCTGTCGCGTTGAGGCCGCCCAGCCGGAACGCGGGCAGTGAGCGAACGGGCGTCGCGGAGCCGAATGAAGGCATGTCGGTGGAGGGCACGGATGCCATGCGCCGGTCTGGCTCCGGCGAGCCTGGGTTCCACAGGGAGGTGGGCGATGCTTCGATCTGTATGGATCCGCCGCGTGGTCGTGGTGGGCTTTCTTGCCGCCGGCATGGCGGCCGCCGAGTGCCGAGCGCTGCCGATCGACGGCGGCGTCGAGGGCCCGACGCCCGACGTCTTCTACAACTTCTACACGCCTCCGGTGCCGGCCGGTGGCTATCCCGGCATGGGGGCGCAGCTCTACGTCTCGCCGCGGCCGGTGCCCCCCCGTGTCGGTCACACCTGGAACACGTATCCCCCGTTCATGCCGCATGAGTTTCTCTACAAGCATCGTCGGCGGTACATCCGTCCCGCGGGCGTGACCGGCATGCGGACCGACGTGCACGCCTACTGGTATTGAAGAGGAGCATTCTCCCATGCGGCAGATGATGAAGGACTCGCGTCGGCGGCTGGCTGTCATGGCGGTCGTGGTGACGGTGGGCTGGCTGGTCGGTCGCGGCTGTCTGGCCGGCGGGCCGGCCTATCCGGCAGGCGCGGGCGGGTACGGTTCTGTGCCCGGATGTGTCGGCCCTGGCTGCGGTCCGCATCACGGACATGCTGGTCAGCACGGCTGCGGGCGGCACTGCGGGCATCACGGCTGCGGTCACCATCACGGCTGTGGACACTGCGGCGGTCATGGCTGCGGACATTGCTGTGCCCACGGCTTGTGCGACGGCCACTGGCTCCATCACGACGTGATCGAGAAGCGGTATTTCCTCCGGAGCCAGGGCAAGAGCTGGCACAGCGCCTGGTACGATCCCGCCGAGGGCCGACCGATCGCACTCGTCGTGCCCCCCACCGCTGAGTTCCAGACGCAATACGGCTGGGGCGTGCCGAGTTCACGCGTCGCGCCGATCTATCATCAGTTCCGGCGTCCCTATCCGGGGCCCGGGGCCGTGGCTGGAGGCGGCGGGCGATTCCTGCCCACGCCCAACCAGCCGAGCGACACCGTGCAATTCGGCGTGAACGCCGTCCGCGGTCCCTGGGGCGCGTACTGACCGGGCTACCTACGTCTCCAGCCGCTGGCGGGCGAGGTCGGCCCAAGGGCTCTCCGGCGCGAGGGTCAGGAACGTCGCGAGATGATGGCGGGCGTCACGGGAGCGGCCCACGTCGTGGAGCACGCCGGCGATGTGCCAGTGGGCATCGGCGTAGTCGGGCTCCTGCCGGAGCACGCCCTCGAGCGCCGCGAGGGCCAGTTCGTGTTCACCGAGCTCGGCCAACACGCAGCCCAGGCTGGCCCGAGCCCGCAGGTGCTCGGGATCGATCTCGATCGTCGCGTAGTATCGCTCCCGCGCGGCCGTGAGATCGCCGGCCCGGTAGAGCAGTTCGGCGAGCGTGAACATCACCGCCGCCGACGGCCCCTGGGCCTGGAGCACGGCCCGCAGCGCCTCGGCTGCCTCGGCGAATTCGCCGGCCGCCTCGAGATCATCGGCGAGGTCGAGGATCTCGGTGGCTTCGGCGGCGGCATCCCGCTCGATACCGGGCTGAGGCGACGTCGCGGCGACACGGGCGGCTGCCATGTCGATGAGTCGCACGGCGGGCACGGCGTCGATCGGCTCGTCGGCCATGACGAGCGACGATGTGTAGAAGGGCAATTGCAGCTGGCCGCCGCCGCTCAGGAGCCGGTCACCACATTTGAGGCTCAGCCGCCGGCCATCGGCCACGATCCGGTCCGTGGCCTGGGCCGCCGCAGGGCCCCCGCCGGCCACGAGATCGGCCAGTTTGGCGTCGATTTCCCGCAGCGACAGACCGCCCCGAAGCAGGCGGCCGAGGTTCCGGCCCACCACCAGTTGGCTGAAGTCGAACCACTCGAGCGAGCTTGAGCAACGGACGGGCTCGAGGAGCCGTTCCCGCACCCAGTGCCTGACTGCAGCAGGCGAGACGCCGAGCACCTCCGCCATCATGGCCGCGGTGTAGAGCCGGCGGACGCCATGCTCAGGCATGATCTGGTCGTCCGTGACCGTCTCGGGCATGGGGAAAGTCCTCGCGGCGAGCGCAGAATCTATCGCAGGCCCGAGGTTACGTCCAACGAGCCGTTGGGTTTCGGGGCTGGGGAAGGGTATTCTCACGACCACAACAGTCGTTCCTTCAGCATCCGTTCTCTGGAGCCTGCGTCATGAAGAACACTCGTCGCGGTTTTCTGTCGTCGTGCGCCACGCTCGCCGCCACCACGGGAGTGCCCTACTTCCACTCGACGCCGCGCACGCTGGCTGACGAAACGCAGACGAAAAACGGGCGATTCGCCCTGGGCCTGATCGGCGCCGGGGGCATCGCCGGCGCGAACATAGGCGCCGCGAGGGACTGGATCGACATCGTGGCGATCGCCGACGTCGATTCCGGCCGGGCGGCAGGTTTCAACGCGAAGCATGCCGGCGGCAAGGCGACGGTCACCGACGACTACCGGCGGATTCTCGAGCGCAGGGACATCGACGTGATCCACGTCGCCACGCCCGACCACTGGCACACCAAGCCCGTCATCGAGGCGATGCTCGCCGGCAAGGATGTCTACTGCGAGAAGCCGCTCACGCTCACGATCGACGAGGGCAAGCTGATTCGGAAGGTGCAGCGGGAGACGGGCCGCGTCGTGCAGGTCGGCACCCAGCAGCGAAGCACATTCCCACTTTTCGTGACCGCGATGGCGCTCGTGGCAGAGGGGCGGCTCGGCCGGATCAAGCGGGTGCAGGCTGCGATCGGCGCCGCCCCGTCTTGCCCGGCGATCCCCGTCGCCGAACCGGCCAAGGAGTTCAATTGGGATCGCTGGCTCGGGCCCGCGCCGGCGGTGGAGTATCGATTCTTTCAGGGGCCGGCGACGACCGACAAGGACGGCAAGGAGAAGAAGCCGCAGGCCAACACGAACGGCCACAACGAGTTTCGCTGGTGGTACGAGTATTCGGGGGGCAAGCTCACCGACTGGGGCGCCCACCACGTCGACATCGCGATGTGGGCCCTCGCCCTCAACGGCCAGACGGCAGGGCCGACGGCGATCGGTGGCACGGCCAAGCACCCCGTCGAGTTCAAAGACGGTATGCCGGTGGAGCGTGATCGCTACAACACCGCGACGGAGTTTTTGTTCACGGTCGATTTTCCGGGCGACACGCAGCTCGTGATCCGCCACGACACCGACAACGGCGTGCTCATCGAGGGCGACAAGGGGACGATCTTCGTCAGCCGTGGCAAACTGACCGGCGCGCCGGTGGAGGCCCTGAAGGACGACCCGCTGCCGGCAAACGCGATCGCAAAGGTCTACCGCCACATGCCCATGGAGGGGAACGAGCGGAAGGCCCACTGGGCCAACTTCCTGCAGTGCGTTCGCAGCGGCACGATGCCCATCTCGGATGTGCATTCCCATATGCAGATGCTCAACGTCTGCCATCTGGCCGGCATCAGCGCTCGCCTCGGCAGGTCGCTGAAGTGGGACGCCGTCACCGAGCAGATCGTCGGCGACGACCAGGCCAACGCGATGCTCGCCCGGCCGTATCGGCAGGGCTACGAGATCGAGATGTAGCTGCGAGTGGCACGCCGGCGATCCAGCCTTCGAGTGGGTCGAGGTGGCGGGGGAGGCCGTAGCGGGGCAGCGTGGCGGCGTGGGCGGCTTGGAGGGCGCAGATGACGGCGTCGAGGAGGTCGCCGCTGCCGTTGGCGATGAGCCGGCGCCGCCATGTGGGGGTGATCGCAAGTGTGACGTCGAGGCCGGCCGTGCCGTATTCGAGCGCGGCGAGGATCGCTCTGCGGTTGGCTCGGCGGTCGGGCGTCTGTTTGGCCGCGGTGTCGCTCTTGTAAGACTGCCGGCAGACCCTGCGGGCCGTGAGCCCCGGATAGGCCTCGAGGGCGATCCTGCCGCTGCCGCGCGGACCATGACGGTGGGCCGGGAACGTGAGGCCCGCGGCGAGCATCCGGCCGATGCCGGCGTGCATCATCCAGGCGACCGGGGGATTGGCCCAGCGCATCGCCGGACTCGAACCGGCGGGCTTGTCGGTTGCCCGCCAGGCGAACTTGTCGCCCACGGGGCGAGCGTCACACCAGCGGCGAAAGACGTCGCGGAGCGCATCGCGCGGCTGGTCGCAGTAGAACCGCACGAACTCCGGCCAGTCGGTGGGCCAGCCTTCGTGCTCGATGAGTGGCCGCGGCTGGCTGAAGGGGAGGTCGAAGCCCCCCACCCAGCGGCCCGGCGCGGCGAGCAGTCCATCGAACTCGTCGAGGCTCGTGAGTTCACGGATCTCGTCGACTTCGTAGGTCGGCCGTGGGGCGGCGGCCCGCCAGCGGCCAACGGCCACCGTGAGCGGCTTGCGTCGCGATGGCGCCGACGTGAAATCGACACCGATCACCAGGCTGCCGTCATGCAGCGGCCGGCTCACTTGGCGAACGGCCGGCTGCGTTCGGCGTCGGCCGTCGGGAAGTCGGCGGGCACCGGCTGTGCGACCGCACCCGTGGCCGCCCACTCGGCTCCCCGCACGAACGTCGTGATGAAGCCGACGCACTCCTGCGATTCGTTGGCATGGCCCATCGGCGTGTGGAAGACGCGGCCCTCGCCGTAGGCGATCGTCATGATCATCGGCTCGTGCCGCTTGGTCTTGGGCGAGTAGGCCGTTGCGAGCACCTCCATGTTGGTCGCCGGACCGCGGAGACTGTCGTAGAGTTCATCCTGGGCGTGCAGCCACGTGGCCGGCATGCCCTTCGTGACGGGATGGGCCGCGTCACGGACGATGACCGCGAACGGCGCCTGCGGGCCATGGCTACCGCCGGCCCCCGGCGACGTGTCGCGCACGAGTTTGCCGTCGTCGGAGTAGTAGACGTACGGCCCGCTCTTCTCGTTGCGTCCACCCCAGCCGCCGAGCCCGATCATCTCGTTGTAGGCCGCCCAGTCGGGGAACGAGTTGTCGGCCGCGTGGACGGCGACGAAACCGCCCCCACTGCTGACGTAGTCCTCGAAGGCGGTTCGGGTTTCGGCGGGCCAGGCCGCGGCCCCGTGGCCAAAGTTGCTCACGACCACGGTGTAGTCGGCGAACGCAGGCTTGAACGACGGGTCTTCACCCTTCGGTGCATGCGTGACGACGTCCACCGTGAAGCGGCCGGTGTCTTCGAGATACCGCTTCATCATCTGGGTCGTTTGCGGCCAGTTGCCATGGTTGTTCTGGCCGTCCACGATCAGCGCCCTCAGTTTCTCGCCGGCCGTCGCGTCGGTGGCGGCGGCCGAGAGGATGGCGATGGCGAGCAAGGAGGAGAGCAGTCGCATGGGACACTCCGCGAGAGGTGGGTGACGAAGCGGCAGTGTAGCAACGGGTGCCCGTAGGCCCGT
>CAMDDA010000009.1 GCA_945890755.1 Candidatus Kuenenia stuttgartensis
CCCCCACGGGAGCGGCGTCAGGGAATCCGGCGGCGGAGCACGACGAGTGGGTCGGCTTCGTCGCGGGCGGCCTGGAGGCTCATCGGCTTGGCGAGGATCATGCCGGCCACGAAGCCGGCCACGTGGGCGGAGTAGGCCACGCCACCACCACCGCCGTTGCCCGCGTCGAACAGGCCGCTGGCGATCTGGAATAAAAACCAAATGCCCACGGCCACGTAGCCCGGAACGTCCACCATCATCCGCATCAAGAGCACGCTCACCCGCCGCTTCGGATGCAGCACCAGATAGCCGCCAAGCACCCCCGAAATCGCCCCCGATGCGCCGAGGCAGGGCGTGAGCGCCGCCTCACCGGAGCTGTTGAGCGCCACGAAGGCCAGCGACGCGATCACGCCCGTGGCCAGATAGAAGAGCAGATACTTCAGGTGTCCCATGTCGTCTTCGATGTTGTCGCCGAAGATCCACAAAAACCACATGTTGCCGGCGAGGTGCATGATGCTGCCGTGCATGAAGATCGCCGTGAACAGGGTGAGCCACGGCGGAATCGGCGTGGGCCGCAGGCCGGGGTCGGGCACCTGGAAGTCCCCCTGCGGCGTGTGCATCGTCCGCACCGACGGCTCGGTGACGATGTCCCGGCCCGAGATGATCTCGGCCGGCACCTGCACGTAGGCCATCGTGAACGCGTCGTTGCTCCCCATGCCCTGGAGCACCACGAACACGAACACGTTCGCGATCAACAGTGCGATCGTCACGAACGGAAAGGTGCGCCGATCGGTGTTGTCGTCGCCGACGGGAAAAACCATGATGCCGTTTCCTCTTCTGTCTGCCGGACTGTCTGCCGGAATTGGGATCGTCTCGAGCGTCAGCCCTGCGGCACCTTCGCCGTCACCCGCGGCTTGGCCGGGGCCGACTCCGCCTCTTCACGGCGAGAGTCGATCCAGCCATCGACGCTCCAAGGCCCACCGCCGAAGGCGACGAGCGAGAGCAGGCCGCCGCCGATGGCGAGATTCTTCATGAACTGGATCGTCTGCAACTGCCGCTGGCCGGCGTCGGCGAACTTCCAGAAGTCGTGGAAGTAGAATGTGGCCAGTGCCAGGAACACGAGCAGGAAGATGGCGCCAAACCGCGTCCAGGCGCCGAGGATCACCGACACGCCACCGATGAGCAACAGGCCGATCGCGCCGAACAGTGCGAACTTGGGATTGGGCACCCCCTCCGACGCCATGTAGGCGGCGGTCTCCGCAAACTGCGGAATCTTGTTGCCGATGGCGCTGGCGAGAAAGATCGCGGCCATCATCAGTCTAGCGAGCAGTGACACGAACCCCTGCACGATGTCGGCGAGTTGCGCCATGGTGGTCTCCTTTCTGGAGGCGGTGTGAATGCCGAATCGTCACCGACCGCCCCCCGCCCGGGCAAGGGCAATCGTCATGCCGGTTCGTCCCGCGTGATGCAATGCAGGGCCCCACGGCCGCGGACGAGTTCGCGACAGTCCAGCGGAGCGATCTGCCGCCCCGGAAACAGGCCCTCGAACCGCCGCAGGGCCGGCTCGTCGGTCGGCCCGCCGAACACGGGCACGGCCACCACGCCATTGGCCACGAGGTAGTTCATGTGGCTGGCCGGCAACTGCGTGCCCTCGAAGGCGAACCGGGCCGGGATGTCGATCGGGATCACCTCCAGCCGGCGGCCGGCCGCATCGCGGAGCGACCGCAGCCGGTCGAGGTTGTCCGCGAGCGGGCCGTGGTTGGGGTCGAGCGGATCGGGCTGGCGTGCGGCGACCACGCGGCCGGGGGCCACGAACCGGGCGAGTTGGTCGATATGGCCGTCGGTGTCGTCGCCGGCGAGTTCGCCCCCCACCCAGAGCACCTCGTCGACGCCGAGAAAATCGCGAAGCACCTTCTCGATCGCCGCGCGGTCGAGGCCCGGGTTGCGCCGCTCGTCCACCACGCACCGTTCGTTGACGAGCAGCGTGCCGGCACCGTCGGTTTCGATCGCGCCCCCCTCGAGCACCATGCCGGGACGGAACAGCGGCATGCCGAGGCGGGCGGCGATCGTGCGGGCCACCCGCGCATCGTCATCCCAGGGCGGATACTTGCCCCCCCAGGCGTTCCAGTTCCAGCACACGGCCGCGCGGCGGGCGGCCTCGCCCCGCGCCTCGGCATCCCGCACGACGAACACCGGCCCCGTGTCGCGCAGCCACGAGTCGTTGGTGGCGATCTCCTCGAAGGCGACGTTCGGCGTGCCGTCGAGATGCCGCCGGGCTTCGGCGAGCGGCTCACCTGCCGCCACGATCCGCACCGGCTCATGCAGCGAGAGGAGCCGCGCGACGGCCGCGAACACCCGCGGGATCGCCGCAAAGTCGCCGAGCCATGTGGCGCGGCGGTGCGGCCAGGCCAGCCAGGTGGCTGCGTGCGGCTCCCACTCCGCTGGCAGCCGGTAGCCGAGTTCGGCGGGCGTGGCGACAGGCATCGCGTCACCTGCCCCAACGCGAGCTGAGATTCCCATCGGCGTCGATCCGCCGGTCGCGAAAGAACGGCCAGCGGGTCCGCGACCATTCGATCCGTGCCAGGTCGCACTCGCACACGATCGTCTCGGCAGTGTCGTGGCCAGCCTTCACGAGGCAGTCGCCGTTGGGCGCATACACGACGCTCGCTCCCCAGAAGCGGAGCGGCCCCTCGTGGCCCGTGCGGTTCACCGCCACGACGAACACACCATTGGCGATCGCGTGGCTGCGGAGCATCGTGTCCCACGACTCATACTGCTCGCGGTGCAACGACTCCTCGCCGTCGAGCCAACCGATCGCGGTGGGATAAAAGATCGCCTCGGCCCCAGCCAACGCCGTGAGCCGGGCCGCCTCGGGATACCACTGGTCCCAGCAGACCAGCGGCCCCACGGCCAGCCGGCTCGTGGGCACGCTCATGAAGCCCGTGTCGCCCGGTGCGAAGTAGAACTTCTCGTAGTAGTGCGGGTCGTCGGGAATATGCATCTTGCGGTAGACGCCGGCCGTCGAGCCGTCGGCGTCGAAGATCACCGCCGTGTTGTGAAAGAGCCCGTGAGCCCGCCGCTCGAACACGCTCCCCACGAGCACCACGCCGTGCTCCCGCGCGGCCGCCGCCAGCCGCTCGGTGAGCGGGCCCGGCACCGCCTCGGCCTCCACGAATCTCCGATGGTCCTCGGCTTGGCAGGGATACTCGCCGGCAAACAGTTCCTGGAGGCAGACGACCTCCGCGCCCCCTGCCGCCGCCTCCGCGATGCCAGCCAAGGCCTGCGCGATGTTGTGCTCCCGAGACGGCGTGCAGGCCGACTGCACGAGCCCGATTCGCACGACGCCCGCCGCGCCGTGCGACTCGCGGCGGCCGCTCATCCCGCCACCGCCTCGGCCGTCCCCTGCTCCAGCCGCGCCGCCGGCACGGGGAACTGCTCGGCGAGTTCCGCCACCTCGCGGCGGGTCGTCTCCACCACGACGGCGTCGCCGGGACTTCTGAGCACGCGCAGGATCCAGGCTGCGATCCGCTGCATCTCGTCGGTGCCCATGCCGCGGGTCGTGAGGGCGGGCGTGCCCAGCCGGATGCCGGAGGGATCCATCGGCTTCCGCTCGTCGTAGGGGATCATGTTCTTGTTGCAGGTGATGCCGCAGCGATCGAGCGTCTCCTCAGCGAGCTTGCCGCCGATGCCCAGCGGCGTCACGTCGACGAGCATGAGGTGATTGTCGGTGCCGCCACTCACGAGTTTCACGCCGCCGGCGGCGAGCGCCTCGGCAAGCGCCCGCGCATTGGCCACCACCTGCTTCGCATAGGCCTTGAACTCCGGCCTGAGCGCCTCGGCGAAGGCGATGGCCTTGCCGGCGATCACGTGCATGAGCGGGCCCCCCTGCTGGCCGGGAAACACGGAACGATCGAGGCTCTTGGCGTCGGCGGCCCGGCACATGGCGATGCCGCCCCGCGGGCCGCGGAGCGTCTTGTGGGTGGTGCTCGTCACGAAGTCGGCGACGGGCACCGGGTTGTCGTGGATGCCGGCAGCCACGAGGCCCGCGTAGTGGGCCATGTCCACCATCAGCTTGGCCCCGACCTCGCGGGCGATGTCGGCGAACGTGCCGTGCGGGATCTCCCGCGGGTAGGCGCTGGCGCCGGCGATGATCAGCTTGGGCTTGTGTTCGCGGGCGAGCCGGGCGACCTGATCGAAGTCGAGCCGGTGGTCGTCGCGGCGGACGCCGTAGTGGACGAATCGGTAGAGCACGCCCGACGCGTTGAGCTTCATGCCGTGCGTGAGGTGGCCGCCATGAGCCAGGTCGAAGGCGAGCACGGTGTCGCCCGGCGCGATCGCCGTCATGTAGACGGCCGCATTGGCCTGGCTGCCCGAATGCGGCTGCACGTTGACATGCTCGGCGCCGAACACGGCCTTGAGCCGCTCGCGGGCGAGATCTTCGACCTTGTCGACGAACTCGCAGCCGCCGTAGTAGCGATGGCCGGGATAGCCCTCGGCGTACTTATTGGTGAGCACGCCACCCACGGCCTGCATCACGGCCGGGCTCGTGAAGTTCTCGCTGGCGATCATC
The DNA here is from genome assembly GCA_945890755.1 of Candidatus Kuenenia stuttgartensis. GTDB lineage: Bacteria > Planctomycetota > Planctomycetia > Pirellulales > UBA1268 > QWPN01. The sequence goes on from CAMDDA010000009.1 coordinate 4,550, forward strand.
TCCAGGCCCTCCTGCTGCCGCACCTGTTCGGCGGCAATCGCGGACCAGACCTCGGGATCTTCGCTCTCGATGAAGTTCGGCTGGGTGCTCACCTGGGATCCTCCTTGCTGGGCGGCTGCTGTGGGCCTCGAAAAGCTCTCCGATTGTGGATCGGTCGCAGGCCAGCGTCAACGAACGCGGCTGCCACACGCGAATTGAAGGCGGGCGTTCGCCGCGCGGCAAGGCAGTCACATCCCGCACATCGAGAAACCGACGTCATGCCCCACGGTCGCCCCATTCATCTCCTGGCATCGATCGCCTGTGCCCTGGTGGCGCTCGAAGCCCGGGGCCAGATCCGCGTCGTGAAGGAGGTCTCGATCACCGGCACCGTCGGATCGGTGGGCGGGGGGCGTGTCGTCGTTCGCGACGAGGCGGGGGGGGCGGCACGAGGTGCTCGTGCAGCGGACCGGCGAGCGGGGCGTCACGCTCGACACGGGCGACCTCGTCGCCAAGGCCCTCGTGATTGAGAACCAGGGTACGGTTGCTGTGCGGGATCGTGGCGACGCCGCCCTGGAGAACACCTACCGCAGCCTCTCGGCCGTTCTTCAACGCCACGCTCGGCCCGCAGCGGCGGGCGACGCTCTATTCCTGCGACTCACACGGCGTGATCCAGCACGAGTGCGTACATGGCTTCTGCCATCTCACCTTCGGCTCGACCGGGCCGACGTGGCTCGCCGAAGGCGTCGCCGAGCTGGGCAATTACTGGCGCGACGGCGACACGTCCGTCGAGATCGATCCGGGAGTGATGGGCTACATCCGCGCCGCAACGCCGAAGCGGCGGCTCCCCGAGATCGCCGTGCCCGGCCGCGAGCCTGCCGGCACCTGGCAGAACTACGCCTGGCGGTGGGCCCTGTGCCATCTGCTCGCCACCAATCCAAACTACGCCGATCGCTTTCGGCCACTCGCCATCGCGCTGATGGAGGAGAAGCCAGGGAGATCGCCGTCACGGTCCAGATGCCATGAGCGACCGGTCTCGCCCCAGTTCGCCCCGCTTGCCACGCCGCCCCGCCCCTCTGCACGCAGGGTTTGCGCGGCTTGCGCCGCCTCGATCCCCCGCGGGCAGTCCCCGAGAAACCTCATCAGTCGGGGCATCTCTGCCGAAAGAAACCAGCATGACGGTCGTGCCTGCCGTGACGACGGCGGAGCCGCGCAGGGGGATATGCCATGGGGATGCGTTCGCACGGAACGGCGTTGGTGATCGCGGCAGCGGTGGGCGTCGCGCTCGCGGCCTCGGCCGCGCAGGCCCAGTGGCCCGACACGCGGGCGGCGGTCGGCGGCGGTAGCGAGACCTATGCGACGGTCGATGCGCTCGCGATCCAGCGCGATAACGCCACCGTCGATCGCGACTTCGTGATCGACGGCGACACGCTCGCGCCGGCCCTCACCAATCAGAGCCTCCAATTCGTCACCGCGCCGGGCGTGCGGGTCACGTTCGGCCGACACGGCTGCGACCGGATCGGCTGGGAGTTCGGCTACGTGGGCGTCTATGGCATGTGGGCCGACCGGCTTGCGACCGGCCCCGACAATCTCGAGGTCGCAGGGCTGCTCTCGTCGGCCGTCACGAGCTTTCGTAACGGCGCCGTCGCCGAGGCCACCTATGGCTCGACGCTCAACATGGCCGAGGCGAACCTGCTCTTCACGGAGCAGTTCCACTCGTATCCGCGGATGTCGGCCTATCAACTCGAGCAGATCAAGGCGGTGGGCACGGTCGATTGGATCGCGGGCTTCCGCTGGGCCGACCTCTCGGAGACGGCGGCGATCGACATGCTCTCGCCCTCCGCAGGCGGCAGCAGCACCTACACGGCGCGGGCCAACTCGGGACTCTTCGGCGGCCAGATCGGTGCTCGTGGCCGGCTGGCCTGGGAGGCCTGGGCATTCGAGGGCTGGGTGAAGGCGGCGTGCGCCTATGCGAACCTCAGCCAGTCGCAGGACGGCATCGTCGATGCGCTCGGCCCCGCGGTCTACCGCGAGCCGGGCGGTGGCAGCGACGGCGGCGTGGCGGGCATCTTCGACACCGGCATCGGCCTGGTGCGGCGACTGGATGACACGTGGTCGCTGCGGCTGGGCTACAACTCATTCTGGCTCACGGGCGTGGCCCTGGCCCCCGACCAGTTCGACTTCTCCGACGCCACCGAGGCGCCGACGGACGTGCAGGCGGGCCGCACGCTCTGGCTCGGCGGCGCGAGTGTCGGCCTCGAAGCCACCTGGTAGAGCAGGCCTGATGAGTCGGGCTTCTTCCGGCGACTACCGCTGAATCCGCGGTAGACCGACCACCTCGCTCACGCTCTCGTGATCGAAGAGCGTCGGAGCCCCCTCGGGGCTGATGTAGACACCGACGCCGGCCCGGACGACGACCGCCTCCGGGTGATCGACCTTGATTTCGTCTCCGCTCACGAACCGCAGCGAATACTGCCGGAAGGGCCGCTGCCGCTGATAGGCCTGAAGCGTTTTCTCAAACGTCGCCGACTCCATGACTCTCCTCTCCGCGCACATGGTGCCCGCACACTGCACTCTAGTGTACGCACGTGCATTCCCGTGTCAAGCGCCGCCCCCATCGGCGGCTGGTCATCGCACCCCGAGCAGCTCGACTTCGAAGATCAGGTCGCCGGCAGGACTGCCGGGCGCACCGTCATAGGCAATCCGGCTGGGGATGAAGAGGATGCGGCGTCCGCCCACCCGCATCGTCGAGAGACCTTCACCGAATCCGGGGATCACGCCCCCGAGCGTGAACACGGCCGGGGTGTTGGGGCCGTCTCGCGACGTGTCGAACACCTCGCCATTCGGATACCGGCCGGTGTAGTGCACCGTGAGCTGCGAGGTTTCAGTCGGCACCGCCCCGGCGCCGACCGTCACGTCGAAGTAGCTCAGGCCGCTCGACGTGAACTGCGTCTTGAACCCGATCCGCTCGGCCGCGATCCGCAGCGGCCCGACGAGCCCCGACACAGCCCCCTGCCGCACGCCCGCCAGCGACACGTTCGAGATGCCCGATGTGCCGCCGGCATCCCCTTGCGATTGCAAGAACCGGTCGGCGACGCCGTCGCCGTTGGTGTCGACGGCGGCCGTGAAGAGGGGGGCGTTGGGCCGTGCGGTTCCGCCGAGGGCCGAGAAGAAGGCGAGTCGCGCGTTGTCCTGAGCAGACACGGTGCCGTCGTAGATCTGTGTGAACGACCTGCCGCCGCGCCCCGCCGAGACGACGACGTCGTCGATGATGTCGCCATTGGCCCGCATCGACGTCACCGAAAGGCCGGCCTGATTCTTGTAGGCACCCGGAGTGATCGTGTCGGCCACCCGCGGCGACGCCTGATTCGACACGTCGTAGACGAGCACCCGCGCCGGCATGCCGGCACCACTGGCCACCACGATCTCCATCTTGTTGTCGGGCATGGTGGTGCTCACCACCTCGCCATTTGCGAACGTGCCCACGTCGGCGACCGCCACGCTCGCGCCGCCGCGATACTTCCGCGACACCGTCGGCTGGATCGTGATCGCCGCCGGGCCGTCCATCGGCGCGGCCGCCGCCGTCGCACCGAGAAATACCTTCACTGCGCCGTTGCCGCTCGCCATCGCCGCGACGATGTCGTCGATCCCGTCGCCGTCGACGTCACCGCAGGCCAGTTCGACGCCGCCGGTGTATGTGGAGCCAAACGGCTGCACGCGAAAGTCGGTGAGTTCCGTGAGCACGCTCCCGACGCGGGCGAACACCCGGATCTCGCCGACACGTCCCCTGCCCGACGCGGCGATCACCTCGGCCACGCCGTCGCCGGTCACGTCTCCCATGGCCAGCCGCACGCCCCCTTTGAAACCGGCCTCGAATGCGGGCGTTTCAGTCGCAGCCACCTGGGCGCCGGTCTCGGCGTCGAGGAGCCGGATGTGCGACGTCGCCGCGGCCCCGGCGTCGCTGGCCACGGCGACGAGGCCGGCCATCACCCGGCGGGATTCCAGGCCTTCGAGGGCCAGACGGCGATCATGGGCCATGAAGGCATCTCCGATGCGGCTGGTGGATCTACGATCCTCCATACCCCGGTGTTCGCCCAAACGCAATTTTCCCGGCGCCGCAACGCTTTTTCCGGCCGCAGGAAGCCGCTCTTTCAGCCGAGCGCGAGCGGCTCGGGCATGAACGTGACGACCGGGATCAGGAACGACAGGATGCCGAGCACCGTGCGGAGCGGACCGAGCGGCCGGCCGTCGTCGCGGATCGGCGGGTGATCGACGCCGATCAGCGCCACGACCACGACCATCACCACCCAGTTGTAGGCGCCGAGAACCACGATCGCGGCGATCGCCGCCAGGAGCACGCCTCGCGCCACCCAGTTGCCCCGCCGGCCGAACAGGGCCGCCGAGATATGGCCGCCGTCCAACTGGCTCACCGGCAACATATTCAGGCCGGTGACGAGCAGGCCCACCCAGCCTGCCATGAAGGCGGCATTGGGCACCACCGTACCGGTGGCCGCGATGTCGGGCCGCAGAGCGGCGAGGATCCAGCGGGCCAGCGGGGGCAGCGCGAACGGGCTCGCTGCGGCTGCATCCCCCGTGCGCATGCCGATGGCCAACAGCGGCAACGCCACCACGAGGCCCGCGAGCGGGCCGGCGATCGCGATGTCGAAGAGCTGACGGCGACTCGCCCGCGAGCCCTCCATGCCGATCACGGCCCCCATCGTGCCGGTGAGCAGGATGGGCACCGGAATAAAGAAGGGGAGCGTGGCCGGAATACCGTGGATCCGCGCCGCGATGAAATGCCCGGCCTCGTGGGCCGCAAGCACCGCCATCACGGCGACTGCATAGGCGAGCCCGCGCGGCCAGTACATGGCGATCCGCTCGGCGATCCCGGGGTCGACGCCCAGCAAAAGCGGCTCCCAACCCACGGCACCAGCCGCAAACGTCGTGAGGCAGGTGACGACGAACAGGAGCGACTGCATCCGCAGGCGGGCCGGAGGCTGCCGCGGGCTGCGGCTCACGGTCTCGAAAGGCGGCAACGGTTCGTGCATGGTGGAGGGACCGAGGATAACGGTTTGCCACCGGGACTGATAAACTGCGGATCGCGCGGTCACGCCGGCCGCGGCTTCCCAGAATGCAGCTCCCCACCTTCAGCCCCTCACCTCCAGCCCCCGAGGCCAGGCCATGTTCGCGCTCCGCGCTGTCGTCATCAGCTCTACGTTCATCGCCCTGGGCTCTTCGTTCACCGCCCTGCTCGCGGCGGGCATCCTCGCCCCGGCCCCGGCCGCGGCCGCCGAGCCCGAGGTGATCGCAGTCGTGGCCGTGGATGGCTACGCCGACCTCAAGAAGCAGGTTCGCTGGATCGGCACGCTCGTGGGGAATCCCGCGCTCGACGGCTTCGCCGAGTCGTTCATCATGATGGCCACGCAGTTCAAGGGCCTCGCGGGCCTCGATGTCGATCGCCCCGCCGGCATCGTCGTGACCACCACCGACGGGGCCCCGGCCGTGAACGGCTTCGTGCCCGTCAAGGATCTCTCCAAATTGCTCGCGGCCCTCGTGGGTGTCGTGGGCCCGGCAGAGAAGGCCGACGGCGGCTGGCGACTGGCGCCGCCGGGCGGGATGCCGCTCCAGGTCGTCGAGAAGAATGGGTGGGCGATCTTCTCGGCCGTTGGTGGCGGGAGTCCGCTGGCCGACCCATCGGCCGCGCTCGACCCACTCGTGAAGTCGTTCACACTCGGTGCCCAGGTCTTTCCGAGCCGGATGCCGGAGAACCTGCGCAACCTTTTGAAGCGGGGACTCGAACAGGCGGCCGACCAGGCCGCCGCCCAGGGGCAGCCGGTCGATCGCGGGATGCTGATCGCGGCGCTCGACAACCTGAAGACCACTGAATCGCTCTCGCTGGGCGTGAACGTGGACATGGACGACAAGCAGGTCTCTGTCGAAAGCCGCACGACCATGGTGCCGGGGTCCATCGCCGCCGACCTCTGGACCGATGTCGGCAAGGCCGAGGCCACGGTCGGTGGCGCGAAGGCCGACGACGGCAAGCCGCTGGCCGTGCAGGCGCACCATGCCCAAGCTGTGCCCGATGCCGCGCGGGCCGCACTGGAACTCGGGCTCGCGCAGGCCATGCCCGACGCCGATGCCGACCCCCTGTCGCGGGCGGCATTTGGCGTCGTGCGGGACGTGCTGACCGCGATGCTCGACGCCGGCGGCATCGACGCCGGCATCGCGCTGGACACGAGCATTACGACCGCCGACCGCCTGCTGCCGGCCTTCACGGCCGGGATGCGGATCAAGGACGGCCCGGCGCTCGAAGAGGCGGTCAAGGCGCGGCTCGGCAAGGGGGACGCCCTGCCCCCCAATGTGAAGGTGGCCTTCGACGCCGGAAAAGAAGCCGGGGCCAACCTCCACCGGATCACCGTCGATCTGGCCGGGCTTCCCAACGCCGACAAGTTTGGCAACGCTGTCGAGCTCACGCTTGCCGTGACGCCGACCTATGCGTTCTTGATGACTGGCGACGAGATCCCCGCCCGGCTCGCGGCCGCGATCGCCGCGAGTGGCAAGCCGAACGGCACGGCCAAGCCGCTCACGGGCATCGATCTCTCGCTGCCGGCCCTCTTGGGCTACGCGGCGAAGATCGGTCGGGTCTTCAACCCCGGAATGGCGCAGACGGAGCAGCTCGACGCCGTGGCGGAGAAGGCGGCCGACAAGTCCGATGCACTCGTGCAGCTGCTCGTGCGGCCGATCGAGCGGGGCGTGGCGATCCGGCTCTCGGCCGATGCCGGCGTGATCGAGACGATCGCCACGAGCGTGGCACCGGAGCCCGGCCCCGCGGGCCTTCCCGGGGCGGGCGGACTGCCCGGTGCTGGACGCGTTCCCGGCGTGCCGCTCCCCGGCCTCGCGCCGTAGGCCCGTCACTCCGTGACGGGCAGCCCGTTGCGGAGCAACGGGACTACACGCGACGCGGGACGGCCACCGGCACCGGCCGCAGCGGCAGCAGTGCTCCAGCGGCCTGCAGTCGCGCGACTGCGGAGTGCAGCCGGCTCTTCACCGTGCCCACCGGCACGCCGAGGATGCCGGCCGCATCGCGATACTTCAGCCCGCGCTGATAGACGAGCTCGAGCGGCTTCCGCAGGAGCTCCGGCAATTGATCCACGGCGGCCCGAATCGTCGCCCGGGTCTCCTCCCGCTCGATCGCCGCGTCGGCAGCCGACTCACGGCCAACCACCGTGTCGGCGAGCGATCCGCCGTCGCGCCCCGCCACCGTGGCTCCGTCGAGGCTCACGCGGCGATGCCGGGCATCCTTGCGGTGGGCGTCGATCGCCTGCCGCACCGCGATGGCATACAGCCAGGGCCGAAACGGGCGGCCCGCCTCGAATCGGCTGCGGTGCCGGTGCACCTGGAGGAACGTCGCCTGAAACACGTCCTCGGCCAGTTCGCGGCGGTGGAGGTAGCGATGGAGGAAGGCGAAGAGATCTCGCTCGTAGCGCCGCACGAGCAGCGCGAAGGCTGCCGAATCGTCGTCGTGGCAGACCTGCGCCATGAGCTGGTCGTCGGTCGGGTCGAGGTCGGCTGTCGGCGTGGTGGCTGTCATGATGCGGCCCTCCTGCCCCGATGCGAAAAGCACACCTCGTGCCGAAGCCTCGGAAAATCGCCGACCCGCGTTTTGCTGGGCATTTACCCTGACGAGGCTCTCGCTCTCCGCAGCCGGCGTGTTGCAATTCGCTCCACCCGCGTTGCAGATTGCAAATCCTGCACGCCTCTCGACCGTCCGCGGGCCTCTGCTATCGTGATTCCATGAGCACAGCCGCCCCCCCCTCCCGTCCCGTCGTCCGCCGCGACATCGCCGGCGTGTCCATCTCCGAACTGGCCCAGGATCACGGCACGCCGCTGTATGTGTATGAAGCTGAAACGATCCGCCGCCGCTGCCGCGATCTGGCCGCCTGGGATACCATCCGCTTTGCCCAAAAGGCCTGCTCCAACCTCGCCATCCTCGACCTCGTCCGCCGCGAAGGGGTGATGGTCGATGCCGTGAGCACCGGGGAGATCCACCGGGCGCTTGCCGCGGGCTATCAGCCCCATGCGGCGTCCGGCGCGGCCTCGGCCTCCGAACTGCCCCCGGTTCACCCGATCGTCTACACGGCCGACATCTTCGACCGCGACAGCCTCGACGCCGTCGCGAAACTCGGCATCCACGTCAACTGTGGCTCGGCCGACATGCTCGAGCAACTAGCGGAGCGGGTGCCCGGGGCGAGCGTGACGCTTCGCGTGAATCCAGGCTTCGGTCACGGCCACAGCCAGAAGACCAACACCGGCGGCGAGGGCTCGAAGCACGGCATCTGGCATGCCGACATCCCCGAGGTGCTCAGGCGGGCAGAGTGGGCCGGCCTCTCGGTGACTGGCCTTCACATGCACATTGGCAGCGGCACCGACCTCGCCCATCTCGCCGAGGTAGCCGGGGCGCTCGAGCGCGTCGCCCTGGAGATTGGCCGGTCGCTCACCACGATCAGCGCCGGCGGCGGCCTCCCCGTGCCCTACAAGCCGGGCGAAGTGCATGCCGATCTCGGCGGCTACTTCACGCTCTGGGACGCCACGCGGAAGAAACTGGAGCAGCAGTTCGGGCACCGCATCCGCCTGGAGATCGAGCCCGGCCGCTACCTGACGGCCGAATCGGGCTACCTGATCACGGAGGTGCGGGCCGTGAAGCACCAGGGCAGCCGCAAATACGTGCTCGTCGATGCGGGCTTCAACACGCTGGCCCGGCCCGTGCTCTACGGCTCCTACCATCCGATGAGCATCTGCCCCCGGGATCCGGCTGACGCCGCCGCCACCGAGGAGGTTGCCATCGGCGGCCCGCTCTGCGAGTCGGGTGACATCTTCACGCAGACCGACGGCGGCTTCGTGGCCACCCGCAGCCTGCCCGCCGCCGAGGTGGGCGACCTGCTCGTGATCGAGATCGCCGGTGCCTACGGCTTCGTGATGGCGAGCAACTACAACTCCAAACCGCTGCCCGCCGAGGTGCTCATCGACGGCGGCAAGGCCCGGCTCGTCCGCGCCCGCCAGACCCCCGGCGACCTGATCCGCGGCGAAACGGTGTAGGTTTTTCGGTGGTCGGGCCGGGGTTTTGCCGGAGGGGGCGGGACGGCTACGATATTTCGGATTCCAACGCGCTTCATTTTTCGTCCCCTCACCGCCGATCTCACCACCATGGCAAAAGCCGGCCCCCGCAAAAAGCTGCCGAAGGAACTGGCGGTCATCAATGCCGACAACTGCACCGGTTGCGAGTCATGCCTGGAGGTCTGCCCCGTCGACTGCATCGTGAAGGTGCAGCAGTACGACCAGTTCCACAATCTCCAGAGCTGGTGCGAGATCGACATCGAGCGGTGCGTGGGCTGCGAGGTCTGCGTGCACATTCCCGGCAAGAAGTCGAATCCCTACGACCTGAAGGTCTGCCCCTGGGATGCGATCGAAATGGTGCCCACGGAGGAGGTCGCCCAGGTGGTGGCCCAGATCGGCGGGCCGCCGGAATACGTCGAGAAAAACTGGGATCGGCTGGTCGGCGCCGCCCAGCGGCTCGTCGAGATGAAGGTCGCCGCCGGCTGACGGTGGTTTGACGGCTGGCCCGGGAAGGCGTACAACGCGTGGACGATACGCTTGTACACCGACCCATCGTGAGCGACGCGCATGACATTCCTCGCGGCCGATCCAGCCTCGGCTGATGTCGATCTTTTGTCCGCCGTGCGTCTGGCGTGCGTGCCCGGCGTGGGCGCCCGGATGCGGCAGATCCTGCTCGAACGCTTCGGCTCGGCCGAGGCGGTGTTCGCCGCCACGCCCGACGAGATCGCCTCGATCCCGGGGATTGGCCGCAAGCTGCCGAAGCTGATTCCCACGCTGGCCACCGACCCGACGGCCGAGCGGATGCTCGAGCTCTGCCGTAGCCGCGGCGTCGGCATCATCCGCGCCGACAGCGACACCTATCCCGGCCTGCTCGCCCGGATCGACGATCCGCCACCGCTGCTCTTCGTCCGCGGCTCGCTGCAACCGTGCGACGCCTTGGCCGTGGCGATCGTCGGCTCGCGACATGCCACGGCCTATGGCCGACAGGTTGCCTGGCAGCTGGCCGGCAGTCTGGCGCGGGCCGGCTACACGGTGGTGAGCGGCCTCGCCCGCGGCATCGATGCCGCAGCCCACCGGGGCGCGCTCGACGCCGGGGGCCGCACGATCGCCGTCCTGGGCACCGGCGTACTCCACGTCTATCCGCCAGAGCATGCGGATCTCGCGGTCGAGGTGATCGGCCGCGGCGCCCTCGTGAGCGAGGCGCCACCGCTCTCGGAGCCGTTTCGCGGGGCGTTTCCCCAGCGCAATCGAATCGTATCAGGGCTCTCCCTGGGCACGATCGTCGTCGAGGCGGCCGACCGCTCCGGCGCCCTGATCACGGCCCGGCTCGCCGGGGAGCAGGGCCGCGAGGTGTTCGCCGTACCGGGGCCGATCGACAGCCGGATGTCGCGCGGCTGCAACCAGCTCATCCGCGACGGCGCGACGCTCGTGCAGAGCATCGACGACGTGCTGGAGGAACTCGGGCCGCTCTTCGAGGCGACGACGACGCCCGACGGTCGCACGGTGCAGACGCCGGCCGAACTCCAGCTCGCCGACGTGGAGCAGCAGGTGCTCGCCGCCGTCGATGCCTGCGGCGGCTCGAAGACCACGGCCGCCGATATCGACAGCCTCGTCGACGCGACCGGCCTCACGGCCTCGCAGGTGCTCTCCACCATTGGCGTCCTCGAAATGCGCCGGATCATCCGCCGCCTTCCCGGCAATCGCGTCACCCGGGCCTGAGCCCCCGTGGACCCATCTATTCCGCGGCAGGTCAACCTCCTGTGGCGTGGGTCGGGGCTGCCCACGCCCCGTCGCCGGACGCTCGCCTTCGAAGTCTTTGAACACCGCCAGTTGTTCGCAGCCGACACGGGCCGCATGGCCGTCGGCATGAACCTCGAGAACGTGGTCGATTGGTCGCCGGCGTGGACGTTCACCGACGCCTTCAAGGCCTCGCGGCCCTGGATCTCCCATGCGTTCAACACGCAGACGTGGGGCACGACCTGGGACGCCGCCGCCGCGCCGACGCTCGACCTCGACGCCAATGGCAACGTCCGGTCGCTGAAGACGTGGACGCAGAACGGCGTGCCGATGAAACAGTTCGCTGGCACGCTGATGTTCAATTCGCTCGACGGCGGCTATGCCGGCGGTACCTACCGGGCCGAGTGGGACGGCACGGGCGTCGTGACGTTCGGCTTCGATTCGATCGTGACGGCGAGCGGCCGCACTGCGGCGGGACGGAATTTCGCCGACCTCCGCGTGACACCCACCGACTCCGGCATCTACCTGCGGATCGAGGAGACGAGCCCGGCGGATCCAGTGCGAAACTTCAACGTCTGGATGCCCGACTGGAACGGCCGCAGCTTCGTCGGCGAACGGTGGCAGCCCGGCGCGACGTTCTCTCCGTTTCACCCGCTGTTCCTCGAGCGGCTCGCCCCGTTCACGACGCTCCGGTTCATGGGAATGCAGGAGACGAACACGTCGGACATCGTCACCTGGTCGCAGGTCTTCGCCGGCCAGACCGACCGAATCGTCCGCGTGGCGGCCGGCCAAGCGGCGAACTCATGGATCGTCGAGCAGATCGTGGCGAACATGGCCGGCTCGTACGACGCGATCGCCCTGGCCCCCTCCATCACGTTCACCGACGAGCAGCGGGAAGGTTACACGGCTGCGACGACGTTGGACCATATCCTCGCCGACGCGCGGACGAACCTCGTGACGTCGCTGCAGTGGACTCGGGACCATGCTGAACTCGCCGCCAGGCTGGCGACGCAGCTCGGCCGCCCGATCCGGCTCGTGGCCTACGAGGGGGGTCCACATCTCGACGGCCGCAACGAGCCCTACCAGGCCGCCTTCTACGCGGCGACGAACGATCCACGCATGGGCGAGATCTACCGCGACTATCTGCAGGGCCTCGACGCCGCCGGTCTCGACCTCTACGTCGACTTCCAGTTCACGGGCCAGGCCGGCGCCGCGCCATGGGGCGACTTCGCCAAGCTCCATCGCATGCACGAGCCGCTCGCGGCGGCCGGGAACTACAACGCCGTCGTCGCCGCCGCCAACGGATCCCTGTGGGGCGTCGCGCCGCCACCACCTCCGACTCCGCCGCCCGCGCCCGCTCTGGCCGACATGTCGATCGCCTCGGCAGCGATCATCGAAGGCCATGCGGGCGGCAAGTGGCTCACGTTCGTGGCCTCGCTCTCCGCCGCGCCGACCACACCGGTCACCGTCTCCTGGGCGACGGCGAACGGCACGGCCAGGGCGGGCAGCGACTACGTTCGCGGCAGCGGCACGATGACCTTTGCAGCCGGGCAGACGGAGGCCACACTGCGGGTGCGAGTGAAGGGCGATCGTGCCCGCGAGGCCGACGAGACGTTTCGCGTCGAGCTGTCGAATCCGATCAACGCCCGGCTGTCCGCCACGGCGGCGACAGCAACCGGTACGATCGTCAACGACGATGGTCGGCTGCGGTCGGCACTCTTTGCCGCCCTCGCAGGGCCAACGACGACGAAACAACGCCGCCGGTAGCCGGAAACATCGCGTGGCAGAGCGGTCGGCTTCTCGGCTGCGGCAGGCCCGCGTAGAATCCGCGATATGGATACAGCTCTTTTCCACCGCGCCGAAGCGATCCGGGCCCGCCTGCTGCAGCTGCGGGACTCTCTTTGACTGGGACGGACGCAAGCAATCCGCCGCCCGCCTCGAAGGGGTGATGAGCGAGGCCGATTTCTGGGGCAACGCCGCCAAGGCGCAGGCCACGGTCGCCGAGCTGAAAAGTGTCAACTCGGTGCTCAAGCCGCTCGAGGAGGCGCTCGGCGTCAGCCAGGATCTCGAGGCGCTCGAGGAACTCGCCCGCGAGGACGAATCACTCGAACCGGAACTGTCCACGGAGGCCGACCGGTTGGAGAAGCTGGTCGACGCCCTCGAGCTGGCCTCGCTCCTCTCCGGACCGCACGACTCCTCCGACGCGCTGGTCTCGATCCACGCCCGCGACGGTGGCACCGACGCCAACGACTGGGCCGAGATGATGCTCCGCATGTATTCCGCGTGGGCGTCGAAGCACGACTTCGCCGTCGAGTTGCTCGACCGGCAGGACGATGCCGTCGCCGGCATTCAGAGCGCGACCGTCGCCATCCGTGGCCCCTGGGCCTATGGCTATCTCAAGGGGGAAACGGGCATCCACCGGCTCGTGCGGATCAGCCCGTTCAACTCCGAAGGCAAGCGGCAGACGAGCTTCTCGGCCGTCGACGTCTCGCCGGAGATCGCCGACGACGACACGGAGATCGAGATCCGCGACGAAGACATCCGCGAGGACGTGTTCCGGGCCAGCGGCGCCGGCGGCCAGCATGTCAACAAGACGTCGAGCGCCATCCGGCTTACCCACTTCCCCTCGGGCATCGTGGTGCAATGCCAGAGCGAGCGGAGCCAGCACAAAAACCGGGCCACCGCGATCAAGATGCTCCGGGCCCGGCTCGCCCGACTCGAGGAGGAGAAGCGGGAGGCGGAGCAACTCGCCCGCTACAAGCAGCAGCCGAAGACCGGCTTCGGATCGCAGATCCGCAACTACTTCCTCCACCCCGACCAGCGGGTGAAGGACCAGCGGACGGGCCACTACGTGGGTAATTTCCAGAGCGTGCTCGACGGCAATCTGGATGGCTTCTTCGATGCCTATCTCCGCTGGAAGGCGTCGGGGGAGGCCCCCACCACCGGCGGCGACGACGCCTGAACGGGAAAGCGCGGCTGAGCCGTGGCTGGACTGGGTGGCCACGGCGGGCTACATTCCTCGGGTCATCCCGAATGTTTCAAGGATACCCATGGCGGAAAAAGAACAGGCTCTCGAGGTGGAAGGCGTTGTCACGCAGGCGCTCGCCAACACGCGATTTCGCGTGCAGATCACCGGAGGCCACATCGTCAACGCCCACGTGGCGGGCCGGATGCGGAAGAACTTCATCCGCATCGTGCCGGGTGACAAGGTGAAGGTCGAACTCTCTCCCTACGACCTCACCAAGGGCCGGATCACGTTTCGCGAACGGTAAAAGCCGTTCGGCGCGACGGGCAGCCCGTTGCGGAGCAACGGGCCTCCACCGCGAATCGCCGGCCGTCACGGCGTGACAGGGCCACTTGCGTCCGGCTGATTGCCCGTCTCACCTGACTCGTCGCCCCGCGACTCGAGGAACTGCTTCAGGTCGCCGAACGTGCGGAGCGGCTCGCGGCCCTCCTTCATCGCCTTCGAAATCGGGGCGGCCGGCTTCTTCGGCCCCTTCGCGACATACACCTTCGGCTGGTGCTCCCGAGGCGGACGGTTCCTGTCTCCACCGCGGGCCTGCCGCGGCGGCCTCACCTGCTGCTGCGATCCGACCTGCTGCTGCTGCTGGGATTTCTGCTGCCGCTGCCCGACCGCTGGCGTGCCCTCGGCCGCTCGCTGACCATTGCCGCCCCGCTCCCCCCTCCGCGGCCGCCGCTCGCCCCGGCCGCCGCCGGACTGCTCGGCTGCCCGCTGCTCCCGCTCGGCAGGCGGAATCATCGTGAGGGCCACCCGCCGCCGGGTCTTGTCGAGCTCCAGAACCCACACCTTTACGATCTGCCCGACGCTCACCACGTCGTGCGGGTCACGAACATACCGGCTGGAGAGCTGGCTGATGTGCACGAGTCCGCTGTCGTGCATGCCGATGTCGACGAAGGCGCCGAAATCGACCACGTTCAGCACGGCACCCTGCAGCTCCATGCCCACTTCGAGATCATCGAGCTTGAGCACGCCCTTTTTGAAGAATGGCCGCGGGAGGTCGTCGCGCGGGTCACGACCGGGCCGGGCCAGTTGCTCGAGGATATCGGCCAGGAGGAGCCGGCCGACGCCGAGCTCCCGCGACAGGGCGTCGAGATCGACCGCGGCCGCACGCTCGGCGATCGCCTCCGCCTGCTGGCGGTTGGCCAGGTCAGCAGGCGAGCCGCCAAGTCGCTCCAGCACCTGCTCGGCGACCGAATAACTCTCCGGATGAATCCACGTGGAGTCGAGCGGATTGGAGCCGCCGACGATCTTGAGGAAGCCGACGGCCTGCACGAACGCCCCCTCGCCGAACCCCGGCACTTCCAGAAACTGCTGCCGCGATACGAACGCGCCGTTCTTGGTTCGCCATTCATACAGGTTGCGGGCCGTCGCCTGGTTGAGCCCCGACACGTACCGCAGCAGGGCCGGGCTCGCGGTGTTGACGTCCACACCGACGTAATTCACGCAGCTGGCCACCACGCTGTCGAGCGATGTGTGCAGGTGCCGCGCCTTCACGTCGTGCTGGTAAAGCCCGACACCGATGTTCGCCGGCTCGATCTTCACCATTTCCGACAGCGGATCCTGGAGCCGGCGGCCGATCGAAATGGCGCCCCGGACGGCCGCCTCGTACTGCGGCAGCTCCTCGCGGCCGTACGCGCTCGTCGAATAGACACTTGCACCGGCCTCGTTGACGATCACGTAGCCGATGTCAAGCGCAGCGAGCTCTCCGCCCATCAGTTCGGCCACCAGCGACTCGGTCTCGCGACCAGCCGTGCCGTTGCCGATCGCGATCACGCTGCAGGCATGCTTCGTGACCAGCTCGACCACTTTCTTGGCGGCTGACTCCCGCTTTTCCTTCTGGCCGATGATGTGGAGCACCGCGTGCTCGAGCGGCGTGCCGCACTCGTCGATCACCGCCGCCTTGCAGCCGCTCTTGAAGCCGGGGTCGAGCGCGAGCACCCGCCGGCCGGCCACTGGGGGCTGGAGCAGGAGGTTGCGAAGATTGCGGGCGAAGACCGCGACGGCGTGCGCTTCGCAGAAGTCGGTCATCTCGCGGCGGATCTCCCGCTCGAGACTCGGCATGATGAGCCGGGCGAGCGAGTCGCGGACGCAGCCCTTGAGGAAGTCGGCGTGCGGATGCCCGTCCGGCACGAGCACCTCCTCGGCGGCGGCCTGGAGTTCCTCGGCCGGCCCCTCGATCCGCACCTTGAGCAGCTTGGCCCGTTCGCCGCGGTTGATGGCGAGCACGCGATGCGGCGGCACCCGCTGAATGTGCTCCGAAAACACGAAATAGTCGCGGAAGTGTCGCTCGTCCTTGGAGAGCGCCTTGCCCTCGCTCTCGACCCGCTGGCTGGTGAGCCTCGCCGACTTGTGCAGCATGGACCGCAGCCGCTGCCGGGCATCTGCCTGTTCACTGAACTCGTGGGCGATGATGTGCCCCACGCCGAGGAGCACGTCGGCGACCGTCGCCACCTGCGCCGTCTCATCGATGAAGTCGACGGCCCGGGCGTCGATATCCGCGGCCGCAGGATCACCCGCCAGGATCTCCCGGGCCAGCGGCTCGAGCCGCCGTTGCTTCGCGATCTCCGCCAGCGAAAGCTTGCGGGGCTTGAACGGGAGATACAGATCTTCCAACTGCTTCGGGCTCTCGGCCGCGACGACGCGTGACTCGAGAGCGGGCGTCAGCTTGCCCTGACCTTGAATCGTCCGCAGGATCGTCTGCTTGCGATCGACGAGCTGCCGGGCACGGGCCAGGGCCTCCGCGATCCGCCGCACGTCCTCCTCGTCGAGCCCCCCCGTCTGGTCGCGGCGATACCGCGTGATGAAGGGGACGGTGTTCCCGGCGTCCAGTAGCTGCGCCGTCGCCTCGACACCGGCCAGAGGAAGGCCGAGGCGGTGGGAGATGTGCCCCAGATCGATGACGGCAGTGATCGCAGTGGATCCCATCCGACTCGCGTCGCCGGCGGACAAGCCTTCGGCAGAACCGCGCAACTCTCCTCCTTGTTCCAGATTCCCGATCGACTGACGCGAAAATGTGGGGCCGTGCGGGGGAGCGGAACCACAGGAATCTAGGGTTCCCGGCCGACCGCTGTCAAACCGCGGAAAATGGCCAGGTTCCCCCGGCAGGGCTCGGTATGCGGGGGCGTCGCTGCCCTTGACGCCTGCCGGCGAATTCACCTATTCCCCGCCACCTGCCGCAGCGGCATGTCCGCCCGGTTCGACGCATGCGTTTCGGCCACCGCGGTCGATTCGAGTGGAGCGACCCGCACGATCGTGACGATCACGATCTTCGCGGGTACGTCTGCCATCGGCGGGATGCGGCGACCGTCCGCAGGATTCCAGGAGTTGCAGACGAGCATGTCCACGACGCACCGCCCGACAGCCACCGCGATCCCCTCGTCCCCGGCCGGCAGCCGGCCTGCAGAGGGTGACCTCCTGCCGTCGGTTCCCCTCCTCGCGCTCGACCGCCAATACGCGGTGCTCCGCGGAGAGATCCAGACGGCGATCACCCGCGTGTGTGACTCCGGGAAGTTCGTGCTCGGCCCGGACGTGACCGACCTCGAAGCGGAACTGGCCCGGATGCTCGACGTGCCGCACGCGATCTCCTGCGCGTCGGGCAGTGACGCCCTGCTCCTGGCGCTCATGGCCTTCGACGTCGGCCCCGGAGACGAAGTGATCCTGCCGAGCTACACGTTCTTCGCCACGGCAAGCGCGGTCACTCGCGTCGGCGCGACGCCGATCTTCGCCGACATCGACCCGCACACGTATCTGATCGACCCGCAGGACGTGGCCAAGAAGATCAGCAAGCGGACGAAGGCCCTGGTGCCCGTTCATCTCTTCGGCCGCACGGCCGACATGGACGCCCTGCTGCCGATCGCCCGGTCGGCCGGCCTGCCGATCGTCGAAGATACCGCCCAGTCGATCCTCTCCACGTGGCACGGCCGCTGCACGGGTGCGATCGGCGACGTGGGCTGCTTCAGTTTCTATCCGACGAAGAACCTCGGCGGCATGGGAGACGGCGGCTTCCTCACCACCACCCGCGACGACATCGCGCAGAAGCTCAAACTGCTCCGCGTGCACGGCATGGAGCCCCGCTACTACCACCAGGTGATCGGCATCAACAGCCGCCTCGACTCGATCCAGGCCGCCGTGCTGCGGGTCAAGCTGCCGCACCTCGATGCCTGGACCACTGCGCGGCAGGTCAACGCCGCCCGGTATGGCGAGATCTTCGCCGCCGCGGGCCTCGCGGGCCGCGTGACGGTGCCATCCGACGAGCCGCGCGGGCGGCACGTCTGGAACCAATACATCGTGCGGGTCGCCGGCGGTCACCGCGACGCCCTGCGGGCGCACCTGCAGAAGTGCGGCGTCGGCACCGAGATCTACTATCCCGTGCCCCTCCACATGCAAAAGTGCTTCGAGTACCTCGGCTGGCGGAAGGGCGACCTGCCCCACACCGAGCAGGCCGCCGAAGAGACGCTCGCCCTGCCGATCTTCCCCGAACTTTCGGCCGCCGAGCAGCGGACCGTGGTCGGCCGGATCGCCGAATTCTTCCAGGCCACGCCCGCCGCAGCACCTGCTCCGGCTCAGACGCCGGCCCGGCGCACCGACGAGAGTGTCCGGACCGATGCCGCGGAGCAGCCGGCCCAGTCGCCGCACGTCGTCCGCCGCTTCATCGGCCGGGCCGACGACGTCCGCTGCTGACCACACGCAGAACACCGGCATCGTACCGGTTCCCGCCGCGGGATCCCCTCCCATAGAAGCCCCCAGGCGCCAGCCGGGGGATCGGCTCCCATAGAAGCCCCCAGGCGCAAGCCGGGGGATCGGCCGCGCTGGATCCCCTCGCTCGCGCTCGAGGCTTGTATGTGCCGTGGAAGCCCTGAACGCAGCCATTGCGTGCGGGGACTTCGACCGGGAGGTAGGCTTTCGGCTCGTTCCCAGCCGGCTTCCCCCTCCTGACGCTCCTTATGGCCACGAAGACGAAGAAGACCCCGAAGGTCGCCACCTCCAAGCTCCCGGCCGTCGACCAGAAAACCCGCCGACTCATCATCGGTCTCGCCGATGAAGTCGCCGCCGCCGCCGAGAAGAAGAGGGATCCCTGGCTCGACATCCCGACCCGCAGCCTCTCGAACGTCCGCTTCAACAAGTCGCGGAAGATCATCGAGATGGGGGGCCAGACCAACCGGCGGCAGCTCTTCAACCTCGCACAGGCCAAGAGTTACATGCAGACCCTGCTCGTCGCCAGCGGCTGCAAGCAGCTCGTCGAGCAGCAGAAGACCACGAGTATCCGAGGTCTCTACTACCTCCTCAAGCACACGATCGAAGGCACCCGCGAAGAGACCTTCGCCACGCAGGAGGAGTGCGACCCGATCATCGAGGACCTGGAGGTCACGCTCGAGAGCCTCCGCGAAGAACTCCACGTCTACGCCAGCAACCGCGGCGGCATGGTGGGGCCGATCACGCTCATCGACTCCGGCGACGAGATCGACTGCTCGCGGATGGGCTCCGGCGGCTACTCGATCCCGTCGATCGTCGAGGCCGACATCATCAAGTTCAAGTCGTGCGACGCGAAGTTCATCCTCCACGTCGAGAAAGACACCGTCTGGCGACGGTTCAACGAGGACAAATTCTGGCGGAAGCACTCGTGCCTGCTCACCCACGGTGGCGGCCAGCCCCCGCGTGGCGTCCGCCGGATGCTGTACCGGCTCCACCATGAACTCAAGCTCCCCGTCTACTGCCTGCTCGACAACGACCCGTGGGGCTACTACATCTCCTCCGTGCTCAAGCAGGGCTCGATCAACCTCGCCTACGAGTCGAAGCGGATGGCGATCCCCGAGGCCCGCTTCCTCGGCCTCAGGTCCCGCGACTACGACCGCTGCAAGCTGTCGCAGAGCGTGCAGATCCAACTCAACGACACCGACATCAAGCGGGCCAAGCAGATCGCCGCCTACCCGTGGTTCACGGGCAAGAAGGCCTGGCAGAAAGAGATCGAGACGATGCTGAAGAACGGCTTCAAGCTCGAAGTCGAGTCGCTCATCTCGAAGGACATCAGCTACGTCACCGAAACCTACACGCCGGAACGGCTCGCGGAAGGCGACTGGCTGGATTAGCCACGCGCCCGCCGGGGATGGCCCGCCGCGGGATCCCCTCGCTCGCGCTCAGGGCTTCTATGTTCACCCATGCAAGCCCCCAGGCGCAAGCCGGGGGATCGCCTCCCATACAAGCCCCAGGCGCAAGCCGGGGGATCGCCCTCCCATACAAGCCCCCAGGCGCAAGCCGGGGGATCGCCTCCCATACAAGCCCCAGGCGCAAGCCGGGGGATCGCCCTCCGCAGGTTGTTCGTATCGAGCGTCCGGCGACGGGGCGTGGGCAACCCCGAACACCCGCCACAGGAGGCTGACCGGGCCGGTCACGCCTCCTCGCGGAGCATCGGCGGGGCCTCTTCCAGCTCCTCGAGCTCCGGCGGGAGCTGGAGCTGCCGCATCGTCTCGTCGGTCCGCCGCATCCCCTCGGCCACCTCGTCCACCCGCCGCGCGAGGTCGCCCATGTCGCGCTTGGCCACGGAGCCCTCGGCGAGCGCGGCGATCTTCGCCTCCAGCCGCTCGATCTCGGCAGCCACCACGTCGAGTTTCCGCCGCGCCTCGTCGATGTTCGACAGCCGCTCGCGGCTCGTGCGGAGATGATCCTCGAGCGTCGCCCGGAGCTGGGCGGCGTCGGCATCGCCACCGGAGGGCAGCTTCGCCAGCCGGCGCTCCAGTTCGGCGATCCGCGTGCGGATCGCACCGTCGTCGGTGTGGTCCAGAAACTCCGAGAGCGTGGCCGCGCCCCGGATCATCCGCAGGTAGCCCCAGAGCAGCCGGTCGAGTGATTCGAGCGTGCCGTGCTCCGGCCCCTCGGCCCCCGGGCCGCGCATGCTGCCCGCGAGCTCCACGAGCTTGAGGCAATGATCGCGGAGCTGGTCGAAGCGGCGCAGGAGCGGGCCGGGCAGTTGCTTCCGGATCCGCTCGTAGGCCTCACGCGCCCCAGCCGCCTCGGCCAGCCGGCGGGCCTTCGCATCCTGCGCGTCGACGGCCGAACGAAACCGGCCGTTGCCCACCATGCTCGCCAGATAGTAGATCTCCGCGGCCGCAATGAGCGGCAGCACGACGCTTGGAAAGCCGCTGATCAGCGCCGCCGCTACGCCGCCGCCGGTGAGCAGTAGATTCCACCGGTTCGTGAATGCCGACCAGAGATACTTCATGACGGTGCCCGGGATGACGACGGGAGCGCCGCAGCCTCGATCTCCTCGATCCGCGTGTGCAGCCGCTGCACCTGGTCGTGGAACCACGGCTGCGACTGGGCCTCACGGGCCGGAGCCGACGCGGCTGGCAGCCGCACCTCCTCGACGATCCGCCCCGGTGTGGTGCCCATCAGGAAGAGGCGGTCACCGAGATAGACGGCCTCCTCCACCGAATGCGTGACGAAGAGCACTGTGGCCTGCACCTCCCGCCACAGCGCCACGAGCAAGTCCTGCATGTCGAGCCGCGTCGCGGGATCGAGCGCGCCGAAAGGCTCGTCCATGAGGATGATCCGCGGCCGCAGCACGAGCGTGCGGGCGATGGCCACCCGCTGCCGCATGCCGCCCGACAGTTCGTGGGGATACTTGGTGGCGTCGCGGGTCGGGTCGAGCCCGACCTTCGCAATCCAGTCGCGGGCCTCCGCCTCCCGCTCCGGCCGCCCCACGCCCCGGCACTCGAGCCCGAACGCCACGTTATCGAGCACCGTCCGGTTGTCGAAGCTCGTGTAATCCTGGAACACCATGCCGCGGTCGGCGGCGGGCCCGCGGATCTGCTCGCCGAGGACGGTCACACTCCCGCTCGTCGGCGGGTGCTGGGGCGCGAGCCCCGCCACGAGCCTGAGCACGGTGCTCTTGCCACAGCCGCTCGGGCCGAGAAACGACGAAATCTCCCCGTGGTCGGCCACGTCTGGAATCGTGAAGCTCACATCCGAGATCGCCACGTATTCGCGGGGCGTGCCCACCCCGTAGATCTTCGTCACGTTGCGAAACGCGACCGCCGCCGGCCGATCGGTCGCGGGCGCTTCCGGAAGGCTCATGGCGCGGCCTCCCGGCCCGAGCCGAACCCGTGCAGGAGGCCGTGCATGAACCGCGGCACGAGCCCACGTCCGCCGTAGCGGTGCGGAAAGAGGTCGCACTGCAGCCACCACAGCGCCCGGTCGATCGCATAGGCCACCAGCGGGATCACCACGAGCACGATCAGGATCGGCTCCCGCTCGCCACGCCGCTGTGACACGTTGATCAGGTCGCCGAGCCCCCCCGAATCACCGCCGAACTTCACGAGTTCGGCGAGCATCACGTAGCCGAAGGCGAGTCCGAAGAGAAGCCGCAGCGAATTGAAGATCGTCGGAGCCGCGAGTGGCACGAGCACCTTCGTGATGATCTGCCACCGCGAGGCGCCGAGCGTGAGCGCCGTGTCGACATACCGCTGCGGCACCTCGAGCACGGCCGTCGTGGCATCGCCGATCACGAAGGCCACGCTGGCGATGAACAAAAACATCACCTTCTGGAACTCGCCGATCCCGAACAGGAAGAACGTGAGCGGGATGAGCGCCGCCACCGGAATGTTGCGGCCGAAGACGTTGAGCGGCACGAGGAACGCCCGCACGGCCGGAAAGCAGGCTGCAGCCACGCCGAGCGGCACGCCCACGGCGGCGCTGAGCCCGAAGCCGAGGCAGACCCGGCCGAGCGTCACGAGCGTGTTCGCCACGAGCTTCCGCTGCCCGAACACCTGGGGGATCGCCGTCACCGTCTCGGCAGGGCTCGGCAGCATCGTCGGGCTCACGAGCCGGGCCTCTGCCTCGCCCGCGGTGGCAATGAACCAGGCCGCCAGCACCACGGCCACGCCCGTGATCGCCCAGAGGCCGGCCGTAACCGGCGGAATGTCACCACGAAGCGGAGTCTGCGGCCGCGCGGGGGGCACCTCCGGCGACGTGGCGGACGACGAAGGCACCTCGGGCGCGGTCATTCCTGTTCCGCGGAGTAGACCTTGATCTCCACGCGACGATTGAGGGCGTGGTTGTCGGGCTGATCGGGATCGGCGGGCCGATCCCAGCCGATGCCATCGACGGCGAACCGGTTCTCGTCGAAATCATATTTGCCCACGAGCGCCTCCTTCACGGAGCCGGCCCGCTGCCGGGAGAGCTCCTTCACCATCGCGGGGGGCACCTGCCCCTTCATCGACGAGTCGGTATGCCCCTCGATCACGATCCGCGAATTGCCGAACTGCTTCGCGAGCACCCCCACCTCGTCGAGCACGAGGTCGATGCTCGGATCGTAGGGCTCCTCCACGTCCTTGCCGTCGATCCGGCGCACGATCTTCTTCCGCAGATCCCAGCTGTTGGGAAAGAAGTGGATCACCACCGTGTTGGTGAGGATCTCCTCGTTCTCGGCCCGGATCTGCGAGAGCGTCTTCGGCGGCAGGGCCTTGGTGTATTCGTCCTTCGTTTCCGCATACTTCTTCTCCCCGCCCAGCTTTTGGATCACGGAGAAGTCCATCACCTGGTCGAACGGCACCGGCGGATTGGAGATGGCGCCGATGCGGCGGTAGAGGTAGTAGGCCTGCTTCCAGATCCGCTCGAAATTGGCGGGATTGTTGCGGTTGATGAAGAACTGGTAGTTCTCCGCCCAGTTGGTCGAGTGGGCGTCGCCGAGCATGGCCAGCGTATCGGTAGCGGGGATGTTGTAGCCCGCCGCCATCAACTCCGCGGCCTTCGCCTTCGCCCCTTCCGTCTTCAGGTCCGCCATCGCGTCGAAAATACCCCGGACGATCGCCTCGATCTTGTCGGGGTGGTCCTTGGCGAAGTCGGCCCGAGCGAACCAGACGTCGGCGATCAGCCGATTGGCCGTCTGCGTGGTCACGAGCATCCGGTTGCCCTTGGCCTTCTCGAGGTTGTAGATGTCGGGCGCCCACGATACGCAGCCGGCCAGATCCTTCTGGGCGTTGAAGGCCGCCGCGGCCTGGAACGCGTCGTCGGTGTAGACCATGTCCACGTCACCCGGCTGCAGCCCCCCCGCCACGAGCATGTTGAGGGCGAAGAACTGGCTCGGTGAGTTCTGTGCGAGCACGAGCTTCTTGCCCGCGAGGTCCTTCACCGTTTTGATCGACTCCCGCACGACGATGCCGTCGCCGCCGTTGGAGAAGTCGACCTGCTGAAAGATCCGGGGCATCACGCGGGAGTCCTTCGGGGCGCCGGTGCGATCCACGAGCCCCTCGAGGAACAGCGGCACCATGTCGAGCGTGCCCCAGCCGATGTGCACCTCGCCGGCGGCGTAGGCGTCGCGCATCGTGACCGGGTTGTCGATCAGCACGAGTTCCAGCTTGAACGGCTTGCCACCGGGCGCCTGCCAGACCTTGCCCGGCTTGAAGCCGTCATTCGCGTAGATGATCGGGGCCCAGCCGGCCCACACGTTGAGCGCGAACCGCACCGTCTCGTTCTCGAGCGGCTTGTAGGCACTCGTGCCCTTCACGGGCGGAAGCTTCTCCGCCGGCTTGAACGTGTATTCCTTGACGGTCGTGGGCACGGCCGCGTCAGACGCCTCGAAGAACACGCCCTCGCCCCCTTCGCCGGCCGGGCCAACGCCTTCGCCGCCAAGACCGCCCCCGGCCGGGCCGCCTCCCGGCCCACCGGCCCCGCGCTGCGCCACCGCTCCCGGACGGCCGAGGCCCAGCGGTTCGAGCATGCCGGCCCGCCAGGCCGCCAGACCCACGAGGCTCAGGATCACCGCCCACACCGCCAGCCAAAATGGAGCCTTGGGTTCACTCGCCATGGATCACTGCCTCGCCTCGGGGATGATGGGGATACGGGATCAGCCGCGGAACTTCGTCGCCGGCCGTGCCTTGCCCGCCATGTGCATGGCGTTCATGAGGTCGTAGGCCGTCACCTCGCACAGGAGCTGCGTCACGAGCTCATGCGCCTCGGGCGAGAGCAGCGGATCGACCTGCTTCATGAGGTCCACCACCCGCTTCTCCTGGGCGGCGAGTTCCTGCGATTCGATCCGCCCGTCGGCGACTGCGTCGAGAAACGAGTCGAGCTTACGGGCATATTCCGCGAGCATGGGCGCGTCGCTCGAGTCGTCGAACCAGGGGGTCTTGCCGGCTGCTGCCTTGGCCATGGGGTGTCTCCTTCGGGGGTGTCGTCACGAACCGATCACGTCGCGAATCGCCGCGAGCCGTTCCTGCAGGCGAGACCGCCCGCCCGGCTCGTTCACTTTGTCCTTCCAGCGGTCCGGCAGGAATCGCTTCTCGGTGCATTCGAGCACCGCCGCGATTTCCTGCATCTCCTTCTCGAGACCCTGCGCGCTGGGCATGAAATCGTCGAGGGCCGCCTTCAGGTCCTCCGCCGAGATCGTATCCGGCGGCGACTGCCCCGCGTCGGCCGCCCGCTCGAGCCCCTTCCGTCGCGCCGCGAGCACCACGCTCTCGATGTCGGCGCCGGAGAGGCCGAGCGACAGATCGACGGGGCCGGGCAGGCCCGGCGCGAGCTTCACTCGACACTTGCGGGCCATCGCCGTGAACATCGCGTCCATCTCGGCCTGGTCGTGCGGATAGAAGAGCGGGATGTGCACCTCGGCCCGCCCCTGTCGCTTGAGGTCGATCGGCAGAAGGTCGGGGCGGCTGGTGAGCAGCATCCATACGATCTTGCCGCGGTAGCGGGTGTCACCCATCTGGCGGGCGATCATCGAGAACACGCGGGCGCTCGTGCCGGAATCGCCCCCCTGATCGCGATTGCCGAGGGCCGCGTCGGCCTCGTCGATGATCACGACCACGGGGCCGAGGCTGCGAAGCACGTCCAGGGCATGCTCGAGGTTGCCTTCGGTCTCGCCGACGTACTTGCTGCGGAAGTTCTTGAGCACGGCGCATGGAATGCCCACGCTGCCGGAGTAACACTCGGCGATGAAGCTCTTGCCGGTGCCCACGGGTCCACAGATGAGGTAGCCCATCGGGGCGCTCTCGAGCTGGCCCCGCTGGATCGCCCGGGCGTCGGCCTGCAGTCGAGCCTTCGCCGCCTCATGGCCGGCGACGGCGTCGAGCGTGAGTCGCGGCTGGATGAACTCCACGAGCCCCTGGCACGACCGCTCGATCATGTCCTTCTTGCGGGCGGCAAACTCCGGCCCATCCGGCGGCGTGCCCTCGCGAGCCGAGAGGGCGATCACCGCGCGAAGACTCTCGAGCGTGAGGCCGCCGGAGAGGGCGGCCACCCGCTTCACGCCATCCAGGCGGTCGGCAGGCATGCCGGCTGCAGCCGCCGTGGCCAGGGCGAACCGCTCCCGCTCGGCCGCATCAGGGAGCGGCAGGTCGATGGCGGTCACGGCTGGATTCGTGGCCAGCCGGGGATGCACCTCGGCGAGCGTGTCGGCAAGCATCACGACGGCCACGTTCACCCTCCGCAGGAGCGGATTGGAAGCCCAGCCCAGGATCCGCACCAGCCGCCCCGCCCCGGCCCGCGACCCAGCCGAGGCCTCACCTGCGGGAGCGAGATACTGGGCGTAGTCGAGCACGATCGCGATCCGCTTCCGCTGCTCGGGCGGGTCGATGAGATTTCGTTCGAAGATGGCGTCGATCGCAGCGATCGCCTGGTCTGGATCCCGCGGCCAGTTGGCCGCATTGCCCAGCCGTTCCGTGAGCCATTGAGCCATCGCCCGCAGGCGGGCGGGATCAGAGCCGGCCAGCGGCCGCAGCCCCTTGCCGACGTCGTAGGCCAGCACGATATCCCAGCGGCCGAACATCTCACGGGCCAGGAAATCGGGCACGGTGCCCCAGGCGGCCACGTCGTCGCGGCTACCAGACGCCGCCGGTGCGGCCACCGGCACGAGATCCCGCACGTTGCCGTGGAGCATGAACACACAACTCGTGCCGGAGAGGTAGGCGTCGCCCAGCCGCTCGGCCCAGGTCGGACACCACTCCGGAAGTGCAGCCGAGCCAGCCGTTCGCCCCGCCACCGTGCCGAGCGAACCGGCTGCTGCATCAGTGGCACCGGGGCGCGGGCCTGCGGCGTCTGCATTGGCGGCGGAGATCGTCATAGGGGCTCTTCGAGGAAGCGTGAGCGTTTAGCCCTGGGTCTGCCGGGCCCGTTCGGTGCCCAGCTCCTTGTCGTCCGCCGACACACCGGCAGTCTCGGGCGTCACCATCCCCATCTCGATCTCGAACTCGCGGAGCGCCTTGTCGGCCATCGCCTTCTCGACCGCCTCTTCCTGCTTGATCGCCTCGAGGCCTTCGCCAGAGAGGTCGGCTGCCACCCGGACCTTCGCGCGATTGAGGCCGATCTTGTCTTGGATCACGTCCTCGATCTGGCCGAAGTCGGTCGTGACGTCGAAGTTGAACGTGTGCGCGAGTTTGGCCAGCTCGGCCTCGGCCCGCGAGAGCTTCAGTTCGGCGTCGTATTTCTGGATCTTCTGCTTGAGGTCGGCGAGCTTCTTCGTGGCGTGCTTGATCTTGGTGACGTTGTTGTTGTAGGCCGTCTCATGCAGCTTGAGCTGGGCCTCGTTCTCGGCCAGTTCCTTCTTGGCCTTCTGCAGTTCGAGCGCGAACTTCGAAGCCGTCTCCCGCTCGCCCGCCTGGAGGTAGGCCTTCACCCGGGCCTCGAGCGACTCGACATGCTGCCGGTCGCCGTTCACCTGCCTCGTGACCCGCTCCACGAGCGCCCGATACTGCTCGAGCCCCTCGCGGCCGTCCTTCATCTGGTCGACTGCCTTGTCATACTCGTACTGGAGCTGGGCGATTGGATCGGCCGTCCAGAAGAAGTTGGCGACCTTGTTCATCTGGGCCGCAAGGGCCTTCCACAGCTTCCCCAGGATCATGGCACGGTATCTCCGCAGGACGGGCAGGTCGTTGGAAATCGAGGCCGGCACCGCTGCCGCCCGACGCGTCGTGATACCGCTGCCGTGGGGCTGCGTCAATCAGCCCGCAGAATCCGCACCGCCCCCCTTGTCCACCCGCTTGTCTCGAGGCGCCGGCGAGCGGGCGGTACAAGTCGCCGCTGCGCGGTCTTTCAGATCGTCGCGGGACCTCGAAGACTCGGTCCAAATGCTCCTCGAGCTTGCACCGACCCTCTCGCCTCGTCCTAGTGGCCGTAGGCCCGTTGCTCCGCAACGGGCTCTGCCCGTCACGGAGTGGAGGGCCTGCGCGTTACCGGGTGACGGTGAGCTGCGGTCGGGCCTGGGAGAGCCGGGCGACGCCGGCATCGGAGACCGCGGTGAAGGCGAGGGCCAGCGCGCGGAGGGCTGGTAGCTTCGCAAGCGCGTCGAGGGCGGCATCGGTGATCTTCGTACCGGTAAGCGTGAGGTTCGAGAGCTTGGCAAGCCGGGCGAGCCGCGCGACGCCGGCGTCGGTCACCGCCGTGTTCTGCAGATTGAGCGTGCCGAGGGCCGCAAGCCCGCCAACCGCCTCCATGCCCGCGTCGCCGACCTTCGTGTCCCAAAGGTCGAGCGTCGCCAGCTTCTGCAGGCCGGCGAGTTGGGCCACGCCCGCGTCGCCGACGCTCGTCTCGGCCAGATCGAGCAGCACGAGGTTCGGCAGTTTTCCGACATGTGCAAGGCCGGCGTCGCCGACGAGCGTGCCGCGCAGTTCCAGCCGCTTGAGCTTCGTGAGCTTCGCGAGATGGATCAGGCCGTCGTCGCCGACGAATGTCCGCATGACATTGATTTCGTCGATGTCGGTCTTCTCGGCGAACGGCGCGAGGCCGGCGTCGGTCACCTGGCCGTCCTCGGCCGCGAAGCCGCGGAGCTTCGGCAGCGCGGCGACATGCGCGAGGCCCGCGTCGGTGACGCTCGGGCAGCGGAGCTTCACCCGCTCGAGGCTGGCCAGCTTCGCGACATGCTCGAGGCCGGAGTCGGTCACGAGGGCGCAGCCTCGCAGGTCGAGCACGCGGAGCTTTGCAAGCGGCGCGAGATGGGCGAGCCCGGCGTCGGTGAAGTTGTTGTAGAGCAGGATCAGCTGCTCGAGCCCGCGGATGCCCGCCACCGCCTCGAGTGCGGCGTCGGTCAGGTTCGACGACCGGCGGAGATTCAGCACTCTCAGCTTCTCGAGCTTCGCGAGCTGAGCGGCGCCGGAATCGGTCACATCGGTGTTCTCGAGCACGAGTTGCTCGAGATTCTTCATCTTCGCGATCGCGGCCAGCCCCCGATCCGAGATCTCCGCGCCCCAGACCTCGAGCTTCGTCAGGCCCTCGAGACTGGCGAGCTGTTCGAGATCGGCGTCGGTCGCCGGCCGCTCGGCCAGATCGACAGCCACGACGTGGCCGGCAGCGTCGAGGTCCACGCTGCCGCCGCGGGCCTTCACAAGGGCCACGGCCTCGGTGTCGGCGGCCGCTGGGGTCACGCCCCAGGCCTCAGCCGGCAGCCAGACGGCCGTCAGCGCGAGCACGAGGGCCACCCTATGACGACGGACCACGCCCACCGCGCGCAGTCCGAGTCTGCCTGCTGTCATCGTCATCGCAACCTCCTTGCTCACGCCTTCCAGCCGTCGCGAGGCGTCGGCCGGATGATCGATTCCACCTCGGGCGCATTGGTGGCCACGAGCTTCGCCGGGTCCCACTCGATCTTCTTGCCGGCCACGTCGGCCGTGTCGGCCGCCCAGACGGCGAGGTTGCCGAGCAGGATCGTCTCGGTCAGCGGGGCGGCATAGTCGGGGAAGTTGCTCACCGCCGCCGGGCCGCCCTTGATCGCGTTGACGAATTCGACGAAGTGCCCCGGCGACTTGGTGAAGGCGACGTCGGCCGGCTTGCTCCCGCTCTTGAGGCTCATGTCGCCGCAGTAATCGCCAGGCGCGTAGAGCACGTCCTTTTCGCCGATCACGAGCACGCCGCTGGCGGCCGTCTTGAAGGGCTGCTCCTCCTCCTTGCCTTCGGCATTCTTCTTGACCTCGCCGCGGAAGCCGGCGAAGAGCGCTGCGTCCGGCAGCTTGCCGCCGTCATACCACTTCACCTTCACGGCCGGCCGGTCGCCGAGCGTCGGGAACTCGAAATCGATGATCGACCACTTGGGGAAGGTCTCCTTGTTGTGGCCACTGGTGACGGCCTGCACGCTGGCGGGGTCGCGGAGCGTGAGCGCCATGAAGGGCATGTTGAACGTGTGGCAGGCCATGTCGCCGAGCGCGCCGGAGCCGAAGTCCCAGAAGCCGCGCCAGGCGAACGGGTGATAGCCCGCCGCATACGGGCGGAGCGGAGCCGGTCCGAGCCAGCAGTCCCAGTCGAGGTTCGCCGGCACCGGCTTTTCCTCGGGCCGCCCACCCCCCTGCGGCCACACCGGGCGATTGGTCCAGACGTGAACCTCCTTCACGGCACCGAGGGCTCCTGACTTGATGAACGCCGCGGCCCGTCGTAGCGAATCACCGGCCGTGCCCTGGTTGCCCATCTGCGTGGCCACCTTCTGCGACCGGGCAAGTTCGCCCAAGAAGCGGGCCTCGGAGATCGCCCGCGTGAGCGGCTTCTGGCAGAAGCAGTGCTTGCCCATCTGCATCGCCATCGCGGCGGCCGTGATGTGGGTGTGGTCGGGCGTGCTGACGGTGACGGCGTCGAACTCCTTGCCCATCTCGTCAAGCATCGTGCGGAAGTCGGCGTATTGCTTTGCACCCTCGAGTGTCTTCTCCGCCCGCTTCAGCTGGTTGGCATCCACGTCGGCGACGGCCACGACCTTGCCACTGCGGGCCGCATCGGCTGAATCGCTCGATCCCTTGCCGCCGATGCCGATGCAGGCGAACCGAATCTCCTCGTTCGCGCTCGTGGCCGGCTTCGCCTCGTCGGCCCGTAGCCCTGGGGCGATCCAGTAGCCACCTGCGACGGCAGCCGAAGCGGTGATGAAATCGCGACGCGAGGCGCGGGCAACGGGGCGGGAGGACGAACGGCGAACACGCGACATGGCGGGATGCTCCGAGGCGGGAACGGCTACGGCGAAGCATGACGAGTTTCAATCGCCTGCCTGCCGGATACCGCGTGAGCCTAGCCCCGGTCCGCGCGGCCTACAAGTCGCCATTTTGTGGACATCAACCCGTACCCATCGGGGTCAGTGGGGCAGGCCCTTGAGGTCGGCGGGAAGGGCCGGGTCGTCCTTGGCCAACTCCGCGTCGAGCAGGCCGAGCATCTCCCGGAGCTTCTCGGGCCGCGCGGACGCCAGGTTCTCCTGCTCATAGGGATCGTTGACGATGTCGAAAAGCTGGGGGGGAGCATCCTTGCTGCGGATGATCTTCCAGTCGCCGCGCAGCAGTGCCTGCCCCTGCGTGTGCGCGATGTAGATCGTCCGGGGAGCGGGCGTCGCGTCCTCGCCGCTGATGACCTTCCAGCGGTCGAGGCCATCCCACCTGGGATCGCCCTCCGGCTCGAGCCCCACGAGCCCGGCCACCGTGGGCAGCCAGTCGCCGACATAGAGGGGCGCGGTCACCTTTCCGGGGATGAGCCGGCCGGGCCAATTGGCGAAGGCGCACACCCGAATCCCACCTTCGTAGAGCATGTTCTTTTCGCCGCGCAGGGGGGCATTCTCGCTGTTGAACGGTGAGTCAGGGACTGAGCCGACGTAGGCGTTCTTGCGGCTTTCGATGCCGCCGTTGTCGGACGTGAAAAGGATGAGGGTCCGTTCCCGCTGCCCGGACCGTTCGAGCGCGGCCACGAACTCGCCGATCTTGGCGTCGAGCTGCGACACCATGGCGGCCATGCGGAGTCGCGACTCGTGCTTCACCGGATCGTCGTGAAACCTCACGCCATCGTAGATCCTCTTGTACGGCTCGGGAGCATCGACCGGGGTATGCACGGCGTGAAAGGGGACATAGATGAACCACGGCTGGTCGCCACCCTGGGTGATGCGATTCAGGGCCTCGGCGGCGATGAGCTCGGTGGCGTTGCCCTCTTCGCTGAAGATATTTCCGTCGCGGTGCCAGGTGTCCTCGTACGGGTTGCCCGCACGGTACTTGTGCGTCCATGGGTCGGCGGCGCCGGTGAGGGTGCCGTAGCTGGTGTCGAAGCCATACCGGTTGGGAATCCATTCCGGGCGGGCGCCGAGGTGCCACTTTCCCGCGATGTGGGTGCGGTAGCCGACCGACTTGAGCGCTGAGGCGAACGTGAGCGTGCCGAGGGGCATGGCCCGCAGATTGCTCGGCAGCAGCGCCTGGCGGCCGAACCTTCCGGGGCATCGTCCGCTCATCAGCGCCGTCCGCGTGGGCGTGCAGACGGGCTGCACGTAGTGTCGGTCGAACTCGCGTCCCTCACGGACGAGGCGGTCCATGTTCGGCGTCAGGCCGAAGCCCCCGTGCCAGCCGACGTCCGACCAGCCGAGGTCGTCCGCGACGATCAGGAGGACGTTGGGCCGCTCGGCGGCGAAGAGGGGCGAGGTGACGAGGGCGCAGAGCGTCGCGAGGAGCAGTCGCTTCATTGGATCGACCGAGCGGTGCTCGCTCACGGTTGTCCAAAAGACAGACAGGGTGGCTAACGGGACTCGAACCCGCGACCCTCGGTACCACAAACCGATGCTCTAACCAACTGAGCTATAGCCACCGCGATGGGGCGGATTCTACCAGAACGTGCGGCTGGTTTCAGGCCCCCGATCATTCGCGTCGCCGGGAGTCGATCACGATCGTCACGGGGCCGTCGTTCACGAGACTCACTCGCATGTCGGCGGCAAACACGCCCGTCGCCAGCGACCGGCCCACCAGCGGCTCGAGCACGGCCAAAAACCGCTCGTAGAGCGGCACGGCCTCCTCCGATCGGGCCGCCCGGACGAAGCTTGGCCGGTTGCCTCGGGCCGTGTCGGCCAGCAGCGTGAACTGGCTGACGACGAGGGCTTCACCCCCCACATCTGCCACGCTCTGGTTCATCTTGCCGGCTTCGTCGGAAAAGATCCGCAGCCCCGCGACCTTGGCCGCCAGCCAGTCGGCTTCGGCCACTGTATCCCCCTGCTCCACGCCCACGAGAACCACGAGCCCCCGGCCGATTCGGCCGACGACCTCACCACCGATTTCGACGGTGGCGTCCGTCACGCGTTGCACGACGACTTTCATACGGAAGAGTATCGGTTGCGGGCCTCGAGGAGTCGCGGCCCGATTCCCAGCCCCGATCCCCCGGCTGGCGCCTGGGGGCTTCTATTGGCCGATACAAGCCCCGAGCGCG
The DNA here is from genome assembly GCA_945890755.1 of Candidatus Kuenenia stuttgartensis. GTDB lineage: Bacteria > Planctomycetota > Planctomycetia > Pirellulales > UBA1268 > QWPN01. Next base: position 37,524 of record CAMDDA010000009.1, read on the forward strand.
AGCGAGGGGATGACGCCACGTGCGACGCGATCCCCCGGCTGGCGCCTGGGGGCTTTTATTGGCGAGGGATGACGCCACGTGCGACGCGATCCCCCGGCTGGCGCCTGGGGGCTTCTATTGGCCGAGGGGATCCAGCCTGTGGCCACGCCCCCCATTTTGACATTTCGCGGACCGGCCGAAATCGCTTCAATCCCGCTCCCCGTTCCGGAGGCCCCACAGATGCCCCCCATCATCACCACGAGCCGCTTCACCGGCGCCCGCGGCTGTGTCAGCGATATCGCGACCCTCGCCTTGCGTGTGCCGCTCTTTCCGGTCGATCGCGTGATGCAGCTGACAGACCTCGCCAACGCCCGCGCGGCCTGCCCGGAACGGATCGGCTGGGCGGCGATCTTCCTCAAGGCCTACGCCCTCGTGGCCCGGGAAATGCCCGTGCTTCGCACCTGGTTCTCGCGCGGCCTCTTTCCCAGGCTCGTCACCGTGCCCCACACCGTGGCCACGCTCGCGGTCAACCGCACCGACGCCGCCGGCGACCGGCTGCTCTTCGCCCGCCTGCGGAAGCCCGAGACCGAGAGCCTCGTCGAGATCCAGCGATTCATCCGCGACTGCACGACCGAGCCGCTCGATCGGATGTTCAAGCGGCAGCTCCAACTCGAGATGGTGCCCGGCCCGCTGCGGCGGGCGATCCTGCGCTGGAATATGAACGGCCGCTCCGCGAAGCGGGCGAGCCGGATCGGTACGTTCAGCCTGTCGACGCTCGCGGGACTCGGGGCGTCGAACCGCTTCCACCCCACGCTCTGCACGACGAGCCTCTCCTACACCCCGGTCGAAGCCGATGGCCGTTGCACGGTGACGCTCATCGCCGATCACCGGGTGCTCGACGGCGCCGTCGTTGCCCGGGCGCTGCAGTGGCTCGAACAGGCGTTGCAGACCGACATCGCCGCGGAGCTCAGTGCCCTGCGGTCCGCTCCTCCGGCGGCTGTCGCCCCGCAGCGAGCCGCCGCCTGATCTCCGCGAGCCGCTCGCCG
>CAMDDA010000010.1 GCA_945890755.1 Candidatus Kuenenia stuttgartensis
GGGCCTACGGATTTCCCAGCAGCGCCGCGGCGGCCCGGCCGGGATCGGGCTGTTTGAGGAGCGACTCGCCCACGAGCATCGCGCCGATGCCCGCCGCCTCCAGCCGCTCGACGTCGGCCCGCGTCTTGATGCCACTCTCCGCCACGAGCACGACGTCGTCGGGCACCCGCTCGCGAAGCCGCAGCGCGTGGTCGAGATCGGTCGTCATCGTCTTGAGATCGCGATTGTTCACTCCGACGAGCGTGGCGCCGAGATCGAGCACCCGCGGCAGATTCTCCTCGTCGTGCAACTCCACGAGCGGCGTCATGCCAAGGTCGAGAATGTCGCGATACAGACTCCGGAGATGACAGTCGTCGAGGCACTCGGCGATCAAGAGCACCGCATCGGCACCGTGAGCCCGCGCCTCGAGCACCTGATAGCGATCGACAATGAACTCCTTGCGCAACACGGGCAGCGGCACCGCCACCCGCGCCGACTCCAGATCGACGAGGCTGCCGCCGAAGCCCCAGGCATCGGTGAGCACCGAGAGACAGGCCGCGCCGGCCGCCGCGTAGCCACGCACGACATCCTCGACCGTGGCACCCGGGCGGATCTCGCCTGCCGACGGGCTCTTCCGCTTGAACTCCGCAATCAGCCGGATCGGCCCGGGGGCCGCGAGAGTCCCGAAGAAATCCCGCACCGGCCCCGCCGTGGCCAGCCGCCCTTCGAGCGCCGCCGTCGGCACCCGCTCCCGCGCGAGCTGCACCTCCGTGCGTTTCCGGGCCACGATTCTGTCGAGCACTGTCGGTTGCATCGGTGCCTAGTGCCGGAAGTGCCGGCGACCCGTGAACAGCATCGGGATCCCGGCCGCGTCGGCCGCCGCGATCACATCCGCGTCGCGCTTCGAGCCACCGGGTTGCACGATCGCCGCGATGCCGGCCTTCGCGATCAATTCGATCGAATCGGGGAACGGGAAGAAGGCATCGGAGGCGAGCACGCCGCCGCGGGCACGTTCGCCCGCCTTTTCCAGGGCGATCCGCACCGAGTCGACCCGGCTCGTTTGGCCGATGCCGGCGCCGGCGAGGCTCGTGCCGTGGCAGACGGCGATGGCGTTGCTCGTCAGCCGCCGCACCACCGTGAAGGCGAACTCGAGGCCGCGCGACAGCGGCGCGGCCGGTGCCGTCTGCGTGACGACCTTCCAGGTGGCCGGGTCGTCGGCCGCCACGTCGGGCCGCTGGGCCAGGATGCCGCCGGCCACGCTCCGCAGTTCGAGGCCGGCCGTCGCCGCCCAGGGGTCACCGGCGGGCAACTCGACGAGCCGCACGCTCGCCTTCCACGTGGGCCGTGTGGTCAGCAGTTCGACCGCCTCCGGCGCGAAGGCCGGCGCCGCGATCACCTCCACGAACAATCCCGGCGTGAGCAACAATTCGGCACAGCCGCGGTCGAAGGGACGGTTCACCGCCACGACCGAACCGAAGGCACTCGTCGGATCGGCAGCCATCGCCGCGGTGAGCGCGTCGGACACGGTGCCCGCACTGGCCGCGCCACAGGGGTTCGTATGCTTGACGACGACGGCCGCTGGCTCGGCGACGAGGTTCGCGAGCCGCGTCGCGCCGTCGAGGTCGAGCAGGTTGTTGTAGGAAAGCTCCTTGCCACAGAGCTGCCTCAAGCCGGCGAGGCCGGCGTGCGTGCCTGCGGGCGCATAGAGCGCCGCCGCCTGATGTGGATTCTCGCCGTAGCGGAGCGCGAGGCGGCGGTCGAGCGGCAGCGGCACCAGCGCCGGCAGCGAGGCCTCTTCACCCCCCTCCGCGGAGTCGCCTGACGCCCCCGCATGCCGGGCCATCCAGGCCGCGATCACGGTGTCGTAGCCGGCGGTGTGCTCGAAGGCCCGGGCCGCGAGTTGCCGCCGCTCGGCGAGCGACGTGCCGCCCCGCCGAACGGCGGAGAGAAAGTCGTCGTATTGATCGGGGTGCGTGACGATCGCCGCAAACGCATGGTTCTTGGCCGCCGCGCGGACGAGGCTCGGCCCACCGATGTCGATCAGCTCGATCGCCTCGGCAGGCGTGCAGTCGGGCTTCGCGATCACGCTCTCGAAGGCGTAGAGGTTCACGATCACGGCATCGAACCGCTCGATCCCGTGCGTGGCGAGCACCTCCAGGTCGTCGGGGCGATCACCGCGGGCGAGAATCCCGGCGAAGATGTTCGGATGCAGCGTCTTCACGCGGCCATCGAGCACCTCGGGAAAACCGGTGATCGCGGAGACGTCGTCGACCTCCAGACCGTGGGCGGCAAGGGCCGTCGCCGTGCCCCCCGTGCTGGCGACCCGCACGCCGGCCGCCTTCAGGCCGGCAGCCAGCCGGTCGAGGCCGGTCTTGTCGAACACGCTGACGAGCACGCGACGGACGGGCACGACGTCGACCGCGGGAGAGGTGGCCCGGTGGGCCTGATGGGTGTGGCTCATGGAGCGGATTAGACCACTCCCGCCCGACTCGAAAAGCCCCGGCGCTGAAAACGCTTTGGCCGTCATGCTGCCGGCAGTTCGAGTTCGAACACGGTGCCCGGGGGGGGCAGCCGGCCGCGAACGCTCACCTTCCCGCGCATCTGCTTCACGAGCGCCTTGACGAGAAACAGGCCGAGGCCCGTGCCCTGGGTCGATCGCTCCAACTCGCTCCCCAGCCGCACGAATCGCCGAAAGATACGCGGCCGCTGCGACACCGGGATGCCCGGCCCGTTATCGGCGACGGACATCCTCACCCGCCCCCGCTGCGGCTCCGCCAACGTCACCTCCACATCTGGGTCGGGCAGCGAATACTTCACTGCGTTGTCGATGAGATTCCGGAGCACGATCTCGAGGTCGGTCGCGCGACCACGCACGACAGGACCGGGGGCAGCGGGCATCTCGATCCTGATCCGCCCGGGATCGATGCCATGTCGCTGGGCCACGGCCGCGCACACCTGCCGCAGTACCGGCTCGACGGAGGACACCTCGCGGCCCTCACGCAGCCGACGTTGCAGCGTCTTGGCGGCGTCGAGCAGGTGGTCGATGAGCGTATCGAGCCGCTCGATGTCCTGCAGCATGATCCGATGGAAGTCGGCCTGCTGCTCGGCCGGCACGGCCCGCCGCGTGAGCGTCTGCAGCGAGAGCTTGAGCGAGGCCAGCGGGCTCTTCAGTTCGTGGGTCACGCTGTCGATGAAGTTGCTCTGCCGCTGAGACAGCGCGATCGCCTTCACGGTCAGGGCGAGATAGACGATCACGCCCGCGAGCACGAGCACGAGCAGCGCCATGCCCACGCCGAGCAGTGCATAATAGAAGGCGGCATTCCCCGACCCGAGCGCTGCGGCAATGCTGACGAGCACCCAGCCCACGCCCAGCGCGATGATCGACCCGATGAGCACGACGCCCAACAGAATCGGCCAGCCGAGCGAACGACGCGGTTCCATGATGCTCTCCGACAGATATGCTACGCCATCCCCGCAACCGCCATCCTCACAATGACGGAGCCGGGCGGGGGTCGCGCGCAGCCGCCGGTGAATTTTGACTGCCATGGTTGACGTACCATGCCCATGGAGCGTGCGACGTCAAAATCCGCCGGCGGCGAGCACGTGCCCCCGGCTGGCGGCGCGACGCCTTTGATCCACGGCCCAGGACCTTCTCGTGCCTTTGCATGTCCCGTTCTCTCTCGCAGCCGGCCCGCTCAGCCTCACCTTCGACCGGCGGCACGACCGCTGGGCGCACCGCGTGATGCTCGACGGCCGGCCCGTAGCCGAATCGGTCGAAGACTCCGACGACGGGTCGAGCGACCCCCGCTGGCCTGCGTCGCCCGTGCTCACGGAGGTAATGCCCACGGAGGCCGCCGGCCGGCCGGCCATCGTCGGGGTCGGGCTGGCTGGGCGGTCGCACTTCTCGGCGAGCTTCACGCCACATCCGACGCTGGCCGACGGCGTGCTCGTCGAGGTCGCCTGCCGGGTGCAGGAGCCGCCTGGCCGGCTCGGTTCGACCTACCGAACTTCAGACGGCCGGCTCGTGCGGGCGGTGCCCTGCGGGCAGGCAGACACGGACGCCCTGCCCCGCACGATCCAGTGGTCATACGCGATCGGACCGCGGGGAATCGTGGCGGAGGCCGGCGCGGCTTGCGATCCCTCCGCCGATGCATCACATTTCTAGGCTGAGCCCGGCGATGTTCGGGCCCCGGCCTCGTGTGCATTCAGTCCTGCGGAATCACCCATGTTCGACACGATCGAGCGCCTGAAGGCGGAGTGGACCGACAAGTACGTCGTGATCGATTCGTCGGCCCCCGAGCTCGCCCGCTTCGCGAAGACCACCGGCTTCGTCAAGACGGTCAACATGAACGGTCGCTGCCTGGTCGAGTTCGATCAGTTCAACAACATCGGCTGGTACGACATCGACCCCTCGGCGCTCAAGATCGTGCCGCAGCCGCTGCCGAAACCCGCCGAGTCGAAGGCGGCCAAGCCGGCAGCGAAAGAGGCGGCCAAGCCGGCAGCGGCCAAGCCGGCGGCAGGGGCTGCCAAAAAGCCCTCGACGGCCGACATCCTCGCTGCCGCACGGGCCAAGGCAGGCGCTGCTCCGGCCGCCAAGCCGGCGTCGGGGGCGAAGCTCTCCACGGCCGACATCCTGGCCCGGGCCCGCGGCGCGAAGGCCGCTGCGCCTGCAGCGCCACCCGCGCCAGAGGCACCGGCCGAGCCTGTGGCCGAAGCCGCGGCCGAAGAACCGCCAGCCCCCGTCGCGAAGGCTGCCCCGAAGGCCAAGGCCGGCGGCGCGTTACCCACGACGACCGCAGACAAGATCGCCTGGTGCCGGGCCAATGACGTGAAAGGCTGAGCCGGGAGTCGCTTTGCCGTTCATCGGTTTTCTGTTCAGGTTGTCGCTCACGTTTACCGTTCAGGGAGGAACGATCATGCGTCGCTTCACGATCGCCACCGCATGCTGCGTGGCGCTGCTCGTTCTCGGTGGCGGGTGTCGCCCTCTCGCGCAGCATCCGCTCGTGGCCGAGGCCGTGGATGAGGTGACGCAGAACGAGCGGGTCGCCGCTGCGCTCGGCGCCCCGGTGACGTGTAGCACGGCTGTCCGCGGCACGGCCAACGAGACCGACGGGATCGCTTCGCTCCAGTTCGACGTGGCGGGCGCCAAGGCCAAGGGCATCGTGGCCGTGGAGGGCAAGAAGACCCGCGGCCAGTGGGGCGTGACCCTGCTCGAACTGCGACCGGAAGCGGGCGGCGAGCATCTCCATCTGAGCCGGGATCTCGTCGCCCGCACCGGCACCGACACACCGACGTTCGATCCCACGGCACAGCCCGCCGCGGCAGCGACGCCCGCCCCGCCCCCTGCCGACGTCGAGATCACGCTGCCCCCCGGCCCGCCGGGACAGTAGCGTCGGCGTTGTAGGCCTGTTGCTCCGCAACGGGCTGCCCGTCCTCCCGTAGGCCTGTTGCTCCGCAACGGGCTGCCCGCCCCCCGTAGGCCTGTTGCTCCGCAACGGGCTGCCCGTCCTCCCGTAGGCCTGTTGCTCCGCAACGGGCTGCCCGTCACGGAGTGACGGGCCTACAACTCCGTGACGGGCCTACACCGTATCCCTACGGCATCTCCCGCAGCGCGGCGATCTCCTTCTCCCGGCCGACGACGAGGAGCACCTGGTCCTCGAGAAGTCGCGTCTTGCCGTCGGGGAACATCTCGAACTTCCCTCGCATCACGTCCTTGATGCCCATGATGTGGATCCCGATGCGGCTCCTCAGGTTCGCCTCCGCGAGCGACTTGCCGGAGAGCGACGACGGCATCGCGACTTCCGCCACGCTGTACTCCGGATCGATGGGGAGGTAGTCGAGCACGTTGGGCCAGGTCATCCGGTCGGCCAGTTCGCGGGCCACCTCCTCCTCGGGAAACACCACGCGATCGACGCCGAGATGCTCGAGAATCTTGCCGTGCTCCTTGGTGACCCCCTTCACGATCACGTTGCGGGCGCCGAGTTCCCGCACGTGGAGCGTGGCCAGGAGCGACTGCGAAATCGTCTCCCCGAGCGAGATGAAGACGGCGGTGGCGTCGCGGATCGGCAGATTCTCCAGCACCTCGCGGTCGGTCGAGTCGCCGATGACCGCCTCGTGCAACACGTTCTTGAGCAGGTCGAGCCGCTCACGCCGCTGGTCCACGCCCGTCACCTGGCAGCCGTTGGCAGCCAGCTTCGTGGCGAGGGCCGAGCCGAACGTGCCCATGCCGAGCATGATGAACTTCTTGACGGGGGGCATGCGATCAGCCGACGAGCGGCTCCTCCTCGGGGTATTCGGGCTGGTAGGGCCGCCGCGGCCGCGACAGGGCGACGGCGGCCGTGATCGGGCCGAGCCGGCCCACGAACATGAGTGCGATGAGCACGAGCTTGCCGGGATCGGACAGGGCCGGCGTGATGCCCGTGGAGAGCCCCACCGTGGCCAGCGCCGAGATGCACTCGAAAAGCGCCTCGAGAAACCAGCGGGGTCGGGCCGCGAGGCTGCCGTTGCTCTCCACGACGAGCAGGGCCACGAGCGCCGCGATGCCGACCGCGACGAAGAGCAATGCCGCGGCGGCCGCCCGCTCCGTGGCGGCATGCGGAATCGTACGCCGGAAGAAATTGACCCGCTGGCAGCCATGAAACTTTGCCCAGCTGTTGACGACGAGCGTCATGAACGTGCTCACCTTGAACCCACCCCCCGTCGAGCAGGGGCCGGCGCCGATCGCCATGAGGATGATCGCCAGAAACAGGGTCTCACTCGTGAGCGCAGCGTAGTCGACCGTATTGAAGCCCGCCGTGCGACAGGTGGTCGAGTGGAAGAGGCCCATGAGCAGCCGCTCGATCAGCGGCCGGCCCATCAGCGCCTCCTCCCACTCGAAGGCCCAGAACGTAGCCGCCCCGAATGCAAGCAGTCCGACCGTGCCGATCAGCATCATCTTCGACTGCGTATGCAGCCGCTGCCAGAACGGCTCGCGGGCCCGGAGCCGCGAAACCACGTCGAAGATCACGGGAAACCCGATGCCCCCCACGATGATCAGCCCGCAGATGACGAGGTTGATCGACACGGCGCCCGCCTGGGGCATGAGGCTTTGGTCGTGGAGCGCGAAGCCCGCGTTGCAGAAGGCCGACACGGAATGAAAGAGGGATGTCCAAAGCACCTCCCGCGCCGGGGCGGTGCCCCAGTTCGCCCAGCAGAGCCCGATGCAGCCGATCGCCTCGGCCATGAGCACGGTCGCGAGGAGCGCTCCGGTCACCCAGCGGAGATCCCGGCCCGATTTGACCCCCAGCGTGTCGGCGATCACGGCCCGCTGCCGGAGCGTGGCCTGGCCACCGGCCTGGAACGTGATCAGGGTGGTGATCGTCATGATCCCGAGACCGCCGAGCTGGATGAGCAGCAGGATGAGACCCTGCCCCAGCAGCGAGAAGTCGTTGGGCGTCGAGCGGACGGTGAGTCCGGTCACGCAACAGGCGCTGGTGGCCGTGAACACGCCGTCTACGAACGACACGGCGGGCCGATCGGGCTGGCGGCAGGCCGGGAGCGTGAGCGCGAAGCCGCCCAGCAGGATCGTGAGCACATAGGCCGCGAACGACACCCGAGCGGGATAGGTGACGAGCGATCCGGTGAACTGGGGCATCAGTGCCGGCCACGGGTGGGAGCCCGCCGCCGACCGCGGCCCGCTCCGAACGGGCGGGCGGCTCCAGCCGCGCCGGCATCCCGGGAACGATGCCATGATGGTAATTCGGGCCGATCGTGACGGACAATCCGAGGGCGAATCAGGCCGGATTTTCCGCATGTTTTCCGCCGCCGGCGAATTGTTTGACTCGCGTGTGGCCGGGCCCATAATGGCACTGTCACGTTCGTCACGCAGCGACCCGCCGCGGCTCCCCAGCCGTCCCATCCGCGGGTTCGAAAACCCAGGGCACCGGGGCCGTCCCGCCGGCTTGATGGGTGACGATCACTGTTTCTACACCCAACTTTGCAGACAAGGAGTCGTTCGTTCCCGATGGCACGGATTCGCAACGTTTTTGAGATTATCGAACTCTACGGCCACGATGAGAATTTCGAGCCCCAGTGCACGTCGGAATTCATTCCCACGCACGCACCGGCCGGATCGAAGCAGAAGATCGACGTGCTCGCGGAGCGCATCCAGCGCGGCATGCCGCTCTGGCACCCGGAAGATTCGACCGAGTCGTCCGAAGCCCTGCTCGCCGGTAGCGGCGCCGGTCGCTGAGCCGCCGGTCAGCCTGTCGTCAGCACATCACCGCCCTTCGCGGCCTCGGCCGCGGAGGGCGGTTTCCATTTCACGCTTGGCGGTGGCGGCCTTGAGTTTCTGCCGCTTGTCGTGGGTCTTGCGACCGCGGCCGATGCCCAGCAGCACCTTTACCCGGCCGTCCTTGAAGTACATCTTCAGGGGCACGAGCGTGAGGCCTTTCTCGAACGCCTGCCCGGCGAACTTCGCAATCTCGCGGCGGTGCAGGAGGAGTTTGCGGGGCCGCTTGGGCTGGTGATTGAGCCGGTTGGCCTTCTCGTACTCGGGAATGTCGCAGCCGATCAGCCAGACCTCGTTACCGTCGATCCGACCGTAGGCCTCGTCGAGTGACATCCGCCCCGCCCGCAGGCTCTTCACCTCGCTGCCGACCAGGGCAATCCCGCATTCCAGCGTGTCGATGATCTCGTATTCGTGCCGGGCCTTGCGGTTCTCGGCCACGACCCGCTCGGCGGGCTTCTCGTCTCGCTTTTTCGCGGCGGGCTTGCCGGCGGCGGACTGGGTGGGTTTGGGTGCGACCACGGGACTCGACCGGCGGTTGGGCGGAGGTGAAGCGACACATTACACTTTACGGATTCGTTCGGTCTGCTGCGCTGATTCCTCCTCGATGCCCACCCGCGGAACTACCACGCCCATGCCCCACCTGTCGTCGACGCTCGCCGCCGTCCTCTCCTGCCTCGCGATGACGGCGGCGGCCGCAAACCCCGGCTTCGTCGCCGGAGAATCCCGGCCGGCAGGCGACGCCCCGGCAATCCAGGTGCCGGGTGGCTGGATGGTGGCCTACGACGAGACGATCCCGGGCACCGACGTCACGTTTCGGATGATACCGGTGCCGGGGGGGCGGTTTCGCATGGGCTCGCCCGACGCCGAAGCCGACCGATCGGCCGACGAGGGGCCGGCCTTCGAGGTCGAAGTCGCGCCGTTTTGGATGGGCCGGTGCGAGGTCACCTGGGCGGAATACAAGCAGTACATGGCCGCCTGCGACCTGTTCATCGCCCTGCAGTCGGCGGGCGTCCGCCAAGTGGCCGCCGGGGCGGAAGCCGACGCAGTCACGGCACCATCGAACCTCTATGACCCCACCACGACGTTCACGAACGGTGAGGATCCGAGCCAGCCCGCCGTCACGATGACGCCGTTCGCGGCCCGGCAATACACGAAGTGGCTCAGCGGCCTCACGGGCCGGTTCTATCGACTGCCCTGCGAGTCGGAGTGGGAGTATGCCTGCCGCGCGGGCTCGTCCGCGCCCTGGCATGCGGGAGACGACGCCGCGGCCCTCGCCGACGTCGCGTGGTTCACCGATAATTCCGACGACACGACCCACCCCGTCGGCACCAAAGAGCCCAACGCCTGGGGCCTGCACGACATGCACGGCAACGTCGCTGAATGGGTGATCGATGAGCTCGTGGACGACGGCTACGCCCGGCAGGCGGCGTTGCCGCAGCCCGTTGCCGCAGCCGACGCCATCACCTGGCCGGCGCGGCTCTACCCGCGGGTGCTGCGGGGCGGTGCCTACTACGACGAACCGGCCGCCTGCCGCAGCGCCGCCCGCCGCGGCTCCCGCGACGCCGGCGGCACTGCCGACGATCCCGACTGGAAGGACGTCGATCCCAACCTGCCGAAGAGCCCGTGGTGGTACACGGAGGCGCCGGCGCTCGGCGTGGGCATGCGGCTCGTGCGGCCGCTCGCCGAACCCGATGTGGCTGCCCGGGGCCGCTGGTGGGATGCCGACATCGACAGCATCCGCGAAGATGTCGCCAGCCGATTGACCGAAGGCCGCGGCGCCCGGGCCATCGTCGATCTCCAGTTTCCCGCCGACGTGAAGGCCGCTGGCCTCGGTGACTGACAGCCCGCTTGTGGAGCCGAGCCGATGCTGCTTCGTCGTTCAACCTTCCCCCTGCTGCGATCGCTGATCAGCGCCGCCTGGGCACTCACGGCCTGCGCGACGGCATCGGCTGCCGACTGGCCCGACTGGCGCGGCCCACAGCAGAACCGCCACTACGCCGGTCCGCCGCTCGTCACGACGTTCGATCCGGAGAAGAACACGAACGTCGTCTGGACGAACGACGAGGCGGGGGGCATCTCGACGCCCGTGATCATGGGCGGCAAGCTGTTTACGATCGTGCGGCACAAGCCCGGCACAGTCGAAGAGGCCGAGAAAGTGCTCTGCCTCGATGCCGCGACCGGCACAAAGCTCTGGGAGAACGTGTTCAACGTCTATCTCTCCGACGTGCCGGCCGAGCGGGTCGGCTGGTCGGCCGTCGTCGCCGATCCGGCATCGAACACCGTCTTTGCCCACGGCGTATGCGGCGTGTTCACGGCGATCGACGCGGCGACCGGCACGGCGAAGTGGCAGCGGTCGCTGCACGAAGAGTTCGGCTTTCTTTCCACCTATGGCGGCCGCACGAACATCCCCGTGGTGTTCGAGGATCTCGTCATCGCCAGCGCCGTCGTGACCGGCTGGGGCGACACGGCCCGCCCGGCGCATCGCTTCCTGGGGATGGACAAGGCCACGGGCGTCGTCCGCTGGATGAATGGCACGAAGGAACTACCCGAAGACACGACCTACAGCACGCCGTCACTGGCCGACTTCGACGGCACAGCTGCCCTTGTCTTTGGTTCGAGCGACGGCAGTGTCTGGAACTTTCAGCCGCGGACGGGCAAGGCCGTCTGGAACTTCAAGCTCTCACGCCGTGGCATCAATACCGCGCCGCTCATCGACGGCGACACGGTGATCGTCTCGCAGTCGGAAGAGAACCTCGACAACACCTCGATGGGCTCGGCGACCGTGTTCAAGGCGGCCGGCATGGGCGACATCACCGCCACGGCCGCGATCTGGCAGAAGAAGGCCGTGATGGACGGCCGATCGATGCCCGTCGTGCTCGGCGACCGCATCTATTTTGTGGATGACGGCGCGAAGGTCTACGCCTTCGACAAGGCGACGGGCTCGGCAGTCGGACGGCCGCAGAAACTACTCGGCACGATCGTCCGCGGCAGCCCGCTCGTGGCGGATGGCAAACTCTACGTCTGCTCGACGAGCGGCTGGCACGTGCTCGAGCCGACGGCCGAGGGCGTGAAGTTCGTGAACCGGATGCGGTTCGACGAGGAGGACGAGGTGACGGCCTCGCCGATCGCCGCCAATGGACTGCTCTATCTGACGACCGGCACCCGCCTCTACTGCCTCGGCACGCGGGCACTGCCGGATCAGAGCGGACCTGCCGCCTCTGCTCGGCCGGAAACAGTCTCGGCGGCCACGAAAGATCCGGCAGACGAGCCGGCCTGGGTGCAGATCGTTCCCGCCGAGGCGCAGATCGCCGCGGGCGAAACCCTGCAGCTCAAGGCGAGGCTCTTCGACGCCGCGGGCCGGTTCGTGAAGGAATCGCCGGCTGAGTTCGCGACGACGGTCGGCACGGTGTCAAGCGACGGCACCTACACGGCACCGGCCGGACAGCATGCGGCGGCGATCGTCACCGCGAAGGTCGGCAGCCTCGCGGGCAGGGCGCGGATCCGGTCGATGCCGCCGCTGCCGTGGCAGTTCGACTTCGAGGAGATCCCGCTCGCGGCCGACCCGAAGACGGGCGTCGTCAAAGGCGAGCCGCCGCTGCCGTGGATCGGCATGCGGTATCGCCACGTCGTCCGCGAGGTCGATGGCTCGAAGTGCCTCGTGAAGGTGACCACGATCCCCAAGGGCACTCGGAGCCAGGGCTGGATCGGGCCGATCGGGCTGCACGACTATTGTGTCCGGGCCGATGTCCGGGCCCGGGAGACGGGCGTGGGCAAGCCGGGCGATCCAGCTTCAGTCACGCAGAAGCCGGCCTCCACCGCATCGCAACCCCGCACCACCGACGCCGATGCCTTCACGAAGGCGTTCGGCAATCCGGCGGCGCTCGAGAAGGCCCGGATGCCCGACATCGGACTCATCGCCCAGCGGTATACGCTCGACCTGATGGGTGCGGCGCAACAGTTGCAACTGCGATCGTGGCCGCCGCAGGTGGCGACGCACTTCTCGAAGACGATCCCGTTTGCCTGGGAGGCCGGCCGCTGGTACTCCATGAAGCTCGAGGCCCGCACGTCGGGGCAGTCGGCGGTGCTTCGCGGCAAGGTCTGGCCACGGGGCGAGGCGGAACCCGAGGCCTGGACTATTCATGCCACGCATGCCGCGGGCAATCTCCAGGGCAGCCCCGGCTTCTTCGGCAACTCGAAAGACTCCGAGATTTACATCGACAACGTGTCCGTGGAGGCTGTGGAATGATGAAGCCGCGAATGGAAAAGCAGCCGACTCGTTGGATGAGCGGGGTTGCCCCTACCGGTGAGCCGGCGTTGGCGGCAAGCGAAGGCAGGATGCCGAGAGCGCAGCCGCCATCGAGCGAGCGAAGGACAGGATGTCCGAAGCGAGCGTCCGGCGAGACGGTAGGGGCAACCCCGCGCGCGGCGCCAGCCAAGGTGGCTCTTGCCTTGATCCTGACTGCGCTGCCGCTCACGGCAAGCGCGAGCGACTGGAATCAGTGGGGGGGCTCACCGGTCCGCAACAATGTGTCGCCGGCGAAGAACATCCCGGCCGAGTGGACGCCTGGCGACTTCGACCCCTCAACCGGCGCCTGGAAACCCGAGACGAGCCAGAACGTGGCCTGGGTGGCGGCGCTCGGCAGCCAGAGTTACGGCAATCCGGTCGTCGCCGGCGGCAAGGCCTACGTCGGCACCAACAATGGCAAGGGCTGGCTGAAGCGGTATCCCCCCGAGGTCGATCTCGGGTGTCTCGTGGCCTTCGACATCGAGGATGGCTCGTTCCTGTGGCAGGATTCGAGCGAGAAGCTGCCGACAGGCCGCGTGCACGATTGGCCGCTCCAGGGCATCTGCTGCGCGCCGCTCGTGGAGGGAGACCGGCTCTGGTACGTGACGAGCCGAGGCGAGGTGAAGTGCCTCGACACCGAGGGCTTCCGCGATGGCGAGAACGACGGGCCGTTCACCGCCGAGAAGGTCCAGCAGCAGGACGAGGCCGACGTCGTCTGGGTGCTCGACATGATGAAGCAGCTCGGCGTCTCGCAGCACAACATGTGCTCGTGCAGCGTGACGACCGCGGGTGACTTCCTGTTCGTCAACACGAGCAACGGCGTGGACGAGGGGCACATCAATTTGCCCAACGCCGAGGCCCCGAGCTTCCTCTGCATCGACAAGCGCGACGGCACGGTGCTGTGGGCCGACAACACGCCCGGCGCCAACGTGCTCCACGGCCAGTGGTCGAGCCCGGCCTACGCCGAGCTCGGCGGCGTGCCGCAGGTGATCTTCGGCGGTGGCGACGGCTGGATCTACGCCTTCGACGCCCGCGGCGAGAACGGCCGGTCGAAGAAGCTCTGGGAGTTCGACTGCAACCCGAAGGAATCGAAGTACACGCTCGGCGGCCGGGCCGATCGCAATCACATCATCGGCACGCCCGTCGTGCACGACGGGCTCGTCTACGTGGCCGTGGGCGAAGATCCGGAGCACGGCGAGGGCGTGGGGCACCTGTGGTGCATCGATCCGACGAAGCGGGGCGACGTGTCGAGCGAACTGGCCGTGAGCCTGAAGGATCCGACGCAGCCCCTGCCCCGCCGCCGCGAGCAGGCCGTGATCAAGGAGCAGGGCGAGGTGACCAGGCCCAATCCTGCCTCGGCCGCCGTCTGGCACTATCCCGGCTTCGACGCCGACAAAAACGGCAAGCTCGACTTCGAGGAAACGATGCATCGCACGTGCGGCACCGTGGCGATCGCCGACGGGCTCTTGTTCGTGGCCGACTTCAGCGGCCTCTTCCACTGCCTCGACCTGAAGACGGGCAAACCGCTCTGGACCCACGACATGCTCGCCGCCAGCTGGGGATCGCCCCTGATCGTGGACGGCAAGGTCTACATCGGTGACGAGGACGGCGACATCTCCATCTTCAAGCTCGCGCGCGACAAGGACCTGCTCGCGGAGATCAACATGGGCAACAGCGTCTACTCCACGCCGATCGTCGCCGGCGACACGCTCTACATCGCCAACAAGAGCCATCTCTTCGCCATTCGGGCCGGAGCCACTCCGGTCGCCGTGCCATGACCGCCCACGATGTGTTCCGTGTCGTGCTCGTCGTGACGGTCGCCATTGCGGCCACCACGGTGACGCTCGCCGCCGACCTCGTCGCCGCACCGTTCCGGGTGCGGCCCTACTTGCAACATCCCGCCCCCGACGCGATGACGGTCCGCTGGCTTTCGGAGGCGGCGGACCCCGGCACCCTCACCTGCGACAGCCGCACGTTTACCTCCGCACCGGTCCTCGCCCGCGATCTCGACTACCAGATGATGGAACCTGCCGACATGCAGCATGGCTCACCGCCATTTTTGCATTCGGTGCGGGTGACCGGCCTCGAGCCGGCGACCAGCTATCCCTATGTGGTCGAGCAGTCAGGCGAGACGGCGAAGGCAGTGCTCACGACCGCTCCGCGGCCGGGAGAGGTGGGCCGCGGCGGCGGCGTGCGACTCTTCTTCTACGCCGACGCGAAGGCACGGCCGGCTTCCCGTGAGTCGCGGGCGGAATGGGTCGCCTCTCCGTCATTGCCCGGCGGGCTACGACCGCGATGGGTGGGCGATCGCTACGTGATCGACGAGACGGCCGCCTATCGCACCAACCTCGCCCTGATCGCGGCCCGGGCGGCCGAGAGCCTCCGGGCGGGCAACCCCGTGCTCTGCAGCATCGTGGGCGATCTCGTGGAGAGCGGTGGCGAGCAGCGGCATTGGGACGAGTTTTGGCGGCACAACGCCGGTACGTTCGGCACGCTCGCCTCCCGCGTGCCGCTCGTCGCCGTGCCGGGCGACCACGACATCTTCGGCGGCCCCCCCAGCGACGACCGCCTCCGGGATCTCGGCGGCTACAAGGGTCCCGTCACGCTCCTCGCCTCCCGAAAGTTTCTCACCTATTTCGAGCATCCGGAGAACGGCGCCTCGGACGAGCGGCACATCGGCCGCTACCACCGGATCGATTTCGGCCCGGTCACGCTGCTCTCGCTCGACACGACGAATGGCGGCTCCGACGACGGCCCCGACGACACCAACCACGACCTCGATCGCAAAGACGCCCCGCACATCCCCGACTACGCCCCGGGGTCGGAGCAACACACATGGCTGACGCGCGAACTCGTCGCGGCCCGCGACCGCAACGCCGTGGTCTTCGTGCAGTTCCACCACGCGCCCTTCTCGGCAGGCGTCCACGGCCGCCCGCCGGGTGACGGCGACGGCACGGACATGCATTCCGGGCGGCCGCTCCGAGGGCTCACCGGACTCTTCAAGGAGCACGGCGTGCGGGCCGTGTTCTGTGGCCACGATGAGATCTACGAGCATTCGTTCGCCGACGGGGTCCATTACTACACCGTCGGCATCGGCGGCGACCTGCTGCCCGGCCCCGCCCTCGACCATGTGAATGAGCGGCAGATCTTCCTGGCCCACGACCATGCGCCGGAGCGCTGGCAGCGGGACGTGCTCGAAGCGGGCGGCAAGCATTACGGCCACGTCGAGGTCGATGTGAGCCGCCGCGAGGATGGCCCCGGATTCATCGTGTCGATCACGCCCGTGCACGTGTTCCCCGTCCTCGACCCCCAGAACCCAGGCACGGTCCTCGACTGGGAGCGCCGCACCTACGACGACATGCTGACCTTCGACGTGATGCCCTTGCCGGCGGCCGATCTCGACGTCGAACCCGCCCCTCCCGCGGAGACTCCCTGACCATGCGACTGCGTCATGCGTTCCTCGCCGCCCTCATAGCCTACGGTGCCTTCATCACTGCCGCAGCGGCGGCCGACACCGTGCCCGCCGACACGCTCCTGAAGGCCCAGCGAGTCGCCGTGCTCGGCGACTCGATCACGTATGGCGGCGACTGGGTTGCCGAACTCATCGCCTGGATGGAACGAAACGGAACCGCAGCCCAGGTGATCGACGTGGGCCTGCCGAGCGAGACGGTGTCGGGACTGTCCGAGGACGGGCATGCGGGTGGAAAGTTTCCGCGGCCCGATCTCTTCGAGCGGCTCGATCGCGTGCTGCGGGTCGTGCGGCCCGACGTGGTGCTCGCCTGCTACGGTATGAACTGCGGCATCTACCAGCCACTCGACGACGAGCGATTCGCGCGGTTCAAGGCGGGCATCGAGCGGCTGCACGACACCGTGGCGAAGACCGGGGCCACGATCATCCACCTCACGCCTCCGGTGTACGACAAGCGGCCCGACAAGCCGGGGCCGGCCGGTGACGCCGACTACGACGCCGTGCTCGACACCTACTCGAACTGGCTCGTGTCGAAGCGGGCTGACGGCTGGCTCGTGATCGACGTGCATGGACCGATGCGGGAGATGCTGGCCGCGGCCCGGGCGAAGGACGCGGGCGTTGTGTTTGCCCCCGATACAGTGCATCCCAATCCGCAGGGCCACTGGGCGATCTGCCGTGCCGTCCTCCGCGGCCTCGGCGACGATGCGATGGCTGCCGCCGACACACCCACGGCTCTCGATCCCTTCCTGCCCGAGGTCACCCAGCGGATGCAGCTGCTTCGCGACGCCTATCTCTCGGCAGCCGGCCACCAGCGGCCCGGCATGAAGGTCGGCCTGCCGATCGCCGAAGCGGAGGCGAAGGCCCGAACGCTCACCGATTCAATTCGCTCCCGGCGGCTCCAGCTCAGTGGCACGAAGCACCCCAGCGGCGAGTGGCGGATCCCGATCGAGTGGCCGCGGCCCAAGGCCGTCGATCCCGGTCCCCCGCCGAGCGGCCCCGTACCCGCACCCGCCGATGCCGTCGTGCTCTTCGACGGCACGAATCTCGACCAGTGGAACGGGGCCGGCGATTGGAAGGTCGCCGATGGCGTGGCGACGGTCGGCAAGGGGGCGATCTCCACGAAGCAGCCGTTCGGCGACTGCCAGCTGCACCTCGAATTCCGGATGCCGAGTCCGGCACGGGGCAAGGGCCAGGGCCGCGGCAATTCCGGCGTCTTCCTGATGGGCGAATACGAGATCCAGGTGCTCGACTCCTACGAGGACGGCACCGACGGTCCGCTCACCTATCCCGACGGCCAGTGCGGCGCCCTCTACAAGCAGCAGCCACCGGCCGTGAACGCCTGCCGCAAACCGGGCGAATGGCAGACGTACGACATCCTCTTCACACGACCGCGGTTCCATGCCGACGGCTCGCTCGCCGCGCCGGCCCGCGTGAGCATGCTCCACAACGGCATCGCCATTCACTCAGACACCGTGATCAAGGGCAACACGTTCTGGCATGCACCGCCCGGCTACACGAAGCACGCCGACGCCCTGCCGATCACGCTGCAGGACCACGGCAACCCGGTGCAGTTCCGCTCGATCTGGGTGCGGCCCTTCGAGCCGGTCAGGCCGCGATTGTCTTCCGTCACACCCGGTTCCGTCACCGCCCCGTAGGCCCGTCACTCCGTGATGGGCACTCTTCTCCGGTCACGGCATGACGGGCTCCTTGCTGCCCGTTGCGGAGCAACGGGCCTACAACGACGAGATTTTTTCGATTTCGCGTAACCGCTTGCGACGGCGGCGGTTGATCGCATCGTGAAGCGACGTAAGTCGAGATACGCCGTCGGCTCGCACCAGCCGACCACTTGCAGCCGACGCGTCCCGGCCATTCAATCGGCACCTCGTTCCCTTCACTTACGGATGAGGTGCAGCATGTTCATCACGAACACCAGCCGGTGCGATCGTATTCGACTGTCCCTGACGATCATGGCGGCAATTGCCGCTGTCGTCATATGCAACACGCACGCTGTCGCCGCCACACCCGTGCCGCGCATCGCGGCGGCACCGCAGGGCGTGCAGCGAATCGACGACTACGCTGCAGCGATCGAGGCTGCGCAGGCCTCCGGCGCGATGCTACTGGTGTCGGTGGAGCCGCAGTCGGGGAATCCGGGTGACGCCGTGGGGCAGCACCTCGAACGGCCCGACGTGCAGGAGCGATTCAGCCGCTCGGGCACGCCCTGGGTGTTCTGCCGGCTGGGCATGGCCGAGGCGGCCGGTCTCGTGGCCGATCCGAGCCTCGTCGAGATGCGACGCGGCAGCGGTGTCTTCGTCGTCGATCACGCGCATCCTCGCTACGCTGGGCGGATCGTCTCGGTCCTCCCACGGACGCCGGGCAAGTACTACCGCTTTGCCACGTCGCACGTCGACGAACTGGCGGTGCTCCCGGAAGGCTCGCTCACACAGCGGTCGCTGATCCTCGCCGTGCGGGTTCACCCGGAGAACCCGCTGAGCACGCAGGGCAGCTGTGATCCGTCGCTTTGCGCCGAGGCCGAGAGTCACTCCGCACACCAGGCCCGTATCCGCCGGCAGGGGCATCACGGTTGGGACGTGCGGTCACAGCGGATCGCCGGCCGCATGGGCGCGGGATCGGCGTCAGAGGTCTGTGCCGAGAGCTGGGAGAACCAGGATCTGCTCGACTCCTGCGTCGACTGCGTCGCCAGCTGGCGGCAGTCATCCGGCCACTGGAACGCCGTCCGCAGCCCGCAGGCCGCCTATGGCTACGACATCCGCCGCGGCGGCAACGGCATCTGGTACGCCACCGGCGTCTTCCTCAAGTGACCGCTGACCGGATGGCGGCCTCGACGGCGGGAAGAACGAAGATCTTGCCGTCGCCCATGCGGCCCGTGCGGGCGACGGCGGTGATGCGCTCGATGACCTCGTCCACGCGGGCGTCATCCACCCACACCTGGATCTCCACCTTCGGGAGAAACGCGAGCGAATACTCGCTGTCACCGTACTGATCGAGATAACTCTTCTGCCGTCCGTAGCCCTTCACCTCCCGAACGGTGCACGACTCGAGCGGCGCCAGCGCGAGTGCCTCGAGCACCTTCTCCGCCAGGAACGGCTTCACAACCGCAATCACTTCCTTCATTCAAGTGACACAATAAACGAGGAGGCGAAGGGGTCGGCGTGAGGATCCCGAGCGTTAGGCCGCCGCGGCCTTGGCGAGGGAACTCATGCCGTCCCGGAGCCGGCGCAACGTCATACGGCCTGACCAATATTCAGCTGAAAAAATTCTCACCGAAGAGGTTGAGCGGCGGGCAGGTGGTGACGGTGATGTCGCCATTGACGCGGGTCTGGCAGGCCAGCCGCATCGTCTTCTCGTTGCCGATGTAGGCGAGCGAAACGCCCAAGCGTCCGGCCTCCAGGAGCCCCTTCGGACTCGTGTTCTCCATGCCCTTGGTGACCAGCACCCGGCAGCTGCCGCACGTGCCGAACCCGTGGCAATTGGCCACCTTGTGGATGCCAGGATAGAGCTGCACGCCCGCGGCGAGCGCCTCCTTGCGGAGGTTGGCCCCCTCTGGCACCTGGATTTCCTTTTTCTCGTTGGTGAAAGTGATCGTGGGCATCGGAATCTCTCGAAGAAAACGGCCGTTTCGACCGATACTGTAGCCGGCTCGGGTGACTCCTTCCAGCAGACGAGGCGGACGATTATGGCGGAACTCACGAAATACCAGCAGTCGATCGTCAAAAACTACTACGAGAACCTCGACACGGCCCTGCTGCAGCGGGTCGGCGAACAGGTGACCGACCTCTACCTCGCCGAGGGCAAGAAGCGGGAGAAGCTCTGGACCAGCATCACCGGCTCGCTCGCCAAGCTCGGGGTGCCGAAGTCGCGGATCGACCAGGTTCACAAGTCCGACGATGCCCGCAAGCTGGCCGGTCTGTTGCAGGAACTTCTCGCGAAGGATTGACCGTCGCCGGCCCGTGCCCCATCCTGTGGGCTTTGCAGCCCGCAGGATCCGCCCGGCAATGACAGCGACAGCCCCCTCCACCGACCGTGCGGCGCTTCTGGAGTCGCTGCGTTGGAAGAAACTCCCGGTGCTCGACGACGGCTTCGTGGCCCTCGTGGACTGCATGGGAGACGATGGCTCCGTCGTGCAGGCGGCCCGCGTGAGCTATGGCGAGGGCACCCGCCGCGTCAGCGACGACCGCCAGCTCATCCGGTATCTGCTCCGGCATGCCCACACCACGCCCTTCGAGATGGCGGAACTCAAGTTCGTCGTCCGCGTGCCGATGGACTGCTGGCGACAATGGATTCGCCACCGCACCGCGAGCGTCAACGAATACTCGACCCGGTATTCGCTGGCCATCGACGCGATGCAGACGACGACCGACGACGAGTGGCGGAGCCAGGCTGCCACGAACCGCCAGGGCTCGGGTGACTTCGTGCCGGCCGACAAAGGCCACCTTCTCACGCAGGCGGAGCAGGAACTGCAGCGTCTGGCCCGACGGGTGTACGAGGAGCGGCTCGAGGCGGGCATCGCCCGCGAGCAGGCCCGCAAGGATCTGCCGCTCTCCACCTACACCGAGGCCTACTGGAAGATCGACCTCCACAATCTGCTTCACTTCCTTGCCCTGCGGATGGACACCCACGCGCAGTTGGAGATTCGTCGCTACGCCGAGACGATTGGCCGCGAGATCGTGGCGCCGCTCTTCCCGCTCGTCTGGGAGGCCTTCCTCGATTACCGCGTGCAGGCCCTGAGGCTCACGCGGCTCGACCAGGAAGTGATCCGGCGGCTCGCCGCGCGGACGAGCGGCAGGCTGCCCGCCTCCCAGGCGGAGTTTCTCGCCGCCCAGGATCCCGCCTGGTCGGGTCTCGAACGCTGCCGCGAGCGGGACGAGTGCCTCGGCAAGCTCATCTCACTCGGACTCGTCTCCCCGTAGACCACTCCCGCCGAAGTTCACCGCAGAGGATTCATCTTGATGACCGCATTCCCAACCGTCGAAGCGGAGCTGCTCGATCTATCCAGGCAACTCCTGGTCGCCGTCGCCGCCGGTGACTGGAAGGCCTACCACCGGCTCGTGGCGGAAGACATCACCTGCTTCGAGCCGGAGGCCCGCGGCCAGCTGGTCGAAGGCCTCCCCTTCCACGAGTTCTACTTCAAGCTGCCCGCCGGCACCCCCAAGCCGGTCACCAACACGATGGCCTCCCCCGTCGTGAAGCTCCTCTCCGACACCGTGGCCCTCGTGGCCTACACCCGCCTCACGCAGACGCTCGACGACGCCGGCCGGCCGGTGACGAAGCCATGCGAAGAGACGCGGATCTGGCAGAAGATCGGCGGCAATTGGAAGCACGTCCACTTCCACCGCAGCCTCCCGAGCTGAATGCCAGCTGTGGCCATTTCCCCGGCATACAATGAGAATGTCAGGGGAAACATGACGTGCGGCTCATACATGGCCACCGAATCTGGATGACGGCAGCGTTGATCGCCAGTTGGGCGATCAACGTGTCAGCTGGCGTGCGGATCGACCGAATCGTTGCCGACGGACGGGAGCTTGCCGTGCCCAAGCTGCCCGCCGCGCGGGAGAGCGAGCGGAGTGTCGGCTCTGCCCCTGTGCACATCCCGTGGGGGACGAAGCGGGTCGAGTTTCATTTCTCCGGTGGCTGGGGCATCGACGCTCCCGATGCGACGGCGGAGAGCGCGCCAGCGATGGCCCGCGGGATGCGGCTCCGGCACCAGCTCGATCGGGTCGATGATGGCTGGCGCGATGCTGCCGCAAAAGCCCGCTTGTTCATGCAATTCCACGACGCCAAAGGCCGCGTGCTCGACACCGCGGAGACGGCCCTCGACGGCGAATCAGTGGGCTGGGAGGGCCGACCCGAACGAGCGGCCTTCCACCCGCATCGCCTGCTGGCGACGGCACCTCCCGGATCGGCCCGCGTCACGGCGCACTTTCTCTCGCACGGCGGCCCTGAGGTCATCGGCTGGATCGGCATCGACGACATCGCGTTCGCGATCTCTCCCCGCGATGGCGGACCCACGAGGCATCAGCCGCTCTCGCTCACCGTTGCATCCAGTCCGCTGAAGCCGCTCGACACGCCAGAGGGGTGGGCCCGTCGTGGCAGCCGCTCGGCCATCGCGCAGCTCCGCCTGCGGCCGGTGCCCGAGCCGCATCCGATCCTCGTGCTCCTCGACGACGCTCCCGATGACTACGCCGGTTGGTCGTTGTTGCAGGGCCAGCCCGTCGCCCCTGGAGACCGCGTGCAGCTCACGTGGACGGCCGCCCACAGCCTCGGCATCGGTGGATCAAGCGTCGCCCGCTACACGGACCTGCGGCCGGGCAGCTATACGTTTCGCGTCGGGGCGTTTCGGCCGGGCGGGGAGCCGACTGGGCGGGAGACGAGCCTGTCACTCGACATCATCTTGCCATGGTATCGACGTCCGGAGACATGGGCCGCCGCGGCGACACTGGGCATCGGGCTCGCCGTCGCGATCGGCCGCACGGTCGCCTTGAAACGTGTGAAGCGTCGCCTCCAGGAAGTCGAGCGGGCCCACGCCCTCGAGCGGGAGCGCACCCGCATCGCCCGCGACCTTCACGACGAGGTGGGCGCCGCCCTCACGGAGATCGCGATGCAGCACTACTGGGTGCAGAAGGAAATCACCGGCCTCGCCGGTCCGGCGACGCTCGATCGTGTGGAAAAAGCCCGACAGTCGGCGGTCGATCTCGTGCGCAGCGTCGATGCAATCGTCTGGGCGGTCAATCCGGCCAACGACACGCTCGATCGATTTGTGCCCTATCTCACACACTCCATCGAGCAGTTCGCGGAAGCGGCGGGCGTGCGGCTGGAGCTCGATGTTTCGGATCAGGTGCCCCCGGAGCCGATCGACGGCGGCACACGGCACAGCCTGTTCCTCGTCGTCAGGGAGGCAGTGAACAACGCCGTCAAGCACGGCGGGCCGTCACGCCTGCTATTTCACCTGCGGCTGCTGGAATCAGGGCCGGGATCCCGGCTGTCGATCACGATCGCCGACGACGGCCAGGGATGCGATCGTGCTGCGCTGACTGCAGGGGAGCGGTCGGGCATCACCAACATGCGTCGCCGGATCGACGAACTCGGGGGTAGGTTTTCGATCACGTCGGTCCTGGGAGAAGGCACTCGGGTCGAGATCGATGTGCCACTGTCGGCGGAGGCCGGCGTGTCGTTATGATTCCAAGCGGTGCGGTGGGAAGGCGCGGGGGAACGACAATGGACGGGCGACGAAAACAGCCACGTGATCAGGAACCCCTGCCGATGTCCACACACACCCCCCGGCCGACCGGTACCGCGCAGCCCACCCCGCCCCGCATTCGCGTCGCCGTGGTGGAGGACGACGCCCGTCTGCGCCGGGCCTTTCTCGAAGCGCTCGAGACCTCCCCCGACTGCCTCCCCATCGGCGCGTGTGCGACGGCCACCGAGGCGGTCCGTGAGATCCCTGCCCTGCGGCCCGACGTCGTGATCGTCGATGTCAACCTGCCCGACTCCACCAGTGTCGAGCACATCGCCGCCCTTTCGACGCGGATCCCCACGGCTCAGATCCTGATCGTGACCGTCTATCAGGATCCGGAGACGACGTTTCAGGCGCTGGCCGCGGGCGCCCACGGCTATCTCGTGAAGCCCGTGATGCCGGACCGCCTCCTGGAGGCGATCCGCGAGGTCCGCGAGGGGGGCGTGCCGATGACGCGGACGATCGCCCGCAAGGTGATCCAGGCGTTCCGCGATCACGAGACGGGCATCGCTCCGCCATCGGCAGACGTGCAGGCCACCGCCGCCACTGCCGCTGCCCGAACGGCGGTCGAGGCGGCGCTTGCACCACGGGAGCAGCAGGTGCTCGAACTGCTCTGCGAGGGCTGTTACTACAAGGAGATCGCCAAGAGGCTGGGCATTTCGATCTCCACCGTCGGCACCTACGTGAAGCGGATCTACGAAAAGCTCCACTGCACGAACCGTTGGGAAGTGTTGGAGAAATCCCGTGGCGGCCATGTGCGCTGACTTGCGGCCGACCGCTACCTCGGAGCGCCGGTGCGGGCCGCCCACTCCCGCCATGCAGCGGCCATTCGCTCCACCCGCCGTGGATCCCTGTCAGCGAGATCATGGCTTTCCGTCGGGTCGTTGGTGATGTCGTAGAGCTCCCACGGGCAGCCCTTGATACAGACGAGCTTCCACTGACCGTCGCGAATCGTACGGTGGCCTTCGTGCTCGATGCAGAGCTGCCTGGGCGGTTGCGGCTCGCCGGCGAAAGCCGGCAGCAGGCTCACTCCTTCGACGGGCGTGACGTCTTTGCCGCCGCGGTATCTCGGGTAGTTCGCGGCCGTCGCTCCGCAGATCGTGGGCATGAGATCGGCGATGAAGCCCGGCGCATGGCAGAGCGACCCGGGCGGTGCTTTCGCGCCGGCGGGCCAGTGCACGATCAGCGGCGTGCGGATGCCCCCCTCGTGCATGTAGTGCTTGAAGAGCCGCAGCGGCGTGTTCGACGCGTTTGCCCAGCCACTCCCACAGCTGATGTAGGTATCGCGGCCGCCGACCTTCGCGAGCGACGCTCCGGAATGCAGCGTGTTCTTCGGGCCGCTCGCGTCATCGAACCCCCACGGATCCCACTCCGCACAGGCGCCGTTGTCGCTCAGAAACAGGATCAGCGTGTCGTCCAGTTGGTCCGTCCGCTTCAGAAGGTCGACGATCCTGCCGACGACACGGTCGAGATGGTCCACCATCGCCGCGTACACGCTCATGCGGCGGGTGAGGTCGGCTCGGCGGTCTTCCGGAAGTGAATCCCAGGCGGGAATCGGCCTGTCAGCCCAGTCTGTCCGCTCGTTGAACTTGTTCTTCGGCGTCGTGCCGCGCGAGGGCAGGTCAAGGTCTTTCGGCACGATGCCGAGGGCTTTCTGCCGGGCCAGCCGTGCTGCTCGAATCTTGTCCCAACCCTGCGTATAGATCGGCTCGTATTTTGCGATGGTCTCAGCCGGCGCGTGGAGCGGGAAATGGGGTGCGTTGAAGGCCAGGTATAAAAACCACGGCCGCCCCTCGGCTGACGGCTGGCGAGCCTGCTCCAGGAACTCGACGGCGTAATCACCGAAGACATCGGTCGAATAGAATCCGTCGGGGGGATATTCTCGCTTTGGCCGATCCTGGGGCCAGCGGGTGTAGTGGGGCTTCTCCTGCCAGCAGGTGTTGTAGCCGCCGAGCATCCCGTAGAACTCGTCGAAGCCGCGCTCGATCGGCTTCGTCTTCTCGTTCAGGTGCCATTTGCCGACCATGTACGTGCGGTAGCCGGCGGCCCGCAGCACCTCGGGAATCGTCACGCATGTCGGCGGCAGCATGCCGAAAAACTCGGGAAAGCCAGCCTGAGCCGGATGAAGCCCGGTGAGGATCGACGCCCGGCTCGGGCAGCATCGCGACGAGTTGTAGAACTGCGTGAACCGCAGGCCGCTCCAGGCGAGGGCGTCGAGATGGGGCGTGTCGATTTCACCACCGTAGCAGCCGAGATCCGACCAGCCCAGGTCGTCGGCGAGGACCAGCAGCACGTTCGGCCGACCCACCGCCTCGGCGGGCATGGCTGTACACGGCGCGACGACGATCGCCACCGCGAAGGCGATCAGTCGCGTCTTCACCGTTTCGATGGTTGTGGATGCCACGGCGTGCATCGCTTGGGCGGCGACTCAAGGCACATCCGAAGTCTATTCCCGATGGTGCTCGTCCTCATGTCGGTACCGTTTCGATGGATGACCCTTGGCACCTACCCTCTTTAAGGGGACCCGCTCCGAACAGTTCGAAATCGCTTTCGCAGGAAACATTTCGACAGCCCGTGTCAGAATCATTACGACATCGCCGGGGGGCGATTCGCTCTATGATTCCGTGGTCGAACTCGGCGCGAGCGGGGGGTGATGAGCCTGCCGCTCGGCTCTCGTCTCGGGGCGGTTTCATGAACACGACAAGCCGGCTGACTCGCGCGTGCCTGATCGTCGCCGCAATCCTCGCATCGGCGAGCGAGGCAACGGCGATTCGTGCCCAGGACGTCGTCAAGGCGAACAACACCAACGCCTTGAATCTCGGCTCCAGCTGGGTCGGCGGCGTGGTGCCCGGCTCCGCCGATACGATCGTGTGGAACAGCACCGTGACGGCGGCCAACACGGTGCTGCAAGGGGGTAACCTCTCCGTCGCCGGAATCCGGATCGAGAATCCGGGCGGCCTCGTGCGGATCGACGGCGATGCGGCACAGACGCTCACCGTCGGCGCCGGCGGCATCGATCTCACCAACGCCACGCAGAACCTCAACCTCGCGTCGTCCGTTTCGCTTGCCGTGCAGCTCGCGTTGGGGGCGGCGCAGACCTGGAACGTGCAAAGCGGCCGGTCGATCACGTCGGGGAACGTCAATACCCTGGGCGTCGTGGTCACCAACAACAATGGCCATGCCCTCACGATCGACGGTGGCGGCGCGGTCTACCTCGGCGGTTATGCAGGGAGCGGCAGCCTGACCGTGCGGGGGGGCAGCAACCTCCAGATTCGCGACGTGGGCCTGTACGACTATTCGGGCGGCCTCAGCGTCACCAGCGGCACAGTCGGCATTCGCGGGACCTTCAATCAGAGCGGTGAAAAGCCTCTCGGCTCCGGCAGCCTGACCACGCATGACGCGAGCTTCAGCCTGGCGGTGGGCAACTCCTCATTCGTGCACGGTAATAACGTCACGATGAGCGGCAACCTGAGCATCGCCAACTCGAGCATCAGCAACGGCAATCCGGCCCGCGACCAGACCTTCGGGACGCTCGCGATCAGCGGCGACGGCACGCTTTCCGTCACGGCCACGGGCACCAACGACGCGAGCATCATCTTTGGCGCCACGACGCTCACCGGGAACCCCACCTTCGACGTTGGCAGCCGCATCGGCAACGGCCTCCAGTTTGGTGCCGTCGGCGAGAGCGGCGGCGCTCGCGGCTTTACGAAGACCGGCGTGGGCACGCTGCGGCTTACTGGGGCGAGCACCTACACCGGCACGACCACGATTTCAGGCGGGGTGCTCGAATTCACCGGAGCCGGCACCCTGCCGACGGGCGGTGCCGTGGTCAACGACGCGTCGCTCAACGTCAGCGGCATCACGGCCTCCGGTATCACGATCGGCTCCCTCGCCGGCTCTGGCGGCGTCTCACTTGGAGGGAAATCCCTTTCCGTTGGCAACGACGCCAACACGCTCTTCAGCGGTGAGCTGACCGGCGTCGGGGGATCCCTGGTCAAGCAGGGCGGCGGCACGCTCACGCTTTCGGGTTCCAACAGCTATTCCGGCGGCACGACGATTTCCACCGGCATGCTCACCGCCGCAAATGCCGCCGCGCTCGGATCTGCCGGCACGATCACGATCGGCGGCTCTGGGGTGCTCGGCATCGCCGACGGGGTCACATTCTCACGCGACCTCACCATCGACGCGGGCGGCCGCGTGCGAACCGGTAACGGCTCGAGCGTGGTGCTGCCGAGCGTGGCCTCGGTTGCAGCCTGGGAGAGTATCAGCACCGCCGGGGCCGGAAGCCTGGCCGACATCCTCTTCGCTACCGGTGGCTCGGCTGGCGAGCGGACACTGGCGTCGAGCTGGGCTGCAGGGACCGGCGCAGGCCAGTTCTCCGACATCCTCGGGCTCACCGGCACCGGCGACAGCACGTTCGTGCTCGCGATGGAGTATTCCGGATCGCCCGAACTCGCCCTGCTCAATATCGGCTACCGCTCCACGCCGGCGGCCGAATTCACCCCCTTGGGTGTCGACTTTGTCGGCCTCGAAGCCTGGAATACATCATTTCAGACGGTGGGTCAGTATGGCGTCGATTCGCAGACCAACACCGTGTGGGTCGTCGCCGACACCAATAGCCAGTTCGTCGTGATGGCCATCGCCGTGCCCGAGCCGGCCACGGTCGTTCTGGCGGCACTGGGCCTGCTCGGCGTCGTGCGGATGGGCCGTCGACGCACGCGCGCAGCGCGATCGCCTGCATGAACGCCCTCCGCCGACGTGCCGCGTTCACCTTGGTCGAGCTCCTGACGACGATCGCGATCATCGCGGTGCTCGTCGGGCTGCTCCTGCCGGCGATCCAGTCGGCCCGCGAGGCTGGGCGGCGGACCTCGTGCGTGAATAACCTCAAGCAGCTCGCCCTAGGCTGCCTGGCCTACACCGAGTCGCAGGGGCATTTTCCGTCGGGCGGCTGGGGCTTTCAGTGGACCGGCGACCCCGATGCGGGCCTGGGGCAGGCCCAGCCCGGAGGCTGGTCGTACCAGATTCTGCCGTTCATCGAGCAGCAGCCCACGTTCGCGATGGGCACCGACGGCGTCGTGCCGCGGACGGAGCCGCCCGCCACCAATGGGAGCACGACCGCCCAACGGAACGCCGCCCGCGACCGGGGCGGCGTCTCGGTCCCGATCTTCGTCTGCCCGACCCGGCGCGGCCCCGGGGTTCTGCCCTGCACGAACCCCTCGGGATACCTCAACATGACTCCGCCGACCCAGTCAGCCGGTATCGAGTATGCCGGGAGTGGCGGCACCGCCTCACCCCAAAACACCTTCAGTGGCGTGAACGGGGGGAGCAACGGCTTTCCTCTCCTCGCGACCCTCACCACGAACGCCACGGGCATCATCTACGGTGCCTCGCGGGTCACGCCGGCCCATGTCCGTGACGGTCTGTCCGTCACCGTGCTGCTCGGGGAGTACAACCGCAATCCCGACTACTACAGCCAGGCGATCGCGAGCATGTACGGCGGGAGCAGCCTCGTCGTGGCCCTCAATGGCCTCGCCCAGGATCAATCCGGTGTCGGCAACCAGGGGACGGGCAACTTCGGCAGCGCCCACGCCACGAACTGCTTTTTCGCCTTCTGCGACGGGGCCATCCGGCCCGTGCGCTACGACATCCCGACCGGGGTTCGGACTTCGCTTTTGCATCGCAACGACCGTGCGCCCCTCACGCTCGAGGACCTCTGAGCGACGATCCGCCAGGCGGTTGCGATCGGCTGTCGTGAACTTTCCGACACGGGCGATCCAGGCACAGTGCCACCGCTACAGTTGAACTTGACCGATTCGCAATGATCTCTCGGCATTTCTCCCGGACTCGCACCATGCACCTCCACCGCCGCACCTTTCTCCGTGGCTCCGGGGCAGCCGTCGCCCTCCCCTTTCTCGAGGCACTTGCGCCGACAGGGCCGCGGGCGCGAGGCGTTGTCCAGGGAGCCGCAGCGACCGTAGCCCCGCCCAAGCGGATGCTCTTGATCATGTCCAACATGGGCGTGATCCCGAAAAATTTCTTCCCCGAAACTCCGGGCCCCGACTACGAGGCCACGCCCTACCTGGAGATTCTCGCGAGGCACCGCGGGCGGTTCACCGTCTGCAGCGGGCTCTCGCATCCCGAGGTCGGCGGCGCCCATGCCACCGAGAAGAGTTTTCTCAATGCCGCCCCTCATCCGGGGCGCAGCACATTCAAGAACACGATCTCGATGGATCAGTTCGCCGTCGAGCAGACGGCCACCGTCACACGGTTTCCATCGCTCGGGTTGATCGTGGGCTACAACACGGGCGGGATGCCATCCACGACCCGCGACGGCGTGCAGATTCCACCGGAGCGGGATCCCGCAGTGATCTACCGAAAGCTCTTCGTGCAGGGCACGCCCGAGGAGGTGAAGCAACGGATCGAGGAACTCTCCCGCGGCGCCAGCATCCTCGACTTCGTCCTCGACGACGCCCACCGCCTGGAGAAACATCTGCCGAGCCGCGATCGGCAGCGGATCGAGCAATACTGCAACAGCGTCCGCGAACTGGAGGTGCGGCTCGGCCAGTCGCAGGCGTGGGAGCAAAAGCCCAAACCTGCCGTCGACCTGCAGCTGCCCCGCACGCTGCCCGACGACTCGGAGATTCAGGCCCAGACGGACCTGATGTATGACATCACCCGCCTGGCGCTCGAGACCGATGCCACGCGGATCGTGAGCATCTTCCTGGCACCGCTGCGGGTGAAGCCGAAGCTGCCCGGGATCACCGGCGAGACTCACGGCCTCACGCACCACGGCGGCGATCCCACGAAGCTCGCACTCCTGCAATCCGTCGAAGAGATCATCTACGGCTCGTTTGCCCGCCTTCTCGACGGCCTGGTCGCCGCCCCAGAGGCCGGCGGCACGCTCCTCGACAACACGGCCGTGCTCTTCGGCTCGAACCTCAGCAACGCCAACTCGCACGACACCACCAACCTGCCGATCCTCCTTGCCGGCGGCGGGTTTCGACACGGCCACCACCTCGCCTTCGACCGGAAGAACAACACGCCCCTGGCCAACCTCTTCGTGTCGATGCTCCAGGACTACGGACTCGAGGTGGAGCGGTTTGCCTCGAGCACCGGCACGCTCACAGGACTCGAACGGGCATGAATCGGCCGCTCGTCGTTGGCTCACTGGCGATCGCGGTGGCCTGCGCAGCCGCGGTTTCGACCGCGTCCGCCCGGGCCGACGTACGGGAGGCGTTTCTCACGGCGCATTGTGTCGCCTGCCACTCGGGTCCTAAGCCCGAAGGGACGCTCGATCTCGAATCGCTGCCGCACGATCCGACCAATCCCGACGCCGTGGCGCGGTGGGTCGCCGTGCACGATCGGATCGCTGCCGGTGAGATGCCGCCGTCGGAGGAGGAGCAGCCGAACGACGCCGACCGGCAGGCCATGCTGGCGGAACTCGCCGGCTGGCTCACGACCGCCGACGAGGCTGCCCGCACCCGTGACGGCCGCGCCGTCTACCGCCGCCTCACGGCAGCCGAATACGAACATGCCCTCCGCGACCTGCTCGATCTGCCGAACCTTCACGTGCGGCGGATGCTCCCTGCCGATGGTGTTCGCCACGGCTTCGACAAAATCGGCGACGGCCTCGATCTCTCCCACGTGCAGTTGCAGCAATACCTGGCTGCGGCCGACCGGGCGCTCGATATGGCGATCGCCACCCGACCGGTTCCGCCCCCCGTGCTCACGAAGCGGTTCGACGTCGCCCCCATGCTGAAGTTTCGCCAGAACCTGATCAGCGGGGCGGCGGTGCTCCTCAATGGGCTCGAGCCCGAAACGGCCTGGTGCAACGACGGCCGCAAGGATCCCGACGAGCCGCGCACCGACGGCAAGAATGCCCCGCTGTCGGGCCGATCCGTGGGATTCTTCACGCCCAAGCTGGGCGGCCATGAGAAGTACTTCAGCTTCGTGCCGGCCTATCCGGGCCGCTACCGGATGCGGATGTCGATCTGGAGCTTCGTCTGGAACCACGGCACGGTCGAGCCGTCGCCGCGGACGGAAGTGGCGACGCTCCAGTACGACACGCGGACGCTCGGGTATTTCGATGCGCCGTCGCTCGCGCCGCAGGTCCACGAGATCACGGCCTGGCTTGCCGGCAAGCACCCTCTGATGTTCGATGTGGCCTCGCTGACGAACTTCAGTGGCATCTCCCGCGACCATCGCCCGGGTATCGCGATCGACTGGCTCGAGGTGGAGGGGCCGTTGCATGACTGCTGGCCACCGGAGAGTCACCGACGGCTGTTTGGCGACCTCCCGATCGAGCCCATCGATCCAGAGGCCGCCGCCAAGCCGCCGGTTCGTAGCCGACTGGAGCCCGCCAACTGGGCCTGGCCAGGGCGGAATGATCTCCCCGCCACGGAACACTCCCGACCGGTTGAGAGCGTTGTCAGCATGGCCCCCGAGGCCGATGCGATGCGGCTCCTCACCGCGTTTCTACCCCGTGCCTTCCGACGGCCCGTGCCTGACGCGGAGGTAGCCCGGTATGCGGCCGTGGCGATCGACCGGCTCGCCATAGGCGAATGCTTCGAGGATGCGATGCGACAGGCCTACCGCACCGTGCTCACCTCACCTCATTTTCTCTTTCGCCGCGAGACGCCTGGCCCACTCGACGATCATGCCGTCGCCACCAGGCTCGCCCTCTGGCTCTGGAACGGCCTACCCGACGATCACCTGCTCGACGTGGCGGCGGCGGGAAATATCCGCGATCGGGCCATCCTCGCCGGTCAGATCGAACGGATGCTCGACGACCCGCGGAGCGACCGGTTCATCGAGGACTTCCTCGATCAGTGGCTCACCCTCGCCAAGATCGACGACACCGATCCCGACAAGAAGCTCTATCCGGAGTTTCAGTTTCATTACCTGAAGGAGTCGATGCTGGCGGAGACGCGGGCATTCTTCCGCGAGTTACTCACGGAAAACCTTCCCGTCACGAGCCTGGTGCAGACCGACTTCGCGATGCTCAATCAGCGGCTCGTGGAGCACTACCGGATTCCGGGGCTCGATCCGGCCACGGTGGCAGGCAGCCGGATTCGCCGCGTCGCGCTCCCGCCCGACAGCCACCGGGGCGGCTTTCTCACCCAGGGAGCGGTGCTCAAGGTGACGGCCAATGGCACGACGACATCGCCGGTCCTCCGCGGCGCGTTCGTGCTCGAGCGGTTTCTTGGCGACTCGATTCCGCCCCCGCCGCCGAACGTGCCGGCCGTCGAGCCCGACACGCAGGGTGCCACGACGATCCGGGAGTTGCTCGTGCGGCATCAGGCCGACGCCTCCTGCGCTACCTGTCACCGGAAGATCGATCCTCCGGGTTATGCCCTCGAGCGGTTCGACCCGATCGGCGGCTGGCGGGATCGCTACCGCTCCGAAGGCAAGGGGGATCCTGTCACCGAGCCGTTTGCCGACGGCATGCGGCCGCGGTTTCGGCTGGCAGCCCATGTGGACGCGTCGGGCCGGCTGGCCGACGGCCGCGACTTCGCCGACTTCGAGGCTTTCCGCGGGTTGCTGGTCGCCGAGAGCGAGGCACTCGCCCGGGCCTTCACCACGCAGATGGTGATGTATGCGACCGGGGCAGAGCCGTCGTTTACCGACCGCGCAGAGATCGATCGGATCGTGCAATCCACCGCGGCCGACCGCCACGGCATCCGCTCGCTCATCCACGCGATCGCGGCCAGCCGTCTGTTTCTGGAGAAATGATCCCGTCCCGGACGAGCACGCTCACCTCCGCGCCCGCCGCCACGAGGCCTGCGCCGGCGGAGAGGGCGATCAGTCCGCTCGCACCCGCCATGCCGCGGAGATCGGAGGAGCCCGTCCAGGGCAGCGGCTCGATCTCGAGTCTGCCGGCGAGAGACCTGCTGGTCACAGGCGCACCCGCCGCTGCGCGGAGCCGCCCCGGCAGATAGACCGGCCGATCCGGTGCCGCGTTGCAGGGAGCAAGGAGCCGCGCACGCCCCTGCGGCAGGTGCCACTGATCTCGAGCACGCCCGGCGAGGATCTGAAACGCGGGCCGGACGAACAGTTCGAAACACACGAGGCTGCTCGCCGGATTGCCCGGCAGGCCAAACACGAGTGTGTCGGGCTCGCCACCGCCACGGCCGAGCCGCCCGAACCAGACGGGCTTGCCCGGCTTGAGCCGCACCTTGTGAAACACCTTCTCGACCCCGCACTGTCGGAAGATCTCCGGCACGAGGTCGAGGTCGCCGGCCGACACGCCCCCGGACAAGAGCAGCATGTCGGCGGCAAGGCCCTGGGCCACCGCGGCCCGAATGGCCTCGGGCTTGTCGGCCGCGAGCCCCAGCGGAATCGGCTCGCCGCCGAGCAGGCTCACCGCCGCGGCGAGCATCGGCCCGTTGGAGTTGCGGGTCTGGCCAAAAGCCGGCTCGCGATCGCACTCGACGAGCTCGCTGCCCGTGGAGAGCAGCGCCACCCGCACCCGCGGCGTGGCGACGACGTGCGTCGCCCCGGCCTCCGCCGCCAGACCGATCTCGGCCGCGCGGAGCACCGTGCCGGCCGTGAGCACCTCCTGGCCGCGGCGAAACGCCGCCCCTTGCCGGGCTACGTGCTGGCCGGCGCGAAACCGCGGGTCGGCCAGCCGCACGCGGGCTCCTGCATGTGCGGCAGCCGTGCCATCGACGGCACACTCGATCGGCACCACGGCCTCGGCTCCCGCCGGGATCGGCGCGCCCGTCATGATCCGGGCGCACGTGCCGTCACGAATCACGAGTTGCGTCACGTCGCCTGCGGCCAGATCGACCATGACGTCGAGTTCGACGGCGGTCCGGGAGGCCCCGCTCTCGTCGGCGAGATCCGCGTTGCGGACGGCGAAGCCATCCATCATCGCCCGATCCCACGGGGGCGAGTCGCAGTCGGCAATGACACCCGCCGCGAGGGGCCGGCCGCAGACGTCGAGCAGCCGCTGCCGTCGTGGCGGCAACGCCGCCGCCGTCGCCTCCACCAATGCGAGTGCCTCGGCGAGTTCGATCATCGGATCAGGCCGCCGGCGTGCACGGGGCGGTGGCGAGAAAGGCCCGCAAGAGGTCGTAGCCGGCGGGCGTGAGAAAGCTCTCGGGGTGGAACTGCACTCCGTAGACGGGCAGCGTCTGGTGGCGGATCGCCATGATCTCGCGGGAGCCATCGGGGGCGGTGGACCAGGCATCGACCTCGAAGTCGCGGGGCAGCGTGGGGGGGTCGATCACCAGACTGTGATACCGCGTGGCCTCGATCGGTGTCGGCAGCCCGGTGAAGAGCCCCCTGCCCGCGTGCTCGATTCGATCGACCTTACCGTGCATCAACTGTTTGGCCCGCACGATCGTGCCGCCGAACACCTGGCCGATCGACTGGTGGCCGAGGCAGACGCCGAGAATCGGCATCCGGCCGGCGAACCGCCGCACCGCGTCGCACGAGATGCCCGCCTCGTCGGGCGTGCACGGCCCCGGCGAGACGACCAGGTGCGTCGGCGCCTTTTTCACTATCTCATCCCCCGTGATCTGATCGTTGCGATGCACCTCGACCGGCACATCGGGCGCGATCTCCCCGAACCGCTGAACGAGGTTCCAGGTGAACGAGTCGTAGTTGTCGATGAGGAGGATCATTTCACCCCAGGAGTTCTGCGGGATGCCCCTCGCGGTCAACGAGCGGCATGACCTGTGGCTTGTAGATGGTGGTGTAGGCCTCGGCGAGCCGGTGGGCGTCGATCGCCGCTTGATCGGCCCAGTGCTCGACGAGCGTGAACCGCCGCGGCTCGGCCGTCGAGTGATAGACGTCGAATCGCAGGCAGCCCGGCTCGGCCCGGCTCTTCCGCATCGCCTGCGTGAGCAGGTCGCGGATCTTCGACACGTCGGCGGCGTCTTTGGCGGTCAACAGGATGGTGAGGCAGATCATGGGGAAAAAATTCGAGACGGGAACGAATGGTTGCGGCGTGAGCGATCCCATTATGGCGGCGTGGGGAGAAAAATCGCTCCCGTCCCCAATTTTCGGGCAAGGATGCGGATGTAGGGGGGCACGAATGCCGCGCGGTGGGCGAACGAGCCGACCGCGGCCTCGGGCTGCGTGTGATCCGGCTCGCAGACATCCTCGACCGTGAAGCCAGCGGCACAGATACCCCCGAGCAGGGCGGAGACGGAGTGGATGAACTCGTGAGTGCCGGCCTCACGGAGTCGCGACGGTGGCTCGGGCGGCAGCGGCTCGAGGCGAGTCACGGGAAATCGGAGTTCGTAGCTGCCGTTGGGGCCGGCCGCGAGCGCCGCCTGCAGGCTGGCCGGGGCCTTGTGCTGGCTCACGTAGAGCCCTCCGGCCTTCGTCACGCGGGCCACCTCGCGAAATACGCGGCCTACATCGGGCACGTAGCAGGTGCTCACCGGGTGGATGACCAGGTCGAACCGACCGACGCCGAGCATCGCGAGGTCGTCCATCGAGCCCAGCACGACTGCGAGATCGATCCGGCGCTCGCGAGCCACCTGCCGGTCGAGGTCGAGCATGGCGGGCGAGAGATCGACGACGGTCACCTTCGCGCCAGCCGCCGCGTAGAGCGGCCCGTGCTTGCCGCCCCCGGCCGCGAGGCAGAGCACCTCCAGCCCATCGAGCCGCTGGGGCAGCCACGATCGTCCGCGCACGCCCGCGCCACCGAGCCAGCCGCGGGGATCGGCGAACGCATGGTCGGCCGCCGGCTGCGCGAGCGCCGCCCTGTTCGCCGCCAGCCGATCCCAGGCCCGCGCGTTGTGATCGAGGATCGCCTCGCGGGATCGCCCGGTCTCGCTCATGCCGCC
>CAMDDA010000011.1 GCA_945890755.1 Candidatus Kuenenia stuttgartensis
CGAGAGCGACCGCAGCGTGGCGTGTGCCGTGTCGAAGAGTTCCGGCTGGGGGTCGGCATCGGCGGTGAGGGCCTCGAGCAGTTCGGCAACGTGCATGCCGCCGGCGAGCGCCGCGAGGCTCGTGCCCACGCGGAATCTGTGTTCGAGACACGCCTCGGTCACGAGATCGAGGCCGCCGGAAGATTTCCGCAGGAGCAGTACCTGACAGATCGAAAGCAGGTCAAGGCCGCCATCAAAGCTGCTCTTCGGACGCCACGCACCCTTGGCCAGAGCCCGCACCTTGCCGAATTCGCGGCAATACAGGCTGACGACGCTGCTTGTCTCGCCGAACGGCACGGTCCGGATCACGATCGCCCGGGACTTCTCAGCGGCCATCGCGCGGCCCACTCCCGGCCTGGTCGTCGGCGCCGGCGAGCCGCTCCACCCGCACGAGGTCGATGCGACGGCGGGTGGCGGCCAGCACCTCGAGTCGCACGCCGTGCGACTCGAGCGTCT
Organism: Candidatus Kuenenia stuttgartensis; assembly: GCA_945890755.1. Taxonomy (GTDB): domain Bacteria; phylum Planctomycetota; class Planctomycetia; order Pirellulales; family UBA1268; genus QWPN01. The sequence continues at coordinate 496 of CAMDDA010000011.1, forward strand.
CCCCGGCCTGCGGGATCCGGCCGAACTCGTGGAACACGAATCCGCCGATCGTCTCGAAATCCTCCTCCGCGGGCAGCGCCACGCCGAGCCGCTCGTTCACGATCCCGATCCGCACGTGGGCCAGCGTTTCGCAGGCCGTGGCCGAGAGCATGCGGATGCCGTCGGCGAAAGCCTCGTCGTGCTCGTCGGCGATCTCGCCCACGATCTCTTCGAGGGCGTCTTCGATCGTGATGATGCCCGACACGCCGCCAAACTCGTCGGTGACGACCGCCATGTGGGTGTTGCCCCGCTGAAACTCACGGAGCAGCGTCTGCACGCTCATAGCCTCCGGCACGAACCACGGCGGCCGCAGGAGCGGCCGGAGGGCGGGCGGCTCGCCGCCGGCCGTGTCGCCGGCGGCGATGCGACGAAGCATATCCCGGGTGTGCAGGATGCCGACCACGTCGTCGGGCGTGCGTTCCCAGACGGGGAGCCGCGTGTGACCGCTGTCGGCTGCGAGCCGTACGGCCTCGTCCCAGGGCATGGCGATCGAGAGCGAGATCATGGCCGTCCGCGGCGTCATGATGGTGGCCACCCGCACCTCGTCGAGGCCGATCACTCCCCGGATCATGTCGCGGGCCGCATCCTCCAGCCGGCCCTCACGGTGCGCCTCGTCCACCACGAGCCGCAGTTCGTCGCCCGGCCGCGGCGGCTCGGTCCCCTTGCGGCCGACGAGCCCGCCGAACAACGCGGCCAGGCGTCCTAGCTGGCCGACGACGGGCCCGATCACGGCCACCACCGGCCGCCAGATTTCCCAGGTCGCCACCACGATCCACGGTCCGGCGAATCGCACGAGCAGGATCGGCACGACCACGAGCATCAGCCACACGACCGCGACCCAGCCGGCGACCGCGGAGAGATCGATCGCGAGCGGCCGCTCCGCACCCAGCGGGCCGCGAAAGGCCAGAAGGGTGGCGGCCACCGACGTGCCCACCACGACCGAGGCCGCTATGAAGGCGATCGTCTCGCTGGCCGCGACGATCTGGTCGTATCGCTCGGGCTTCCGCCGCGCCTGACACAGTTCCTGGATGATCTGCCGCTGGGCACCGCGGACGGCCCGGGCCTGCACGGCGGCGAGACTCGCCACCACAAGGAGCATGAGCGCCGATTCGAAACCGACGGAGTCGAGGGGGCTCATCGGTCGGCCTGTCGGGGGCGTGCGCGGGGCGGGCGTGGCAGCCCCGCAGCCGCCATCACCACCCGCTCACGAGCCCGCATCGCCCGGCGGGCGTCAGGCACGAGATCATCGTACCCGGCCAGATGAAGGAGCCCGTGCACGACGTAATACGCCACCTCATGGCGAGGCGCCCAGCCGAGTTCCCGAGCCATCCGCCGGCCCGTCTCGGTGCTCACGGCGATATCACCGTGCAGGCCGTCCGCAGGCCCGCCCGCCGAAAGGTCGAACGTGATCACATCCGTCGGTCCCGGAATACCCAGCCACTCCTCGTGCAGTCGGGCCATCCGGCGGTCGCCCACGAGCAGGATCGAGATCTCGGCCCGCTCGACCCCCTCGCGGGCCAGCGCCCGCCGCACCACCCGCTCGAGCCACGCCGCGCCGATCCGCACGGCCCGCTGCTTGTCGAGAATGTCGATCTGAATGCCGTCGGATTTCATGGCCTGACTCACACCGAAGAGGATGGACTGCGACGATGCTGAGGGGAGCCGACCGGCGGAAGCTGCGAGTTGAGGGTGATTCACGTCCGGCGACAGGGCGCGGGCAACCCCGACGCGCGCGACGAGGTCATTATGCCGTCCGCTGATCGGGATACTTCACGCGCCCGTGATAGACCGCCGTGAGGCTCTTCACCAGGCTCTGTTCGACGATGCCCAGCTCCTCGAGCGTGAGCCCGCATTCGTCGAACTGGCCGTCGAGAAGCCGCTTCATCGCGAGGTCGTGCACGAGGCTCGCGATCCGCGCGGGCGTCGGCTCGGTGAGCGTGCGGCTCGCGCTTTCGACGGCGTCGGAGAGCATGAGCACCGCCGACTCCCGCGTGCTCGGCTTCGGGCCGGGATAGCGGTAGGTCTGTTCATCGACCTCGCTGCCGTTGGGATCGGACTGCGATCGCTCGGTGGCCCGCCGATAGAAATACTCGACGAGCGTCGTGCCGTGGTGTTCGGCGATCAGATCGACGAGCGGGGCCGGGAGGTTGTACTGCCGGGCCAGTTCAACGCCCTCCTTCACGTGGGCGATGATGATCAGCGTGCTCATCGCCGGCACGAGGGCTTCGTGGCGATTCTCACGGCCCTGGTTCTCGACGAAGTAGGCGGGTTTGAGCATCTTGCCCACGTCGTGGAAGTAGGCCCCCACCCGCACGAGCAGCCCGCGGGCGCCGATCGCCTCGGCCGCCGCCTCCGCGAGGCTGGCGACGTTGATCGAGTGGTTGTAGGTGCCCGGCGCCCGCCGCACGAGTTCCTGCAGGAGCGGATGGGCGGCGTCGCCCACTTCCAGCAGGCTCAGGTCGGTGAGCACGCCGAACGACCGTTCGATGAAGGGGAGCAGACCGGTCATCAGGAAGCCGGCGAGGAGCGTCCACACGCCCGTGCGGCCGGCCTCGTAGAGCAGCTGCGTGTCGAGTGGCCGCTCTTCGAGCAGGCTCGCGCCGAGCTGGGTGAGGGCGGCGACGGCGCCGGCCCAGAGGCCCACGTAGATCAGCTTGCTGCGGCTGCGAATGCGACCGGTCCAGAAGATCATCGCGGCCGCGGCTGCCGTGAGCGTCACGTAGGAGGCGAGGCCGTGGCCAAGGCCCACCACGACCACGAGCGCGGCCTGGGCCGTGAGCAGGAGCGCCACGTCTTGATCGAAGGCCAGGGCCACCGTCATCGCGAAGATCAGGAGCGGCACCACCTCCGCCTGCCAGGATTCGCCGGACGACAGCAGTGCGAGCACGATCGTGACGACCGCGAGCCCGAGCAGCGAGACGACATTGCCGATGTCGCCGAGCAGTTCGCGATGGTGGCGGTGGATGTAAAAGCCCGAGAGGGCGAACATCGCCACGAAGAGCCCGAGCAGGGCGAAGGTGCGGGCCACCCGCTGCCGCGTGTTCTGCTGCCGCACGAAGGCGTCGTGTTCCCGCCGCAGAAGTCCCACGGACTCGGACCCCATCGACACACCCGCCTCGGCGAGCACGTCGCCGGCCGCATACCGCACGAACTGCTGCGGCGTCTTGGCGATCGCCTCCTTCTTGGCGCGGTCGGTCGCCTCGCGATCGAGCTCCAGCGAGCCCGAGAGCCGCGATTCGATCCAGGCGAAGATCCGGTCGGCGAAGGGCCCCTCGCCGAGCTCCTCACGAATCCGCGACTTGAGCCGGGCCTTCGCCTCGCCGAGCAGCACGTGGGCCACCTGCACCCGCGTCACCTCGGCCGCATTGCCGAGCGGATGCACGTCGACCTCGGTCTGGCTGCCCTCGTCGATGCCGTGCTGGATCTTCTCCAGCACACCCTGGTTCTCGACGTCGGCGAAGGCGTTGTCGATCGCCTTCTCAAACTCGATCAGCCGCTCCTTCGTGTCGATCTTGCCACGAAACCGCTGAAACGCCTGCTCGGCTTCGGCCACCGCCCGATCTGGCACCGGCGGGGCGTCGGCCTTGACGGGTGCGGGCTTGTCGTCCTGCTTCTTGTCGTCCGTGCCGGCGGCCGCAGTCGGCTCGGCTTCCGGTTTCGCCTCGTCATCACCGGCGGGAGGCTCCGGTGCCACGGGCGGCTCCGCCTTGGACTTGGCCGCTTCGGCGGCGACGGCGAGATCGATCGCAGCGGCAGCGTCCGGGGCGAACTCGAGCCAGGCCTCCTTCGACACGCGGCCGAGGCTCTCGGCAGCGGCGATCTCCGCTACGCGGTTCTTGAGGCCGTCGCGAAGCCGCACGACGGGCGCCTTGTCCTGGGCGTAGACGACCCGCACGCGGGCGGCTGCCCGCTGCTGGGCCTCGCGGGTTCCTTCGGCATCAGGCCGCTCGAACGGCACCCGGGCCACCACGCCCCGGGGCGGCACCGAGCCGATCTGAAACGGAAACGGTTCCTCCCAGCCATGCAGCATCACGAGCAACACGGCCGCCGCAGCCAGACACAGACCGAGCCGCAGGAGCACGTCGCCACGCGAGGCGGTTTCCAGGAGCGTGCCGAAGAAGCCGAGCGGCACATCGACGGCGCCCGCGCGGCGGCGGCGGCGAAACGGCGCTGGAGACGCGGTTGGCATCAGGAGGCCCGTCCATCGTAGGCGTCGACGATCCGCTGCACGAGCGGATGCCGCACGATGTCGGCGCCGCCGAGTTGCACGCGCACGCAGCCCGTCACCCGCTCCAGGCGGCGGGCGGCATCGACGAGCCCGCTCGTGCGATCGGGTGGCAGATCGATCTGCGTGGTGTCGCCCGAGATCACCATCTTCGAGCCGTGGCCGAGCCGCGTGAGAAACATCTTCATCTGCGACACGGTCGTGTTCTGGGCCTCGTCGAGAATGATGAAGGCGTCGTTGAGCGTGCGGCCGCGCATGTAGGCCAGCGGAATCATCTCCACGATGTCCTGCTCGGTGAGCCGCTTGAGTGCCTCGAAGTCCATCATCTCGCGGAGCGCATCCATCAGCGGCCGCAGGTAGGGATTGATCTTGGCCTGGAGGTCGCCGGGCAGGTAGCCGAGGCTCTCGCCCGCCTCGACCGCGGGCCGCACGAGCACGATCTTCCGCACCCGCCCCGCGCGGAGGTACGACACCGCCATCGCCACGGCGAGGAACGTCTTGCCACAGCCCGCAGGGCCTGTGCAGAGCACCACGTCGTGGTCGCGGATCGCCTGCACGTAGGCAGCCTGGCCGGCCGACCGCGGCACGAGCTGTCTGCCGGGCTGCTGAATTTCGATCGGTGCGTGCCGTTCCGCGGGCTTCTCGCCGGTGGCCACGGCCAACAGCCGGCCCAACTGATCGGGATCGACGGCCCCTTCGTCGCGGGCCATCCGGTCGAGGGCCTCGAAAATCTCGGCGGCCCGGGCGACGGCCGACTCCTCGCCCTCGATGTGGATGGAGTCGTCGCGGGCCGACACACCGACGTCGAGCGCGGCGCGGATGCGGCGGAGGTGTTGATCGCGCGGACCGAACACGGCCACGAGCCGTTTCGAGTCGACCACCGCAATTGTCGTACGCGTCATCGATTCCCGGGGCGACTGGAGTCGCCGCCGGTCGTCAGGGGCGGGTGCAACCACGCTCCTACTATACCCCGCCGAACCAGCCCCGGTTTTCCGGGCGAAAACGCCGGGGTTCTTGGGGTTCGACCGCCTGTGGAGCCGGCTCGGGGGCGGTACAAGTCGCCGCTGCGCGGTCTTTCAGATCGTCGCGGGACCTCGAAGACTCGGTCCAAATGCTCCTTGAGCTTGCACCGACCCCCTCACCTCCTTGTTCCGATTCTTCAGGACCATAGAACGGCTCGTGAGGGGTTGCCCAATGCCCTGAGAGCCGGCGTTGGCGGCAAGCGAAGGCAGGATGCCGAGAGCGCAGCCGCCATCGAGCGAGCGCCGGGCATGGAGGCCCGTAGCGAGCGTCCGGCGACGGGGCATGGGCAACCCCGAACTTTCACCACAGGACGTCGACCCGTTGCGGAATAGTGCGGGCCCGCGGTGTTCATGCCTCGGGCCCCACACGGAGTGTGCGGACTACGGGGCGGATGATGCGACCCAGAGGAGCCAGGCGACGGGGGCGGCGAAGGCGAGGGAGTCGATCAGGTCGAGCACGCCGCCGAGTCCACCGAGGATGCGGCCGGAGTCCTTCGCGCCGAGTTCCCGCTTCACGAGCGATTCGGCCAAGTCACCCACCATGCCCGCGATGCCGACCGCGAGGCCGAACACAGGCCAGCCGCCCCAGGGCCTGGCCTGCGCGACGAAGCCGGCCTGCTCGAACACGAGCCAGGCCGCGAGCAGCGAGCCGGCGAGCGAGCCGACGGCTCCTTCCCAGGTCTTCCCTGGGCTGAGCAGCGGGGCCATCTTCGTGCGGCCCACGAGCGAGCCGACGATGTAGGCGAGGATATCGCCCGCTTTGACGACCGCGATCAGGCTCACGAGCGGCAGGACGCCGAGATGCCCGGGGCCACGTTCTTCGGGCCCGAGGCTCTCCACGCAGAGCAGCCGCAGCGCCACCATGAAGGCCAGCGGCAATCCGAGGCCGAGCGCGATGAAGGTGCCTGCGGTCACGCGGTCGAGCGCACCGTCGCCCGGTCTGTAGCCGGGAATCTCGGCGGCGATCACGAGGCCGCAGGCAGCGGCACAGGCCAAGGCCGTCCAGCCGAGCGTGCCCAGGGGCGAGAGCGTGGACGCGGCGGCGAACGCCGCCCCGCCGGCAGCGGCCGAAAGCACGATCGCCACGGTCGCAGCCATCACGACGCCCCACCGCACATGCACGCCCCGCGCTGCAAAGAGCCCTGCGCTCTCGGCCGTGCCCCGCAGTGCCACAAGCACGGCCAGCGGCAGGAGCCACCACACGGGCCGGGCTCCGCCGACACCGACCGCATCGGCCCAGGTGAGCGCCACGATCATCGTCACGGCGAATGCCGACACGACGGCGCGGGAGACGAGCGAACTGCGGGCCGCGGCCGATGAAGCGGGATTGGTCACGAGATCGAGAGCCCTCCGAACCGCCGCTCACGGCCGGCGAAGGCGTCGAGCGCCGCGTCGAGGTGGCTCTCCATGAAGTCGGGCCAGGCCACGTCGGTCACCCACAACTCCGAGTAGCTGATCTGCCAGAGCAGAAAATTGCTGATCCGCATCTCGCCTGCCGTGCGGATGAGCAGATCGGGGTCGGGCATGCCGGCCGTGTCGAGGCGGCTGGCGAAGAGTTCCTCGTCGATCGCCTCGGGCTCGAGCCGGCCCGCCTTCACCTCGATGGCCAGCTTTCGTGCCGCATCGGTGATCTCACCCCGCGAGCCGTAGTTGATCGCCAGGCAGAGTCGCATGCCCGTGTTGGCCGCGCACATCGTCACCGTCGTGTCGAGCGCCTCGAGCGTGGCCGGCGGCAGCCCGTCGCGACGGCCGATCATCTCCAGACGGATACCCTCGCGCATGAGCAGTTTCCGCTCCTCGATCATGTATTGTTCGAGCAGGTGCATGAGGAACGAAAGCTCGGCGGCGGGCCGCCGCCAGTTCTCGCTCGACAGGCAGTAGAGCGTCAGTTGCTCGATGCCGAGGCGGGCGCAGTGCTCGGTGATCCGCCGCACCGTGGCCACGCCCTGCCGATGCCCTTCGATCCGCGGCAGCCCGCGGGCCTGGGCCCAGCGGCCGTTGCCGTCCATGATGATCGCGACATGCCGCGGGAGCCGGTCGGCGGCCGCGGGCCGGGGCGTGTCGCCGCAGGGTTCCTGCGCGGTCACGCAGGAGCCGGCGTGCGGGTCTGGGGGCGTGGCCATGGGCGTGAGTCTCGCGCGGCGGTCTCGCAGAAGATGGTCTGGTCGCGATCTGGTCCGACCGACACGAACGACACCGGCCGGCCGAGCAGTTCGCCGATCCGCTCGACATACCGGCGGGCAGCGGCGGGGAGCGCCGCATACGACCGCACGTCCGTCAGTTCCTCGGACCAGCCGGGAAGCGTTTCGTACACCGGCACGGCCTTCCGCAGGTCGTCGATCTGGCTGGGGAACTGCGTCGTCCGCACGCCGTCGATCTCGTAGGCCGAGCAGATCTCGAGTTCGTCGAAACCGGCGAGCACGTCGAGCAGCATCACGGCGATCTCATCCACGCCGGAGAGCCGCGCCGTGTAGCGGGCCGCGACGGCATCGAACCAGCCGCACCGCCGCGGGCGACGCGTCACGGTGCCGTATTCGTTGCCACGATCGCGGATCCTCTGACCGATGGCATTGTCCTGCTCGGTCGGCAGAGGACCGCCCCCCACCCGCGTCGAGTAGGCCTTGACGACACCGATCACGCGATCGACCCAGCGGCCCGGCACGCCCGAGCCGCTGGCGACGCCGAGGCCCGACGAGTTGGAGCTCGTCACGTAGGGAAACGTGCCGTGGTCGATGTCGAGCAGCGCGCCCTGGGCGCCCTCGAACAGGATGGGCCTGCCGTCCTCGACGGCATCGAGCAGAAACGCGGTCGTGTCGCAGACGAACGGCCGGAGCCGCTCCGCATAGAGCATGTATTGCGCATGGATCGCGGATGGGTCGAGAGGGGCCGGTGCGGCTCCGCTCCCCTGCCAGGCGGTGAGGAGCCGGTTCTTCAGGCCCGCGATGTGCGCGATCGTGTCGCGGAGGTCGGCTCGGTAGAGGTCGCCGAGCCGGATGGCCAGCGCCCGCCCCACCTTGTCGCGGTAGCAGGGGCCGATGCCCCGACCCGTCGTGCCGATGGCCTCGCCCCCCGACACGCTGCCGTCGAGGATACGGTCCTCGGCGACGTGCCACGGGAAGACGACGTGGGCCCGGTCGCTGATCCGCAGTTTGCCCGCGATCTGCACGCCCCGCGACTCGAGGCCGTCGATCTCGGCGATCACGCTGGCCGGGTCGAGCACGACGCCGCCGGTCACCACGCAGGCGACGCCGTCGCGGAGGATGCCGCTGGGGATGAGCGAGAGCTTCCACTTTTGGCCGCCGGAGACGACCGTATGACCCGCGTTGGCTCCGCCGGCATAGCGGACGACGATTTCGTGGTCGGCCGTGAGGATGTCGACGAGTTTGCCCTTGGCCTCGTCGCCCCACTGCAGACCGATGACGCATGTGCCGGGCACTGAAGAAGATCCTCACGGAGCCTGTGAAACCGCGGAGGCTGCAAACGTGAGACCTCCCCACAGAGTCTAAAACCGCCGGAAACCCGGTCAAGGGAATCAGCCGGCCGCGGCCCTGCGGTGCCGCCACGCGACCGCCACCACCCCCAGCCCGCAGCACGCGGGGAAGAGACCGCCCAGCCGGCTGGCGAGCGTGCGTCCCTCCATCAGCGGCGGCCGCGCGGCCAGCGCGCCGCGGACGTGCAGTGGCAGCGCTGCCGTGATCGTGCCCACCGGCGAGATCACACACGTCTCGCCGGTGGCGGCGCACCGCAGCAGGCACCGCCGCGTCTCGACCGCCCGGAGCCGGCCCAGCATCCGATGCTGCTCTAGCGTGAGCGGTGCGGTGAACGCCGAGCCATTGATCAGCGACACGAGGACGTTCGCCCCGTTGGCCACCAGCGACCGGGCCGCCTCCGGGATCATGTCTTCGTAGCACATCATCACGCCGAGTCGCGCCTGGCCAGAGGCCAGCACGTTCGCCTCGCTGCCGGCGGTGAGCTCCTCCTGCATCGGAAAATAGCGCTTGATGTCGGGATAGCGATCCTCACCCGGCACGTACTCGCCAAACGGCATCAAGTGCCGCTTGTGATACCGGCCAGTGATTGAGTGGTCGCGGTCGACGAGGATCGCCGACTGGTACAGCTGCCGCGGCTTCTCGGGATGGCCGTGGTAGCTCTTGCCGCCGAAGAGCAGCGGACTGACAGGATCGTCGAGCGGCCGCATGCCGGCCCGCGGCGGCCGGGAGTGTTCCAGCACGCACTCCGTATCGGCGAGTGAGGTGAGCGTGTCGGCGTAGCAGCCGCCGCTGCACTCGGGCCAGCAGACGAGGCCCGTCGCGCCGGAAGAGGCCGCGTGGGCCTGTCGCGTGAACTCGCGGAGTGCATCGATGCCCCCTTCCTCTTCCGGGTTGGCCTGCACGAGCACGACGTCGATCGTCGGGGCTGTCGCGGCGACCTGTGTCCAGTGAGCGATCGCCCAGCTTCCGTAGGCAAGGTTGGCTGCACACACCGCCGCAGCGCCTACGACGACGCGTGGGACCGATGTTCGCCAGCCCGCATGCACGAGCCACACGAGCAGGCCGGCGTGGGCATAGAGCACGAACGTGGAGACTTCCGGGCCGAGGAGATCGACCGCCTGCACGAGGACCGGCCAGGCACCCTGGGCATACCCCAGCCGCCATGGAAACACGGCCGGCGCGACCGCCTCGATGGCGACGGCCAGCGCCCCGGCTGGCAGCCAGGCCCGGAGCGGATCGGGCTGCAACCGTGCGGCGAAGAGCAGCGGTGCCGCCAGTCGCAGAGCATCCCAAAATACGATCGGCGTTGCGATCGCAATGCCGGTGGTCGCATCGGCATCCATCGCGTAGGCGAGCGCTTCCGGCGTCCAGTGGAAGGCGATCGCGATCGCGGCCATCGCCCCGGCCAGCGTCCAGCCTTCGCCCCACCAGCCGCGGATTCGGTGGACGAACGCCAGCGGGATCGCCACGCCGATCCATGCGGCCCAGACGAGCCGCTGGTCGAGCCACGGCGCCGCCATGAAGACGGCGGCCGTGGCCGCGACGAGCGGTGCCGCGAGCCCGCGTCGTACGGACCCGCGCTGAATCATTTCAAATTCATCCGCGGAATGGAGATTCCCAGGCCGCCGTTGTCAGTGAACACGCCGGCGGTGGTCTTCGATCCCGGAGCCAGGTTGTAGAACGCCTCAGCCTCCGGCTCGGGCAGCAAGCCGCCTTTCTGGACGTCACCGGCGAAGAACGCCACGAGCGCGCCCTTGCCGCCCGGCACCAGGATCGTCTTCGAATTTCCCGGAGCGATGTAAACACCACCGTTTTGGTTGGCAAGCTTCACCGGCACCGGCGGCTGGAATCCCTGCGCCTGCTTCTCCCCGACGCCCACCACATAGATGCCTTCACCCTCCGTGTCGTTGAACACCTTGATCGACACCGTCCGTTTGACACCTCTCACCCCCGAAGCGCCGGCCTGGGCCGGAGCCGCCATGAGCACGAGGGCTCCCATCGCCAGCAGACCCATTGCAACCCTACGAATCATCGGAACCTCCACAGAAAAACATGCTGTTCACACCCGACGCCATGCCTGAAGGCGACGAGCCTCCGGCGATTCGCGTTCCGGCGTTGCCGCTCGGGCCAGCCGCATCACGGCACGCTCGCGGCCGAAGCCTGGGCTTCACCGCCGTTTCGCGTGCAGATCGCGGCCAACACGACCGGGTCCATGGACTCGCTGAGAAACACCACGCGGGCATCCGCGAACGCCGCCAGGGCGCCCCCCGGATGCAGACTGCGAATGTCGCTTGTTTCGGTGTTGATGAAGCCCGACGACTGCGGGCCGCAGTTGTGTACGGCCCAGCGGCCAGTGGGATCCTCGGGATCCGCGTCCTCGCCGGGGGCCGGGCCGCGGTCGATGGACTCCGCGGCGAGCAGCGTCGCACTGAGACCATCGCTGACGTGCGCGGCCCGCACATGCCCCGTGTCGCGATCCCGTGGCACGAGCACGCCGTTGGTCAGTCCGGCAGCGCCAAAAAATGGCACGCGATCGACGCCCAGCATCCAGGCGCCGGAGATGCCCGTGTAATCGGCCTTGCCGACGTACGACAGCACGCCCGACGGGCAGACATAGGCAGAAATTTTTTGTTTCGACGCAACGCGGTTGCCGGCCGGATCGTTCCATTCACGCGCATAGTCGATCCGAGCGGCCAGCTCCGCTTCCTCGAGAAACGGGAGGATCGACGACGTCCAGGCGTGGAGCGTGCCCGTCGGCAGTGCGGGGGGCGCCGGCAGTTGGTCGCACCCTGCGGGGAACCGCCGCCGGCCGGATTCATAGACCGAGGTGGCCAGCGCCGTCTGCCGCAGGTTGTTGCCACAGGCCGTCTTCCGACCAGACTCCCGCACCCTCTGCACGGCGGGCAGGAGCATGCCGATGAGCATGCCGACGATCCCGATGACCACGAGCAGTTCCACGAGACTGAACCCGCGGCCACCGACCACCGGACATGCTCGCCGTGCCGGTTTCCCGGGGGCAACGACACTGATCTTCATCACGACCTCGACGAACTGGACGCGAGCCAGACACCGGCGGGTCGTGCATGCCCCTCTCACGCCCGCATTCGTGTGCATTTGCATCCGTGGGCGTTGCCGATCACTGTTCGGAGGCCGCCGGTGGCGGTCAACCGTCGGGCAAAAACCCCGCGGTTCTGCCCGCCCCCCTCTTGCAGACACCTCCCTGTCTGCGAGGCTGACGCGACCGCTCCCCCGCCCTGAGCACCGACGACCACGCCCCTCATGAAGCAGCATCCCGGCACCGTGCACCACGTGACCGCCGCCGACCGCGGGCAGACGCTCGCGGCGTTCCTGCGGCCCCGTCTCGGCGACGCCAGTTGGTCGCGGGTGCAGAAGCTCGTGCGGTCGCGACACGTGCTCATCCACGGCAACATCTGCACCGACATCGCCCGAAGGCTGAAGGAGGGGGAGGTGGTGAAGGTGCTCGACGTGGCCGCGGCCCCGCTGCCCAAGGCCGACGATGTGAGGGTCGTGCACGTCGACGCCGACGTCGTGGTCGTCGACAAGCCGACGGGGCTCACCACGACCAGGCACCACGAGGAGGCGTCGTGGCCGGCGAAGCGGCGCCAGCTCCAGCCCACGCTCGAGGAACTGGTGCCCGACGCGATCGGTCGATTCTTTCTCGCACGCGGATCCGAGGGCCAGCGGCCGGCCAAGCGCACCCGCATCCCGCCGGTGAAGGCGGTGCATCGGATCGACCGCGAGACGAGCGGCCTCGTCGTCTTCGCCCGCAACGTGCCGGCCAGCCGCATCCTCGCGGAGCAATTCCGCCTGCACACGACGCACCGCCGCTACCTCGCCCTCGTGGTGGGCCGGGTGGGGGCGGGCATGATCCGGTCGCACCTTCTCCGTGATCGCGGCGACGGCCGGCGCGGCTCGGCCGACTCCGACGACGGCAAGCTGGCGATCACCCACGTGGCGCCGGTGGAGCATTTCGGCGACGCCTACACGCTCGTCGAATGCCGGCTCGAGACGGGCCGCACGCACCAGATTCGCATCCACATGGCCGAGACCGGCCATCCGGTCTGCGGTGAGCGGGTGTATTCCGCGCCGCGGAAGCTCGAGGTGAAGGACGAGTCACGCGCCCCGCGCGTGATGCTCCACGCGGCCGAGCTCGGCTTCGTGCATCCGGTGAGCGGCGAGGAGTTGCGGTTCGAGAGCCCGCTGCCATCCGACATCCGCAAGGTGCTCGCCGCATTGCGAAAGGCCTATCCCACGTAGCGGTCATGTAGGCCCGTTGCGGAGCAACGGAGCTTATGTAGGCCCGTCCCTCCGTGCCGGGCAGCCCGTTGCGGAGCCACGGGCCTACGGGGGGCGGAGGGCGGAGCAACGGTGCTACGGCAGCGTGAGCGACTCACCGCCGGCCCGCGTCGCCGCGGCCCTCCACACGGCCGGATCGACGTCGTCGGCCACGAACCGCAGCGAGCCATCGGCCATGGCCACGTTCACGCCCCCCGGGTGCCGGCTCCGCGCCGCCCGCCAGCCGTAGCCCGCGTACATCTTGGCGAGATCGGTCGTGCTCATCAGCGCGGAGAGGCAGTCGAGCGTCGGATCATTCGGCTGGCGGGCATGGTTGTAGAGGGTGGTCCGATACTCGCCGTTGGCCCAGGAGAATCCGCGGAGGTCGGTGAAGTTGTAGTAGAAGGGGCGGCTGCATGCGGCGTCGGTGAGCGGTGCGACGAACACGAATCCGTAGCCGGTCGCCGCCGTGATGCCTGCCGCAGTGCGGCCCGCCGTCGGCCCGTCACCGAGCAGGCTTTCGGAAAAGGCCACGGTCTTCGAGAGTCCATCGGCCACGTCCTTGAGCCGCGTGCGGGAGTTGATGCCGAACAGCCCGGTGGTGTCGAACGGCGTGCCGCCGCCGGCGCCGCTGCCGGTGCACCCGGCATAGTTGGTCGGGCCGAACAGGCTCGATACGGCCGTCATCCGGTCGGCCGGGCAGAGAAAGAGCGGCACCGTCAGCTTCACGATCGGTTTGTTCTGCGGTGCGATCGAGTCGGGGGTCAGGCCGATGTAGAGCGGCACCGTGAGGTCGAGCCCTTTGAGCAGCTGCTCCTCCTCGTAGTAGGGCGAGAGATGCGCGAGCAGCGACCAGCGGAAGAACTGATGCGGAAAGTCGGGCCGGGCCGCCCACTCGCGGGATTCGGCACCGATCGGCAGTCGGCCGCGGGCTGCCTCATGACTGGCGGAGGCCAGGGCGATCTGCCGCAGGTTGTTGGTGCAACTCGTCCGCCGCGCCGCCTCGCGAGCCGACTGCACCGCCGGCAGCAGGACGGCGACGAGCGTGCCGATGATCGCGACGACGACGAGCAGCTCGACCAGCGTGACGCCGCGGCGTCTGATGTTCATCGGCGCGCCACCCGTCGCCGAACCATTGCCGCCGCGGCGGCGATGCCGATCCCGGCCGTGACGATCGTCGAGGGCTCCGGCACCGGCGCGACGACGAGGCCGCCGATCGTGCCGAGCCCGGAGTTGAACGTGCTGGTGAGGCTGCCGCCGGCGTCGAACTGATAGATCGCGCCGCCGCCGCCCGCGCTGCCCACGATCAGGCCGCCGTCCGAGAGCAGGGCCAGGGGCGATGCCCCGAACAGCACGTTGGTCGTGCCGAACGGCGAAGTCGTGTCGTTCAGTAGGTTCGTCTGCAGGATGCTGCCGTCCATGATGCTCGACGTGTAGAGCGTGGTGCCTCGGATCCCGATGCCCGTGGGGCCATAGAGCCCGGTCGCCGTGCCGCCGGCGACAACTTCGCCGACGAACACGCCCGCGGCGTCGAACTTCACGACCGGTCCCGAGGCATTTTGCGTTCCAAAGTCGTACGTTTGATTGCTGACGTACAACGATCCATCTTGGCCAAACGCGAGCCCCGGACTGCTGGCGAGCGAGCCGCCCGACGTGTAATCGCTGACGGCGATCGTGCCGCCAGTCGCATTGCCGACTTTGACGATCGTCCCCGTGTCTTCGAAAAACGGATTGCGACCGACGAGCAGATCGTTCCCCTTGAATACCAGGCTCCCGGGAAACACCTCGGACGCCGCGAACGTGTAGACCGTGGAGAGTGAGTTATTCGTCAGGTTGAGCCGCCGGATCGAGGGTACGACCGTCGAAATATTCCCGGACTCACCGATATAGAGATTCCCGTCTGGCCCCAAGGCTAGGCCTGCTGCTCCGACAATGGCCCCCGAGCCCGAAAGCGTCACCGCCGTTCCGGCTGGATCGGCAGAGTCGTAGCGAATAATCCTGCCGTCGGTATTGCTCACGGCATACACCGTATCTCCCCGCGCGGTGGCAACGAGGGCGGCACAGGCGAGGATAATGACGACAAGGCGGGTGAAGGCGTGGTGCATGGCGGGCTCCGGAAGGCGGCAGTCGGGTCGCGGACAGCGACGACTGGTGACGGGCTGGTGAACTTAGGATGCGACAGAGGGCGCACTATCTGCCGCACATGCGGCGGATCGCGGCGGCATCGGGCAACCGTCGGCGAAACACGCGACGGTCAGCAGTTCACGAGCAGTTCCTTGCGAAGAGCGAAGAATGGCAGAACGTGTCGTTCAAGCCGCCGGATTGTAGGCCGCTGGAGAGCCGGTCACAAGCGAATTCAAGACACCAGATAATCCAGGCCAAATTGCCCGACTAGGATTCGAACCTAGACAAAGGGAACCAAAATCCCTTGTGCTACCGTTACACCATCGGGCAGAGTAGGACGAGACTATCGTAACGCGGGCCGGCGTCCGCAACGACGGGGTGCGGCTTCCCACCATGGAGCGAGGAGGGGAGGGGGTGCGCGACCCGTCCGCGGCTGCCGCCGCGGGATCCCCTCGCTTGCGCTCAGGGCTTGTATGCCACCTGGCGTGGCAGACGGTGTGGGTAGACGCCGGGTCGGCGTGGCGACCCGTGAGGGGCTGCCCATGCCCCGAGAGCCGGCGTATGCCGCCGAGCGCAGCCAGGATGGCGGAGCGAAGGCGGTATTCGAGCGAGCGAAGGACAGGATGTCCGAAGCGAGCGTCCGGCGACGGGGCGTGGGCAGCCCCGACTGGCAGCGCTGATCAAACGTGCCCGTCACTTCGTGATGAGCTACCGGAGCAACGGGCCTACGAGGGAGCAAGCGGACTACGGGGCCGGCGGCTCGGCCGTCGGCTTGGCCAGCTTGGTGGTGACGGCGAACGACAGCTGCTCGAGTTCGATCGCGAGGTCCACCCCCACGTTCTGCACGTGTGCCGGCAGCGTGAGCGTGACCGGCGCGAAGTTGACGATCCCCTCGACCCCCGCCGCCACCAGCCGATCGGCAGCCTCCTGAGCGCGGTCGGCCGGCACGACGAGCATGCCGAGGCGAATGCCCTTGCTCTTCACCGTCGGGGCCAACTCCTCGAGCGGCTGGATGCGGAGGCCCTGCACCACCTGCCCCACCTTCGCCGGGTCGGCGTCGAAGGCGGCGGCAATCGAGAAGTTCTGCCGACCGAAGCCGCGGTAGCCGAGCAGGGCCTGGCCGAGGTTGCCAACGCCCACCATGGCCACGCTCCAGGAATGATTCGTGCCGAGGATGTCGCGCATCGCGCGGATCAGTTCGTCACAGCGGTAGCCCACGCCCGGATAGCCGAACTGGCCGAAGAAGCCGAGGTCCTTCCGCACCTGGGCGTCGCTGAACCCGAGCAGATGCCCGAGCTGGCCCGACGAGATCGTGTGCTGGCCCGCTGCCTCGAGCCGCTGGAGTTCGCGGAGATAGAGGCTCAGGCGGCTGACGACCACCTTCGGCACCGTCGAGTCCGACGGCAGTTCGCCGGGTGAAATCGAGTGGGGCTGAGGGTCAGCCATGGCAAAGCCTGTGGATCGATCCGGAGAAAACGCCGCCCGACTCTACCGACAGGGGAGGCGATCACCAAGAAATCAGGTCATGACGTTCCGTCTGGGACGGTTGTAACGCGGCTGGGGCTCTGGAAAAACTCCGCGGACTGCGTTGAGTAGTCAACCTGCGGGGGTTTTGTGGCCGATGTTTTCAGAGTGCGGGAATGGTCCGCCATCCCTGCGCGCTGCGTGTTCGTTTCCAGAAGTCGTTTCCATTCCAGGAGCCCGCCCCACTCGGGGCGGCTGTCATGAAGAGTACGTGGTTGTGTTGCCTGCTGGCAGTGGCCAGTTTCGTGGCGCCGGTCCCTCGGGCCGACGCCTCGTTCTGCGCCCTCGCCGGCCACAAACACGGCGTGGTGAAGGTGACTCCGGTCAGCTTCACGCACGGCTGTGCGCGTGAACCGAGTTGTGAGGCGTCGATCGAACCAAGCTGCGCCGCCCCGCGGACGCGGATGGTCAAGGACGTCGTGTACGAGAAGCAGGAGGTCACCTGCTACAAGACGGTCTGCGAGAAGGTCGTCGAGCAGAAGGAGATCGACTGCGTCCGGTACGAGACGGACAAGTCGTTCAAAGAGGTCGAATACACCGTCTGCAAGCCGGTGTGGGAGACCCGTTCGCGGACGGTGAACTACACCGTCTGCAAGCCGGTGTGGGAGACCTGCACGAAGGAGATTCCCTACACGGTGTGCAAACCGGTCTACGAGACCCGCGAGGAGACCTACACGGTCTGCAAGCCGGTCTACGAGACGCGGACACGTGAGATCCGCCACACGGTCTGCAAGCCCGTGTACGAGACCATCACGAAGGAGATCCCCTACACGGTGTGCAAGCCCGTCTACGAGACCCGTCAGCAGACCTACACCGTCTGCAAGCCGGTCTACGAGACCATGAGCCGTGAGATCCCCTACACCGTGTGCAAGCCGGTCTACGAGACGCGCGAGCGGACCTACACGGTCTGCAAGCCGGTCTACGAGACGATGACGAAGGAGATCCCCTACACGGTGTGCAAGCCGGTGTACGAGACCCGCGAGCAGACCTACACCGTCTGCAAGCCGGTGTACGAGACCCGCACCAAGGAGATCCCCTACACGGTGTGCAAGCCGGTGTATGAGACCCGCGAGCAGACCTACACGGTCTGCAAGCCGGTCTACGAGACCTGCACCAAGGAGATTCCCTACACGGTCTGCAAGCCCGTGTACGAGACCCGCCAGGAGACCTACACGGTCTGCAAGCCGGTGCAGGAAGTCTGCACGAAGGAGATCCCCTACACCGTGTGCAAGCCGGTGTGGGAGACCCGTGAGCGGGACGTCTGCAAGACGGTCTGCAAGCCGGTGCACTACACGAAGACCGTGAAGGTGTGCAGCGGCCACTGGGAGACGGAGGAGTGCGAGGTTCCCGGTCCGGTGATCACGCGGTGCATCCGCGAGCCCGGCCACTGGGAGTGCGACTGCTCCGGCAAGCGGTGCTACGTGCCGGGCAAGGTCTGCAAGGTGCAGGAGCAGTGCCCGCCGCGGAAGATCTGCAAGAAGGTGTGGGTGCCCACGGTCTGCGAGAAGCAGGTGAACTGCGTCCGCTACGAGCGTGAGACCCTCGTCGAGAAGCAGTGCTACAAGGTCTGCACGATGGTTCGCGAGCAGCGGGTGAAGACCTGCAGCTACACCGTGTGCCGGATGGTGCCGGAAGAGCGGGTTCGCACCTACCAGGTCTGCAAGATGGTGCCCGAGCAGCGGGTCCGGACGTGCAGCTACCAGGTGTGCAAGATGGTGCCCGAGCAGCGGGTCCGCACCTACCAGGTGTGCCGCATGGTGCCCGAGCAGCGGGTTCGCACCTGCTCCTACCAGGTGTGCCGCATGGTCCCCGAGCAGC
The DNA here is from genome assembly GCA_945890755.1 of Candidatus Kuenenia stuttgartensis. Taxonomy (GTDB): domain Bacteria; phylum Planctomycetota; class Planctomycetia; order Pirellulales; family UBA1268; genus QWPN01. The sequence goes on from CAMDDA010000011.1 coordinate 19,035, forward strand.
GGGTCCGCACCTACCAGGTGTGCAAGATGGTGCCGGAGCAGCGGGTTCGCACCTGCTCCTACCAGGTCTGCCGCATGGTGCCGGAGCAGCGGGTCTGCACCTATCAGGTGTGCCGCATGGTGCCGGAGCAGCGGGTTCGGACGTGCACCTACCAGGTGTGCCGCATGGTGCCGGAGCAGCGGGTTCGCACCTATCAGGTGTGCCGCATGGTGCCGGAACAGCGGGTTCGGACGTGCACCTACCAGGTGTGCAAGATGGTGCCGGAGCAGCGGGTTCGCACCTACCAGGTGTGCCGCATGGTGCCGGAGCAGCGGGTTCGCACCTGCTCCTACCAGGTGTGCCGCATGGTGCCCGAGGTTCAGGTGAAGACCTGCTCCTACCAGGTGTGCACGATGGTGCCCGAGCAGCGGGTGCGGACCTACCAGGTCTGCAAGATGGTGCCCGAGCAGCGTGTCCGCACGTGCACCTACAAGGTGTGCCGCATGGTCCGCGAGGAGCGGAGCCGTGAGGAGTGCTACAAGGTCTGCACGATGGTGAAGGAGACGTGCGTGAAGCAGGTGCCGGTGTGTATCACCCGGCCCGTTCACTACACGAAGACCGTCGAGGTCTGCCGGATGGTGCCGAAGCAGGTCGCCTACACGGTGACCCGCTGCGTGCCGAAGGTGGTCTACCGCGAGGTCCCCTGCTGCGAGTGATCGCGGCGAGCCGGCTCCTGTGAGCCCCCGCCCCTACGCAAGGCGGGTGACGAGTGAAACGACTGGGAACGAGGATGGCCCGGGCCGAAAGGCCCGGGCCATCTGTTTTTTTGCGGCGGGATTGGGGTTGTCTCGGGGCCGACGGGTTTGGGATAAGCCCCTTGCCCACATTGCCCCGTCGCGTGCCCCCTCCATGACTGCCTGGCAACCCCATCTGGCGTTTCCCAACGGTCTCGGGACCACATGCCCGCTCGTGGAACGCGACTTTCCGATCGCCGTCTGCTGGGCTCACAAGTCGGCCAATACCACGATGCTCAAGTGGTTTCTCTTTCAGACGGGCCTGCTCGAGCAGGCGGAGAGGGAATACCCCGACCAGATGCATCTCTTCTGGTATGCCCACACCTCCGCTCAATCAGACTTTGCCGACCGAGTGTTCCGGGCACTTGCCGGACCGGTGCGGAAACTGACGGTGAAGGTCATCCGCGACCCTGCCCATCGCGCAGTCAGTAGCTTCCTGCACTTCGTTCGCGACCCGGAGAAGGGCTTTCGAGAAACCTGGAATCAGTTCGTCGAATGGAAGCGAGTGACGGGCCGCGGTGTGGCGGCCACGGCCACGTTCGTCGAGTTCTTGTCCTTCATCCGCGACACCACGGCGGCAGGAACACTCCACGATCCGCACCTGCAGTGCCAATGGAACGCAGCCCAGGATCCGTGTGTGATGCAGCACATCCCGCTCGAGGAACTCGGGCCACGCCTCCGTGCACTGGAACAGCTCTGCGGCCTGCGGGAATCACCGCTCGACGCGTTGTCACGGAGCCCGCATCACAGCCCACCGGCGGGCCGGCGTCCGTGGCCGGCGAACGCGGCAGGGATGCCGCTCGATCGCAGATCGCTCAAAAGCCTCGGCGGTCCTCCGGCGGGAGCTCTGCTCGACGCCACGACACGGGCGCTCGTCAGCAAGGCGTTTGCCGAGGACTACGCGGCGTACGACCGCTTCTACGCAGACATCGCTGTCCGACGTCTCGGACACGGTGCCGCCGCCCCTGAACCGCGCCGGAGAGCCGCATGAGCCGCCACCCGCATTCACACACGACCCCTGCCATGAAGGCCTGCCCATGAAGATCGGCACGATCGTCGGCAATCGCATCGCCCGTGTTCCCGTCGTCGGACGATTCACGGAGGCGTATCGCATCGGCGCCCGGCAGCAGCGGATGCTGCGAAACACACCCCCACCCGCGAGCATCCCGCCCGAGCAGGCCTCCGCACCTCCGGCGCCCGAACCGACTCCCGCGCCCGAACCGACTCCCGCGCCTGAACCGCCCGCCGCGCCGACACCACCGCCCCCCACCGTTGCGGCCTGGCTCGATGCCCGCTGGCCGGCCATCCGGCCCATCGACTGCTTTCCAGCGCCATCAGGCGGCCCGCGGATTTCCCTTGTGACCGACGCGATCGATCCGGCACATCTGTTCGGTGGCGTCGGCACCGCGCTGGTGCTCGGCGCGCTCGTCGCCAACCACTCCAAGGCCGTGCTCCGGCTGGTCACGCGGAACGTGCCGCCGGATGCGGCTGCCGTCGGCCGCGTGCTGGAAGCCAATGGCGTGCGACTGGAAGGCCGCATGGAAGTGGTCTACGCCCCGCATCGGGGCGGCCGGGAGCTGCCTGTTTCCGACGACGACTTCTTCATCTCCACGTCGTGGTGGACGACCCGGAGCCTGCTCTCGACCGTGCACCGTGAGCGGATCGCCTATCTGCTGCAGGAAGACGAGCGGATGTTCTATCCGTATGGCGACGAACGGCTGCGGTGCGAGCAGACGCTCCACGAGCCCGACGTGCTCACGGTCGTCAATTCGCGACTGCTGTTCGACCACCTGGTCGATGGCCCCGACCCGATCCCCGACCTGGCCGAGAGGGCGATCTGGTTCGAGCCGGCTTTTCCTGCCGCCGCCTCGCCGGCCCCGCGAAAGCCCGGCAAGCGCCGACTTTTCTTCTACGCCCGGCCCAACAACCTCCGGAACCTGTTCGAACTCGGGATCCAGTCCCTCGCCGACGCGGTCGCCGACGGCACTTTCCACCCTGACCAGTGGGACGTCTTCCTGGTCGGGAAGGACGTTCCCGAGCTGCTCTTCCCCCGGGGGCTGCAGCCACACCGCGTCGCCGGGTTGGGCTGGGCCGACTACCAGGCTCTCGTGAGGACGATGGATGCCGGCTTCGTGCTGATGGACACGCCACACCCCTCGTATCCGCCGCTCGACCTGGCGGCATCGGGGGCCGCCGTGCTGACCAACGCCCGCGGCCTGAAGCAGGATCTCGCGAGTTACTCCGACAACATTGCCGTCGTGCCGCCGACCCTGCCGCACCTGCGCCAGGGACTCGCCGCCTTGGCCCGGGCTGCCGGCGACGACGAGGCCCGCACGTCCGCCGTCGAGAACGATCGCATCTGCCGCGATTGGCATCAGGCCCTCGATACGTCGGTCGCCCGGATCATCCGTCACTTCGGCTGCGAGCAGCGGCCCATCCGACTCTCCGACACCCCTTTGCGTCAGGCCGGCTGAACCCCTCGGCGTCGCCATGTATCAACGACTCGTCTGCGACAGCTTCCACTACGTGCCCCCGTGGGACGCCCAGTCGCTCGAAGACCGGCTCGCCGCACTCGACGCCGACCTCCCCCGTGTGGCCTGGCTCTATGAACGGCCCGATACGAGCACCTTTCGGTACCGGGTGTTCAACATGGTGGAGTGCCTCCAGCAGGAGACTCCGCGGCGGGTGGCGGCTTCGTGGTTCAGCGGTTCCGAGATCGAGGCCCTGATCAACCGCCTCCCGGAACTCGACGTGCTCGTGCTGTCCCGTGTCCGGTACGACGCCTCGGTCGCCCGGCTGATCGCGCTGGCCCGCGCCCACAGGGTGACCGTGCTCTTCGACTGCGACGACCTCGTGTTCGACACCCGGTTCGTCCACCTCGTGCTCGACACCCTCGACCAAGACACGCATTCCGCGGCGAATTTTGACGGCTGGTTCGCCTACGTCGGTCGCCTGGAGGCGGTGGCCCGCATGTGCGACGGGGGAATCACCACGAACGACTTTCTGGCCGCACGTATGACCGAAGTGATCCGCGGCCCGGCTGCCGTGGTGCCCAACTTCCTCAACCGCTATCAGCAGCAGACATCCGATCTGCTGCTCGCCGAGAAGGCCGCCCGCGGCTATCGCGGCGACGGTACGATCGGCATCGGCTACTTCAGCGGCTCGCCCACGCATAACCGCGACTTCGCCATCGCCGCCCCTGCACTCGTGCGGCTGCTCGAAGCCGATCCCGACGTCCGCGTCCGCATCGTGGGCTTCATGGACTCGACCGGACCGCTGGCCGCCTACGCCGATCGCGTGGAGCAGTTTCCGCTGCATGACTGGATCAATCTTCAAAAGCTGATCGCCGAAGTGGAGATCAACATCGCCCCCCTGCAGGACAACGTCTTCACGAATTGCAAGAGTGAACTGAAGTTCTTCGAGGCGGCCGCCGTGGGCACATGGACGATCGCCACGCCAACGACGACGTTCCAGGCGGCCATCAGCTCGCCCGAGATCGGCCAGCTGGCCCGGGCCGACGAGTGGGACGACGCCCTCGCCGGGGCCGTGGCGCTCGTCCGGTCACAGTCGCGTCATGCCATCGTGGCCGAGGCGAACGCGGCGCTCGTCCGCGAACGCTACGGCTGGGATCGTTTTGGCGACACGATCTGCGAGGCGGTGCTCCGTCATGTCTGATCCCACTTCATCGCTGCCGCCCGATCCCCGGCGGGATCTGCTCCTGGAAGGCATCCCGCGGACCGCGCGGCTCGTCGAGATCGGCGCCTCGTTCCGCCCGCTCGTGCCGAAGCGCGATGGCTGGAACACCTGCGTCGTGGACCACGACACGCGGGAGGGGCTGCTGGCAAAGTATGCCCGGGCGGCCATCGACCCCGACTCGATCGAGGTTGTCGACGTGCTCTGGACGGGCGGCCGTCTCCACGACGCATTTCCCCGCGAGCAGCTCGGCACGTTCGATGCGTTGATCGCCTCGCACGTGCTCGAGCACATGCCCGACCTGATCGCCTTCCTCGACAGCGCACGGCAGCTGGTGCGGGACGACGGTCATCTCGTCTTCGCCCTTCCCGACAAGCGGTGGTCGTTCGACTTCTTTCGCCCGCCCACGCTGGCGGGCCGCGTGCTGCTCGCCCACCACGACCGTCGCGAACGGCACTGCCCCGCCACGCTCTTCGACGAGGTCGCCTATTCGGTGACGCTCCGCGGCCAGCCGGGCTGGGGGGCCGGGGCGGCAGCCGACGAGCTCGCCTTCGCCCATCCTCCCGGCCGCGCGAAGACTCTGTTCGACGCGGTCTGTCGGCCGGACGACGACTACCGCGATGCTCACGCCTGGCAGTTCACGCCGGCGTCATTCACGCTCTTGATCCTCGATCTCGCCCTGGCCGGCGTCTGCGACTGGCGGGTCGAGTGGGTTCGTCCGACGCCCGCCGTCGAGTTCCTCGGTCGGCTGAGGCCGGGCCGGGCCCGCTTCGCCGACGACGAGTCGCTCCAGCGCGAGCGGCTCCGGCTTCTCAGGGAGATGGCCCGCGAGTCGATCGCCCACTGGCGAACGCTCGTGGGCGACGAGCAGCCGGCCACGAATCCAGCTGTAGCACCGTGACCGTCGTCATGTGACGGCGAGCCGATCGGCACAATCTCGCATCTCGAAGATCATCCGCTTGAGCAGTTCACCGCGGCGTTGCTGTAGGTCTCCCGGAGCGATGGGCAACCGGGGCCGTGACAGCGACACGAGAAACTCGGTGTAGGGCTGGGGCTCGATCCAGTCGATGCGCCAGTCGATCACTCCGAGCGTTGCGAGTTCCAGCACGATCAATTCGAAGCTCGCCGGCGTGAACTGCCAGGCATGGCAATCGACGTATCTGGCGGAAGGAGCCGTTGCCTGCTCGGCGTGGCGGTACGCCTGTTCCAGCGTGTGGTCGAGCGCGAGTCCTGTGAGCGGCTCGGCTCCCCAGGCGGCCCGGCCGTCGAGGCGGGCGAGATAGGCCACGTGGTCGAAGAGTTCGGCGTAGCCGTGCCGTGTCGCGCCGGCCCGGTGGGCGGCCAGCACCCGGCCGGTGGTGGACATGGGCCGAAACACGTCGAAGCAGAGCCGGCGATCGGGAAGCGCGAGCCGCAGCAGGCCGGAGCGGGAATCGACGAGCGCCTCGGCCGCCTTGAAGAAGCCGATCGGGTCGGGCACGTGCTCGAGCACATGGCTGGCGATGACCGCGGCATAGCTGCCGCGGTCGTGGGCCGGAAAGGCATCCGCGAGCGGCCCGCCCGCCCAGATGACGTCGACCTCCTCGATCCGCGACGTGTCGACGGATGGATCGCGTTCGTACTTGGCCACCAACGCGGCACGATCGCCGTGGTCGACGACGGTGGTTCGCCAGCCGGCGGCCTTGGCCGCCACGGGCCCGTAGCTGGGGCCGATCTCGATCACGCGGCTGTCGTGCGTCAATCCGGAGAGCAGGAGCGATGTGCGGTCGAGCATGGGCCGACGAATAGCCCGAGACTCCAGGCGGCCACAACCCCGGCCTCAAAAATCTCGCCCGAGGCAGGCTGCACTCGGGTTTGGCACGGACCTTGCATTACAGGACTCGTAGTCTGCGAGACGGAGGTTTTACAGGCCTTGTCATGCAGAAAACCACCGTGGCCTCACCATTGTGGTGAGGGCCGAATCACCATTTTTGTGAGCCCGCACGGGCACCCCAGCCATTTTCTCGCACGCAAGGAGCACGCTCATGAGATTCCGCACGGTCGCGACCGCCGTGGCAGTCGCCGCCCTCACTCTCCCCTTTGCCCAGACGGCCCGGGCCGCCGCCATCCAGGGCCTGTTCAACACTGGCGTCAGCGGGTCGGGCACGGCCCTGGCTCAGAATGAAATCGACCCCCACTGGACCATCTCGGCCAGCCCCTTCGAGGCGACCCGAAGCGGCACGACGACGATCACGGGCACGGTGCCCAACTTCTACAACGGCGAAGCGCGGGCCGACTGGGTCAATGCATGGACGTCAGAGACGGCCAACTCGGGGACGTCAACGTGGATCACGCCGAATCTGGCGTCGCTCCTGCCTGGTCAATTCGAAGACCAGGACGTGAACGGCAACATGGGTCTCTACACGTTCCGCACCACCTTCACGATCCCCGAGGCCTTCGCGTCAGCCCAGATCACCGGCCTGTGGGCGGCCGACAATTACGGCGGCGAGGTGCCCGATTTTGAAGACAATACTCCCGACGTAAGCCAGATCACGAACTACATCCGCCTCAACGGCACCGAAATCACGCCGGGCCTGCTCCAATACGACTTCACCGCCCGCGCGTTCACGATTTCGACCGGATTCATTCAGGGCGAAAACATCCTTGAATTCAACGTTTCAAACACGATCGGGGATTTCGCGCCAAATCCGATCGGCACGCAGATCGTGTTCACATCGGCGACCTACGCCGTCCCCGAACCCTCGGTGTCGATTCTCGCCGCGAGCGGCCTCGGAATCGCCGGCTTCCGCCACGTGCGTCGCCGCAGAAAGGCATGATGCAAGCGGCCTGCGCGGCGTGGGATGGCGATCGTTGAGACGTCACTCCGCCGCGCGGCCGAACGTGATCAAGACGCCGAACTCCTCCTCGTCCTCGAACGGATCGAAGTCGCCGTCGAACGGTCCGAACACGGCAGGTGGGCGGGAGGCGTGGTGCATGGCGGGGTTCCTTTCAGGGAAACTCCACCCTCGGCCCCGGCCGGAAGCAAATGGTTGAATTCCGCCGCAGAAAACCGCTAGTCTGACCGCGGACACCGTGTTCAATCCGTCCGCCGCATCACCCCTCTTTCGGGCGGTGCTTCTGGGCGATCCGCCCCCTCCTTACGCGCATCCATTCATGGCCACCTCCTCCGCCCCCGCGACCGCCCCGCACCACCAAGACCCCTGGTTCCAGGATCTCTTCGCCGATCGCATCGGCGGGGCCGGCTACGGCAAGGGCAATGAGATCTACAAGTTCGAACTGATCAAGCGGGCGAAGCGTCAGGCGCTCGCCGACCATCCCGAGCGGCGAATGCTCGACTTCGGGATCGGAGAAAACGACGAGATGGCCCCCGAGAGCGTGCGGGCCGTGATGCGGCGGGAGATCGACCGTCCCGAAAACCGGGGCTACGCCGACAACGGCATCGCCGCCTACAAGCAGGCGGTGGCCGCCTTCATGCAGCGGGAGTTCGGCGTCGTGCTCGACGCCGAAAAGGAGGTCAATCACTGCATCGGGTCGAAGACCGCCTACGCGATGCTGCCCGCCGCCTTTGTCAATCCCGGCGACGTCACGCTCATGACAGTGCCCGGCTATCCGGTCGCGGGCACGGCCACGCGGTGGTTCGGCGGCACGGTCCACCGCCTGCCGCTCGTGCCGGAGCACGACTTCTTCCCCGACCTCGACGGCATCCCCGCCGACGTGCTCGAGCGGACGAAGATGCTCGTGCTCTGCTACCCCAACAGCCCCACCGGCAAGACGGCCACCCGCGGTTTCTACGAGCGGGTCGTCGAGTTCGCCCACAAGCACCGCATCATCGTGGTGCAGGACGCAGCCCACATCATGCTCTCCTACGACGATGAGCCGCTGTCGTTCCTCTCGGTCGACGGTGCCAAGGAGGTCGGCGTCGAGGTCCACTCGATGTCGAAAGGCTTCCACATGATCGGCTGGCGGCTCGGCTGGGTGTGTGGCCACGAGAAGATCGTGCGGGCCTTCGCCGACGTGAAGGACAACTGCGACTCCGGCCAGTTCATGGCGATCCAGAAGGCCGGGGCGGCGGCACTCGCCGATCCGGAGATTCCGCGGCAGGTTCGGGAAAAGTATCGCCGCCGGCTGGAGAAGCTCGTGGGCGTGTTGCGGGCCGTCGGCTTCGACTGCGAGATGCCGGGCGGCACCTACTTCCTCTACACGCGGTCACCCAAGGCCGCCGGGGATCGCAGCTTCGCGACCGCCCAGGATGCCAGCCAGTTCCTCATTCACGAGCTGTCGATCTCCACCGTGCCGTGGGACGACTGCGGCGGCTACCTGCGGTTCTCGGCCACGTACGAGGCCGAGGACGAGGCGGCGAAAGACGACCTGATGGCCGAGGCTCATGCCCGTCTGCTGCGGGCGCGGCTCAAGTTCTGACCGTCCCGAGGACATCCACATCATGCGGTTTCGTTCACCAACCACCGTGGCCGTGTCGCTGCTCGCGGTATTCGTGTCGCTCGCGCCGACAGCGGGCTGCGGCTCGAAGAAACGCAATCCGCCCACGATCGCCGAACTGCTCGACCGGGCGCGAACGGCCGGGTCTGACGAGGCCCAGGCCAAGGAGCTCACCCGCGTGGCGCGGCTGCAGCTCCGCTCGGGCAACAAGTCGGGCGCCTCGAAGACGCTCTCGGAGGCCCGCAGCAAGATCTCGCCGCCGAAAGAGCGTAAGCCCAAACCGGCGCCGGCCGCCGACGCAGCGCCGCCCGCCGCCGACGCAGCGGCTCCGGCTGACGGTGAACAGAAGCCCGAGGGTGAGCCGGCGGCCGACGCTGCAGCGCCTGCGGTAGGCGCCGCCCCAGCGGCAGAGCCGGGGGTCGAGGAGGCCGTTGCCGATGAGCCGCAGCGGGTGATCAATCCGGTGGTTGTGGCCCCACTCCTCGTCGAGATCGCCGCCGTCTACTCCGAAATCGGCGAGAAGGGAGCCGCCCGCGACGTGATCAAGCAGGCGATCAAGCTCGCGGCCGAGATTCCCGACGACATCAGCCGCTCGGCCCTGTTTGCCACGGCCGGCGGGATCTACGGCGTGCGGCAGGGGGGCATCGGCGATGCAGCCGCGGCTCGCCGGGAGCTCAAGAAGGCGACGGATCTCGCCGGGGGCGTCGAGGAGCGGTTCCGCGCCCAGGCGCTCGCGGCCGCAGCGATGGGCTACGTCACGGCCGGGCTGGCCAAGGAGGCGAGCGACATGGTCGCCATCCTCGAGGAAAGCGCCCGGAGCGTGGAGAGCCCCCGGGCCCGGGCCGAGGCCCTCGCGGCTGCCGGCAACGTGCGGGCTCAGAGCGGCGACAAGGAAAAGGCCACGGAGCTGCTCGGCGAGGCCGCGTCGACCGCCAAGGGGATCGAGGGGGCGGAGAATCGCACCTACGCGCTCGTCGCAGTCGCCGACGCGACGAGCGTCAACGGGGATCGCAAGGCGGCCCTCAAACTGATCGCCGAGGCGGAGAAGTCGGCCAACAAGGTCGGCGACCCCGACGCCCAGGAGAACGCGAAGGCCAAGGTTCGCGCCGCCAAGGGCGACATCGAACGCCGGAAGTCGTAGTCACCGTCACGCCACGCGGGCCTGTCACGTCCTGACCCGACTGCCACTCATCGCGGCTTGCTGACGGCCTTGAGCGCCTCGAGGGCCCGCAGGCGGGCCTGAGCGTGGTCCACGATCGGCTCCGGGTAGTCGGCGGCGGTGACATCGACCCAGGCGCGGACATACGCGGCATCCGGATCGAACTTCGCGGCCTGGCTTGTCGGATTGAAGATCCGGAAGTACGGCGCCGCATCTGCGCCGCAGCCTGCGGCCCACTGCCAGCCGAGCGTGTTCGCGGCGAGGTCGGCATCGACGAGCGTGTCCCAAAACCACTTCGCACCGTCGAGCCACGAGACCCGCAGATCCTTCACGAGGAAGCTGGCCACGATCATCCGCACCCGGTTGTGCATCCAGCCGGTCGCCCACAGCTGTCGCATGCCGGCGTCCACGATCGGAAACCCGGTGCGGCCCCGCTGCCAGGCCCGCAGGCCCACGGGATCGTCTGCCCACGGAAACCGCGCGTAATCGGCCCGCAGCGGCGTGTCGGTCGTGTGCGGAAAGTGGTAGAGCAGATGGTTGGCGAATTCCCGCCAGCCGAGCTCGCGGAGATAGACCTCCGGGCTCCCTGTGATCTTCGCGGCGGGCGCTCCTCCCGTCGCCTCGCGGACCGCGTGCCACACACGCCGCGGCGACACCTCGCCGAAGTGGAGGTGTGCCGAGAGGCTGCTCGTGCCGTCGTGGTCGGGCCGATCCCGTTCGGTGCCGTAGCCCCCCAGCCGGTCGGTGAGAAACGACGCGAGCCGCTTCGCTGCTCCCGCCTCGCCGGGGGTCCATGTGGTCCGCATCGTGCCCGCCCAGTCGATCGTCGGCCGCAGGCCCAGATCGGTGACGGTGAGGCTCTTCGGCCGGGCCGCCGCGGCGGTGAGTTTCTTGGGCCCTGCAACCGGCGGCGCCGGCTCGTCCCGGCCGAGCAGTGCTCGCCAGAAGGGCGTGAACACCTGATAGGGCTTGCCCTCCTTCGTGGCCACGTGCATCGGCTCGAAGAGCAGGCTGCCATTGAAGCTCTCCACGTCGAGCCCCGCGGAGGAGAGCTTCTTTTTGATCACCGTGTCGCGGGCGATGACGGCCGGCTCATACCGCCGGTTCCAGGCCACGTGGGTCGCCGCCGTCTCCGTCACGAGCGACTCGAGCGCCGCCTGTGTCGGCCCGTGGCGGATGACGAGGGGCGCCCCGAGGTTCTCGAGGGCCGCGGCGAGCTTGTCGAGCGACTGGTGCAGCCACCACCGTGAGGCTGCCCCCGGCGGCCATGGCTGCTCCTCGTCGGGCGCCCAGATGAACACCGGCACCACGGCCCCCCGCGCAGCCGCGGCGATGAGCGCCGGGTTGTCGTCGATCCGCAGGTCGTGGCGAAACCAGACGAGCGTGGTGGCGGGCATGAGTCGAACGTTCGGTTGAGCGGATGGCAGGGCGTCGACGGCGATAGTGTATGCGGGACAGGCGGGCTGCCCGCTGGCCGTCGTGGGAGCGACGGATTCCCGTCACTTCTTGCGGGTATTTCCGGGGATTCGTACAACTCAGGGCTCGCATTCCGCATCTCACGCCCAGGGGTTTCCTTCATGGCCACGGCCACCGCATCGAAGACGTCCGCTACGCTGCCCGAGGCCAAGAATGTCGGCACCGCCCTCGACAAGGCGATGAACGCCGGCAAGGGCATCCTCCGGCTTTCGCCCACGTGGGTGCCACGGAGCTTCCTCCACCCAGGCAAGCGGGTCCGCCTCCACCCTGACGACTACTACGCCTACGGCCTCGACCGTGGCGGCATCGACGAGCGGTGGTTTGCCAGCACGACCGAAGCGGCGAACGAAGGCCGCGTGCCCGACGAGGGCCTGTCGTGGTGCGTGTTCGACGGCGAGCGGTTCCTGCTCCGCGACGCCGTGAGCGAAGGGGCCGCGAAGCTCGTCGGCAAGTCGATCTGGGACACCTACAAGAAGTGGCCGGTCTATTCCAAGTTCTTCGACAACATGGGGCCGATCCCCCATCACATGCACCAGTCGTTCGACGACGCGAAGCTCGTCGGCCAGGAAGGCAAGCCGGAGAGCTACTACTTCCCGCCGCAGTACAACAACTGCGACAACAACTTCCCCTACACGTTCATGGGCCTGGAGCCAGGCACGACGAAAGCCGACCTCCGCCGCTGCCTGGAGAATTGGAACAAGGGGGACAACGGCATCCTCTATCACTCCAAGGCCTACCGGCTCGAGCGGGGCACCGGCTGGCTGATCCCGCCGGGCGTGCTCCATGCCCCGGGCTCACTCCTCACCTACGAGCCGCAGTGGGGCAGCGACGTGTTCGCGATGTTTCAGTCGCTGGTCGAAGGGCGGGCGGTGCCGTGGAGCCTGCTCGTCAAGGACATGCCGCAGGAGAAGCACCACGACCTCGACTTCATCATCGGCCAGCTCGATTGGGAGAAGAACGTCGATACGCACTACAAGGAGAGCAACTTCCTGCGTCCGATGGTGGACGAAAAGCGGAGCGTGCCCGGCGCTACCGACCGCTGGATCGTCTATGGCCACGTGGACGGCCGGCAGCTCTTCAGCGCGAAGGAGCTGACGCTCGAGCCGGGCGCGAAGATCACCATTCAGGACGCGGGCGCGAGCGGCTGGATCACGGTGCAGGGCGAGGGCAGGGTGGGCGTTCACGACGTCGCCACGCCGACGCTGATCCGGTTCGGCCAGATGACGGCCGACGAGCTGTTCATCACGGCCGATGCCGCGGCCGCAGGCTACACCGTGGAAAACACCGGCCCCGGGCCGCTGGTGTCCTTGCGGTACTTCGGTCCCGACGTTCACCCCGACCTCCCCGCGCACGGAAAGGCGCTCTAATGCCGCACACCGCCCCCAAGCTTCACAACGCGATGTGGCCCGGCCTCGTCGGCAAGGGCACTGATCCCGGCCAGGAGCCGCCGATCTCCCTCGAGCGGATGCTCGAGTTGACCGCGGCGGCGAACGTCAACGGCCAGAAGTTCGATGGCATCGACTACTTCCTCTTCTTTCCACACACCGACCCCGATGCCTCGGAAAGCGACATCCGGCGGATCGCCGACACCATCGCGGCCCACGGGTTCACCGTCGGCTCACTCGTGGCCCCGATCTGGCCGGGCACGGTGGGCGACTCCGCGATGGGCACGCCCATGCAGCGGGCCAAGTTCATCACGGCGGTGAAGAAGGCCTGCCGGATCGCCCGGATCTTCAACGAGCACGGCGTGCGGCAGTACGGTGTGATCCGCATCGACTCGGCCGAGTTCGGCGTCAACAAGTGGCGGGAAAACGCGGCGGCCAACACGAAGACGATCGCGGCGACGTTCCGCGAGGCGGCGATCGTGGCGGCGACCCACGGCGAGCGGCTGGCGGCGGAGGGCGAGATTTGCTGGGCGGGCATGCACTCCTGGAAGGACGTGCTCGATCTCCTGGAGGCGGTGGACATGCCGGGCTCGCTCGGCTTCCAGTGCGACCTCGCCCACACCTACCTCTACCTGCTCGGCTACAACGCCCCGGAGCACGCCCTCGTGAAGCCGGGCTACACCGACGCCGAGTTCTGGCCCGCCTACGAGGCGATGGTCGAGAAACTCCGGCCGTGGACGTACGATTTCCACGTGGCCCAGAACGACGGGCAGGTGCACGGTGCCGGCGCGCACGACAAGACGGGCAAGCACTGCCCGGCCGACGATCCCACCGGCAAACTCGACATCGTGCGGTGCTCGGGCTACTGGCTCAGGGGGGCCGCCGACCGCGGCATCCACCACATCTGCT
>CAMDDA010000012.1 GCA_945890755.1 Candidatus Kuenenia stuttgartensis
GTGTTCGTAGGCCCGTCACTCCGTGACGGGCAGCCCGTTGCCTTCCGTAGGCCCGTCACTCCGTGACGGGCGATTCATACTGCCCGTTGCGGAGCAACGGGCCTACGGGCCGACAGGCCCGGCGACACGCGCAGACCCGATTCTGTATAACCCGGGCTCCTCACAGGAAGTCTCTGATGCGCATGAACTGTCGGCGGTGGTTTTTCTTTGCCGTATTCGTATGGCTGCCGGTGGCGCGGGGGCAGCAGGTGGCGGTGGAGGAGTTCACGCTCCCGAACGGCATGCAGTTTCTGCTCGTGCCGCGGAGCGATCAGCCGAACGTGGTGAGCGCCGGCTGGGTGGCGCGGGTGGGGAGCGTCAACGAGCGGCCCGGGATCACCGGGATCAGCCACTTCTTCGAACACATGATGTTCAAGGGCACCGACACGATCGGCACCCGCGATCCGGAGAAGGACGCCCGCTACCGGGCCGAGCAGAAGAAGCTTCGCGACGAGATCAACCGCCTCGTGTGGACCCGGCAGTACGACCGGTTCTTCAAGGGGGAGATCGACGACCCGTGGAATCCTGCAAACGACACCCAGGAACTGCGGGTGCTCCGCGGCAAGCTTGACGCGCTCATCCGTGCCCAGCAGGGCCGCGGCGACGGCGGCCCCGAGGCGGCGACGATCGTCAAGGACGAGTTCGATCAGGTCTACACGAAGGCCGGTGGCAGCGGCATGAACGCCTTCACCACCTACGACCTCACCTGCTACTTCATCACCGTGCCCTCCAACAAGCTCGAGCTCTGGGCATGGATGGAGAGCGATCGGCTCCACGACAGCGTGTTTCGCGAGTTTTACTCCGAGCGCGACGTCGTTCACGAGGAGCGGCGGCTGCGGACGGAGAGCACGCCCACGGGCAAGTTTGAAGAGCAGTTCGACGCGATGTTCTGGGCGTCGAGCGGCTACTCCTGGCCCATCATCGGCTGGCCGAGCGATCTCAACAGCTACACGTTCGAGCAGGCGCTCGACTACTGGAACATCTACTACCGGCCCGGCAACCTCTGCGGCGTGCTCGTCGGCGACTTCGACCCGAAACAGGCGAAGGAGCTGATCACGACCTACTTCTCGCGGCTCGACCCCGGCACGCAGTCGCCCCCCCCGGTGGTCACGCTCGAGGTCGGGCAGCTCGCCGAACAGCGGATGAACGCGGCCGGCGACGTTCCGCCGGCGATCGAGATCCGCTACCACACGGTGCCTGCCGGCCACGCCGACAGCTATCCGCTCGACATGCTCGCCGAGGTGCTCAACGAACGGACGGGGCGGCTCTATGCGGGCCTCGTCGAAGGGCGAGGCATCGCCTCTTCGGCCCGGGCCATGTCCGACACCCGGAAATACGCGGGGCTCTTCGCGGTCTCGGCTGAGACCCGCGGCGAGTCCACGCCCGAGCAGCTCGAACAGGCCTGGTATGAGGAGCTGGAGAAGCTCCAGGAAGCCGACCTGCCGGACCGCGAACTGCGGAAGGTGAAGAACCGCGTGGCCGCTCAGAACTACCGCAAGCTCGAAAACAACATGTCGCTGCTGATCCAGCTGGCATTCGCCGAAGCAGTGCTCGACTGGCGGGAGATCAACGACGGTCCCGCCAAGTACGAGGCGGTGACGGCGGCCGATATTCGCCGCGTGGCGAACCGCTATTTCGCCCCCACGAATCGCAGCGTCGCAACCTACCGACGCGCGTCGAAGTGACGGCCGCAGCCCCAGCAGGAACACCCATCATGAAGCATCGCCTCTCGATCGCGCGTCTCACCTCATCCAAGCCCCCATGCGCAAGCAGGGGGATCAAACCGCGTTCCACCCCGATCATCCCTCGGCTTGCGCCTGGGGCCTTGGATGAACGAGGTGTCGGCCCCGCGGCCTGGTGCTTCCTCGGAATCTGCCTGCTCGCCTCGTGCTCCGCCCCGGTGGCGACGCCCCCGGAGAAGCCGAAGCCCGTCGCCACCGCTCCTGCAGCGAGTGAACAGCCGGCGTCAGCCGCTGCCGCGCCGGCCGCCGCCCTCGCAGACAGGCCGGAGAAGATCGCGTTCAAGCCGCTGGCCTACGAGCCGCCTGCTGCGGCCGATTTCCGGCACGTGCTGCCCGACGGCACGGTCGTGTACCTCGCGCCGTCGCGCGAGTTTCCGCTCGTGAATCTCTCGATCACGTTCAAAGGCGGCGCGTCACTCGATCCCGCCGACACGCCGGGCCTCGCAGCCCTCACGGCTCGGATGGTCCGCGAAGGGGGCACGGCGAAGCTGCCGCCAGCCGAGCTCGACGAGACGCTCGACTTCCTCGCCACGGAGGCGTCGGTCTCGGCCAATGAGACCTTCACCACGGCCACGCTCAATTCCCTGAAATCCAACTTCGACGAGAGCCTCGCACTGTTTCTCGACATGCTCCGCACGCCCCGATTCGATCAGGGCCGGCTCGACACGGCGAAGGCCCGGGCCATCGAGGGGCTCAAGCAGCGGAACGACGACGCCGCGTCGATCCTGTCGCGCGAGTGGAAGCGGCTCGTCTACGGCACCGAGCACTTCGAATCGGCGGAGCCGACCGGTGCGAGCGTGGAGGCGGTGTCCCGTGACCGGCTCACGGAAATGCATGGCCGGATTTTCCATCCCGGCAACGCCATCGTCGCGGTATCGGGTGACTTCGAGCCACGCGAGATGCTCACCACACTCGAGAAGGCCCTCACGGGCTGGGAGCGGGGGAGCGTGGCTGCGGATCCCGTGCCACCGACGGCGACGCTCGAGCCCGGTCTCTATCACGTGCCCAAGGAGATCCCGCAGGGCAAGGTCCTGCTCGGCTGCCGCTCGATCGAGCGCGACGACCCCGATGCGATCCCGCTCCTCCTGCTCAACGAGATTCTCGGGGCCGGCGGGTTCACCAGCCGCCTGATGCAGCAGGTGCGGAGCAACGAGGGACTTGCCTATTCGGTGCGATCGACGATCACGCCGCGGGTGACGTATCCCGGCGACTTCCGCGCGGGCTTCGAGAGCAAGAACGCCACGGTCGCCCTGGCGACGAAGATCGTGATGGATGAGATCCGCAAGGTGCGCGACGAACTGGTGACCGACGACGAATTGGAGACGGCGAAGCGGGGCCTGATCGAGACATTCCCCCGACAGTTCGAAAGCAAGCCGCAGATGCTCCGCGTGTTCGTCAACGACGAATGGACGAGCCGGCCGCAGGACTTCTGGAAGACGTTCCGCGGCAAAGTGGACGCCGTGACCCGCGAAGACCTGCAGCGGGTGGCCCGCAAGCACCTCGACCCGGAGAAGATGGCGATCCTGGTGGTGGGCGACTGGGACGAGATCGCCGCGGGCGACCTCGACAAACGAGCCACGATGAACGACTTCTTCGGCGGCGAGGTGCGGCACCTCCCGCTCCGCGACCCGCTCACGCTCGAGCCGCTGGCTCCATCCAAGCCCTGAGCACAAGCGACGGGATCCCCCGGCTTGCGCCTGGGGGCTTCTATGCGCTCGATCCCCCGGCTTGCCGACGGCGACGGCAAGCTCGATCGCACCGAGTTCGAATCGTTCGCCAAGGACTTCCACGAGCGGCGGCGCGGCGGGACAGGGGGCGGCGGGACAGGGGGTGCGGGCGGCGAACGTCCCCAGCGGCCGCAACGCCCCGAGTGAGCCATTTTGGGCGGCGGCATGGCGGCGGCCCGCAGGCGACGTATGCTCGCCTGGATGCCACACGCTGTCGCCGATTCACTCCCCGCCCGACCGGCCGAAGCCCATGCGCTGGCCGTCGCCCGCAGCCTGCCGGGCACGCGGATCGTCTGCACCACCACCGGCCGGGCGCAGGCAGCCCATGCGTTGGCTGTCGAGCGGCCCGACGCCAGCGTCGTCGCCTGGTTCCTCGACCTGCATCCGTGCGATGCGGCGCGGGCCTCGTGGAGTCCGTCGCCGTCGAACCTCCGCGCCACCTGCGTGGCCGACATGCCGCCGGGGCCCTACGACCTCGCGGTCGTGCCGCTCTCGAAAGACGGCGAGACGGAGTTGACCCGCGAAATCCTCCAGCAGGCGCTCGTGAACCTCGCCATCGGCGGCCGGCTCGTGGCGGCCATCGACAATCCGCACGACAAGTGGCTCCGCGAGCAGCTGGCCGAAACGGGCGAGACCGTCCGCGTGCGGCCCGAGACGGATGCTGACTCGAGGAGGGGGCCGAAGCCGCGGACGATCGCCTACATCGTCGAGAAGACGCGTGAGCCGGCGAAAGTTCGTGACTTCTCGTGCGAGGTCGTGTTTCGGGACCGCGACCGGCTGCTGACGGCTCGCACCCGGCCGGGCGTCTTCGCACACCGCCGCATCGATCCGGCCGCGCGGCATCTGCTCAACGCCGT
The DNA here is from genome assembly GCA_945890755.1 of Candidatus Kuenenia stuttgartensis. Taxonomy (GTDB): domain Bacteria; phylum Planctomycetota; class Planctomycetia; order Pirellulales; family UBA1268; genus QWPN01. The sequence continues at coordinate 4,366 of CAMDDA010000012.1, forward strand.
GGACGTGGCCGCGGAGACCCGCGTGCTCGACGTCGGCTGCGGCAGCGGCTGCGTGGCCCTCGGCATTGCAGCCCGTGATCCGAAAGTGCGGGTGCACGCCTTTGATTCCGCCGCCAGGGCCGTGGAATGCACCCGCTGGGCCGCCGAGCACAACGGCCTCACGAATCTCACGGTGGCGCTCGAGGCGGAGGGGCATGTACCGGAGCCGGGCACGTGGGATCTCGCCCTGGCCAACCCGCCGTACTACTCCGACTTCCGACTCGCGGAGTTGTTCGTCGAGTCAGCCCGCCTGGCACTCGCGCCGGGGGGCACGCTGCTCGTGGTCACGAAGCAGCCCACGTGGTACGTCGAGCACCTGCCGCAGATGTGGACGAACGTCGCCCGCGAGGAGGTGAAAGGGTATCACCTCATCGAAGCGGTCCGGCCCGGTTGAGCGGCCCGTAGGCCTGTTGCTCCGCAACGGGCTTGCTGAGTTCGTAGGCCTGTTGCTCCGCAACGGGCTTGCTGGGCGCGTAGGCCTGTTGCTCCGCAACGGGCTTGCTGAGTTCGTAGGCCTGTTGCTCCGCAACGGGCTTGCCCGTCACTCCGTGACGGGCCTCCAAGAGACGCGTCACTGATTCACGTGGATCACCTTCGCCGGCGGGAAGCCGTTGAAGTGTGTGCTGCTCGCCGCGGAATAGGCGCCGATGTTCTCGCTGTAGAGATACTCGCCGATCTCGAGGTCGGGCAGTTGCTCCGCGAGGCTGATCGTGTCGAGCGCGTCGCAGGTGGGGCCGAAGACGGCGCAGATCTGCGTCGCCCCCTTCTTGAAGCTCTTCAAGTGGTAGGTGCAGTGGTCGAAGATCACGCCCGAGTAGGTGTGGTAGACGCCGTCGTCGACGTAATACGACAGCTTCTCGTTCCGCACCGCCTTGCCGATGATCTTGCAGACGGCAGTGCCGGCAGAGGCCACGAGGAACCGGCCCGGCTCGGCGAGGATCTCGATCGACTTCGGGAACAGCCGGTCGATCTCGTGGTTGATCTTCTTCGCCAGCGCCGAGAACTTCGGCACCGACGCATCGTAGGCCGCGGGAAAGCCGCCGCCGATGTCGAGCAGCTTGAGGTCGAAGCCCCGCGACTTGGCCTCGGCGAAGATGCCGGCACAGAGATGGAGAGCCTGGATGTAGTTCTCGTGGTTCGTGCACTGGCTGCCGACGTGGAACGACAGCCCCTCCACCACGAGCTTGTGGTCGTGCGCGCACTGAATGAGATCAACCGCCTCGCCGGGCAGGGCCCCGAACTTGCTCGAGAGCTCGACCATCGAGCCGGTGTTGGGCACCCGGAGCCGCAGGGCGAGGCCCGCATGGGGCGCGTGCTTCGCGATCTTCTTCACTTCCTCGACGTTGTCGTAGGTCACGAGCGGCTTGTACTTGTCGAGCTCGCGGAGCGTCTCGATCGGCTTGATGGGGTTGGCATAGATCACCTTGTCCCAGATGAAGTCCTGCCGCTCCTTCGCGGGGAGCTTCTTGATGTTCTCGTGAACCGTGTGGAACTCTTGCATGCTCGCCACGTCGAAGCTGCCGCCGAGTTCGTAGAACGTCTTCACGATCGCGGGATCGCTGTTCACCTTCACCGCGTAGTAGATCTGCACCCGCGGAAAGTGCTTGCGAAACAGGGCGTAGTTCTTCCGCAGTTCGGCATGATCCACGACGAACAGCGGCGTGCCGTGCTTCTTGGCGAGGTCGAGCAGCGTTCTCTGATTCATCAGTATTCAATCCCCTTCCAAGCCAACGTCGCAGAACGGTGTCGTGGGGCAGCAACTCCGGAACCCGGGGCGTGCCACGAAAGACGGCATCGAAACCAGGGCACGAACGATGTCTACGCGAATTCTCCGACAATGTTCGGCCGGGTCGCGAGTATAGCCGTTTGGGCTTCCAGCCTGACAATCGATCGCCCGCGCCGCGGATCACCGCCGCTGGGTGTGGCGGCGCCGGGCCATGTCAGCGTTGTTGATCACGGCGAAAGTCGATGGCCCGCCGTTCGGCGTCGGCCCAACGGCCCGCCTCCGCCAGCGCGATGATCTCCACGTACCATTCGTGCTCTTCGGCACCGATCGCGCCGGCCGCTCGGTCGCGGGCAATGAGGGCCTTCGTCCGCCCGAGCCGCTCGGGGCTCCGGGTGTTGGCCGCCGTCCGCAGGGCAGCTGAGTAACGCCGATTGGCGAAGTCGATCTGCGGTGCCCGCGGGCGGCAGCCGGCCACAGCCGCCGTCAACACCAACACGAGCGCCAGCGACAGGCCACGGGCGACGGGTCGCACCGTGGTCCACTGCGGCCGGATTCCCGGGGATTCAAGGGGCATCTGCCACCGCCTCGCCACCGGCAACACTCGACAGCGCGGCCCAGACGTTCAGGTTGATCGACTCGCCGATGAACCGCACCGCTCCATCGCCGAAGGCCACATTGCAGCCGCCGCTGTGGTCCGAAAACATCTGGCAGACGTGGGCCATCGGGTCGTTGGGCGGATGGATGACCTCGGCCTCGCCGTCGGCCGGTCCGCTATGGACGAGCAGGAGCGTGGCGGCTCCGTCAGGCTCGGAGCCGGCGACCGCCGCGAATGTTTCTCCCGGATGGCTCGCGGCGCCGGGCAGCGTTCCCGCCCACGCCTTCTGCGACAACCGCTGCGAGTGCTCGCCGAGGAACACGGTCTTCGACAGCCCGTCGCTGACCCTCGAGACCCGTAGCCAACTGTTGCGGTACAGCGGGCCATTGGCCTTCCCCTCCCATGATTCGAGCGGCTCCGCCCAGGGCTCGGCGTGCCCGGCATTGGCCACGTAGCTCGACCGGCCCAGGACCGCACCGCTGGGATGCGGGCTGCCCGCCTCGTCGAGCACCGCGAAGGGCGTGCGCGGCCCGCCATCGGACGGGCAGCGGAAGATCGCCGGCGACTCCGACACGACCGGACGGTTCTCGCTCGCCCCGACGCCGGTCCCGGCTGCGGGACGATAGCGGTTGGCGAGGGCCGACTCCTCGAGGTACGTGGCGATCAAGAGCCCCCAACCCGTGCCGGGGGGCCGGTCGCGGGAGGCGGGATCGACCGGCGACCGGCCAGGCTCCGTGACATAGCCAGCCGGGAGCCGGCGCTGCGCGGATTCATGCGCCAGGATCGCCACGCCCAGTTGCCGCAGGTTTACGCTGCAGCCGCTCCGCCGAGCCGTCTCCCTTGCCGACTGCACGGCGGGCAGCAGGAGACCGATCAACGTCCCGATGATCGCGATCACCACGAGCAGCTCCACGAGACTGAACCCGCGAGACCGAACGCCGCAGCCGCCGCTCACCGCCATGAGGATCCTCAAAAACAAATTTTTGGGTTGCCAAACTCATTTTTTTGGCTCATCAAAATCTAGCCGTCGCCAGTCGCCGGTCAACCCCCGGCGCCGTTGGCGATTCCTGGGGGGGATGCCAGACTGCGGCCTCGACCATGGAGCCGGTTTCGCAATGTCGCCCGATCACGCCTTCTGGCTCGCCGCCGCGGGTGCGGCGGGCACGCTGCTCCGCGCCGGCGTTAACGCCCTGTCGCTGCGGCTGTTTGGCCCCGAAATCCCGTGGGCCACGCTGGCGGTCAACGTGATCGGGTCGTTCGCCTTCGGGGCAATCGTCGCCGTGGCCCGCTTCCGCGGCAGCCTTTCGACAGCCCAGGAAACAGTCCTGCTCGTCGGCCTGCTGGGCGGCTTCACGACCTATTCGTCGTTCGCCTTCCAGTCGGTCGAGATGCTGGAGGCGGGCCGCATCGTGCCGGCCGTGGCCTACGTGATCGGCACGACGCTCGCGGCCCTGCTCGCCGTTTGGGCCGGACTGCGGCTCTTTTCCGCATAAAATCGGGGCGGAGAGATTCGAACTCTCGACCTCTTGGTCCCAAACCAAGCGCGCTACCAACTGCGCTACGCCCCGGGCGGTTGGCGAGTGTACCAGACCACCACACTCACTCGCAGACGTGCTCGAGGAGCCGCTGGAACTCGTCGAGGTCGGCGAACGGGATCACGATCCGGCCGGCTCCCTTGCCGTTGGCGTGCACCACCGCCTTCACCCCGAGTGCCCGCCGCAGCTGGTTCTCCACGGCCACGATCTCGCTCGACCGCCGCGTCGCCGGCCGGCCCGGCTTCCGCCTTGGGGCCGCGACGCCGGTTCCATGCGCCGCCTCCGAGGCGACCCGCGCTGCGGCGAGCCCGACGTCGATGTCCTCGGCCTCTTCGCTGCGGATGATCTCCTGGACCTCCGTCTCGATCGCCCGCACCGACAGTCCCTCGGCGACGACCCGCTCTGCCAGCCGCAGCTGCTCGTCTTCATCGCCGAGCGGCAAGAGGGCCCGCGCGTGGCCCATCGAGATCCCGCCTGACCGGAGCTTCTGTTGCACGGCCGGCGGCAGCTCGAGGAGCCGAATCAGATTGGCCACCGTCGAGCGATCGACCGAGAGCCGCTTCGCGAGCTCATCCTGCGTGCAACTCCAGGTTGCGAGGTACTGCTTGAAGCTCGCCGCCTTCTCCAGCGCGTCGAGGTCGCGCCGCTGCAGGTTCTCGACGATCGCGATCTCCGCCATCTGCCGATCGTCCACGTCGAGCACGCGAACCGGCACCTGCGCCCAGCCGAGCCGCCGCGCTGCGGCGAGCCGCCGCTGGCCGGCGATGAGCTGGTAGCGATCCCCCAGGGCCCGCACCACGATCGGCTGCACGAGCCCGTGCTCCTTCAGGCTCGCCGCCAGCTCGGCGAGATCGGCATCGCCGAGTACGCTCCGCGGCTGCCAGGGATTCGGGTCGATCAGCAGGGTCGCAACGTCGTTGGTCGGCAGGGCCGACGCCACCTGCTCCAGCTCCTCGGGCGCGTGCAGGATGAGCCGGGCCGCGCCGGCGCCCAGACCGGCCGCCCCCGGAGCCGCCGCCGGCCGCGCGGTCGCGACGGCTGCCGAGCCGTTGGTGACAGGGGCCGCCGGCTCCAGTCCGGCCCGCCCCAAGAGCGCTTCCAATCCGCGTCCCAGGCGTCGTTCCCTACTCACAGTCGCGTACCTCCATGCAGAGTTCCGTGTAGGCCCGCGCTCCCCGTGAGCGCGGCGCGTAGTCGATCACGCTTTGGGCGTGGCTGGGCGCCTCCGAAACGGCGACGTCCCGCGGGATCACCGTCTCGAAGACGATCTCCCCGAAGAAGTCCCTGACCTCGGCCTCGACCTCGGCCGTGAGTTCGAGTGCGGCGTCGTGCATCGTGAGCACGATCCCGCTGAACGACAGCCGGCCGGGCCGCTCCTGCATCACGTCGCGGATCACCTCGATCATCTGGGTGAGCCCCTCGAGCGCGAAGTATTCACATTGGATCGGCATCAGCACCTCGGTGCTCCCCGCGAGCGCCGTGCGGGTGAGCTCGCCGACCGACGGCGGGCAGTCGATCAGGCAGTAGTCCCAGGCGCCGAGGCCGCGCGAGAGATGGCTCTCGAGCACGGCCGAGCCCTGCCGCGCCTGCGCGGCGATCCGCTCCACGTCGCGGACGCTCCGGCTGCCGGGCAGGATCGACAGGCCGGGCACGCCGGTCTCCACCACCGACTCGCACAGCGGCGACTCCAGGACGAGTGGATGCGTGGTGGCGGGCGTGGCCCCGAAGCCGGTCGTGGCATTGCACTGCGGGTCGAGATCGACGAGGAGCGTGCGCATCCCGGCCCGGGCGAGGCCCGCAGCGAGATTGGAGGCGGTGGTGGTCTTGCCAACCCCGCCCTTCTGATTGGCCACGCAGAGAATCCTTCCCACGCGCAGAATCCCTTCCGCCGATTTCCGTCGCACGACACGTGCCCTCGGAATATCGGCCACTTCGAGCACGATCGTCACGTTGCCCGCGCCGCCCCGCGAAACCCGCCCCGCGGCGCAAGGTCGGCCCAGCAGGACGTCACGGTTTCACGTGAAACCGGCGATCTTGCGCAGGCGCCGCTGCTTACGCCCCCCTCCAAGCCTGCGCAGGCAGCCGCGGCTATCCGGTTTCACGTGGAACCGGCGAAACCCAATAAAAGCCCCCAGGCGCAAGCCGGGGGATCGACGCGCACAAGATCCCCTCGCTCGCGCTCAGGGCTTGTATGAGACCGACGCGAATAAAACCCAAGCCGGGGGATCGCCCCGCACCGAATAGAAGCCCCCAGGCGCAAGCCGGGGGATCGACGCGCACGAGATCCCCTCGCTCGCGCTCAGGGCTTGTATGAGACCGACGCGAATAAAACCCAGGCCGGGGGGGATCGACGCGCACCGAATAAAAGCCCCCAGGCGCGAGCCGGGGGATCACTCGAGCGGGTTGAATACGAGGCCGCTGGCGAGCTTGGGGTAGAAGTAGGTGCTCTTCGCGGGCATCCGTTCGCCCGTTTCGCTCACCTGCTTGATGTCGTCGACCGTGGCCGGCATGACGAGCGCGGCGAATGGGTACTTCCCGCTGCCCAGCCCGTCGACGACCTCACGGACGAGGTGCACGTAACCGGGAGTCGGGATCTCCTTCGCGCCGAGGAGGTCGCCGATCACGAGCCGGTGGAGGATCGACACGCCGAGGTTTCTCCAGGCGGGGCCGTGGTCGCTGGCCACGGCGTCCATCCGGGCCCGGCCGGCGGGAGTGATCCGGGCGAGCGTCCAGGCCTGATCGCCGGTCGTATAGAGGCCGAGCGTTCCCTGCTCATCTTCCGCCTCGATGAGTCCCCAGACCGCGTCCGCCGCCGCGGGGCCCGTGCCGGCCGCCTCGGTGGTGAAGCAGTCGCCGAGCTTGGCCCTCAACTCATCCGCCGACGCCACGGCCGGCTGCACGAACAGGCGGTGGGTGGGCAGCACGATGAGCCCTGGATCGCTCATGCCCACGAGCATCATGAGCACGAAGTTGGCCGGGTGGTCGGCGGGGAGTTCAGCCCCACCGTGCTCGGTCGCCCAGGCGGCGGCCACCTCGTCGCGGTAGTTGCAGGCGGTCTCGTAGCGATGGTGCCCGTCGGCGATGAACACCGGCTTCGGCCCCATCAGCCCCGCCACCTTCGCCGCCACCGCCTCGTCGGCCAGCGGCCACATCTGGCTGCTCACGCCGAGATGGTCCGTTGCCTCGAGCGGCGGCTGCCCTTTCACGGCCGCGTCCAGCAGCGCCTGCACCTCGCCCTGAGGGTCCGGATAGAGGCCGAACACCTGGCTGAGGTTCGCCCGGCAGGCCCGCGTGAGGAGCAGGCGGTCTTGCTTTGGCCCCGACATGGTCTCTTCGTGCGGGTGGATGTTGCCGGTGCCGAATCGCTCCAGCCGCACACGGGCCATCACGCCCCGCCGCACGTGCTTCCGTCCCTCCACCTCGAACATCTGGTGGTAGACGTAGAGCACCGCCGCCGGTTCCTGCATCACCACCCCCTGCTCCCGCCACTCCTTCAAAAACTTGGCGGCACGGGTGTACTTGTTGCTCCGCTCGCTGTCCCCTGGCTCCTCCCGATTGAGCTCGATCCGGATCACATTGGCCGGGTGCTGCTCGTAGAGCCTCGTCTGCAGGGCGGCATCGATCACGTCGTACGGGGGCGCGATCACCTGCGACAGGGCGCCGACGTGCTTGGGGTCGTAACGGAGGCCGCGGAGCGGAGCGACGGTGGGCATGGGTGGCTGGTTCCTCGGGCGTGGAGTCTGGATACGAAACGAGGCCGGGATGGTAGCACACCCCGGCCTCGTGTTTCCCGTGAAACGACGGGCTATCCCCGACGCCATACAAGCCCTGAGCGCGAACGGGGGATCCGAACCCGTTCCCCCGGCTTGCGCCTGGGGGCTTGTATGACCGGGGGCGCCATACAAGCCCCGAGCGCGAGCGAGGGGATCCCGCGGCGGAAGCCGCCCGCGGCCTAGTAGCGGTAATACTCGGGCTTGAACGGCCCATCGACCGGCACGTGGAGGTACTCGGCCTGCTCATGCGTGAGCTTCGTGAGCTTCACGCCCAGCTTGTCGAGGTGGAGGCGAGCCACTTCCTCGTCGAGCTTCTTGGGGAGCCGGTGGACGCCGATATCGAACTTGTCTCCCTCCGTCCACAGGGCGATCTGGGCGAGCACCTGGTTGGTGAAGCTCGTGCTCATCACGAACGAGGGGTGGCCCGTCGCGCAGCCGAGGTTCACGAGCCGGCCCTCGGCCAGCACGATCACGCTGTTGCCCGAGGGGAGCGTGTAGCGATCCACCTGTGGCTTGATCTCGACCTTCTTGATCCCCTTCGTGTTCTCGAGCCAGGCGACGTCGATCTCGAGATCGAAGTGACCGATGTTGCAGATGATCGCGTCGTTGGGCATCTTCGCGATGTGCTCACCCCGGATCACGTCGCGGCAGCCGGTGGCCGTCACGAAGATCTGGCCCCTCGAGCAGGCCTCTTCCATCGTGGTCACCTCGAAGCCTTCCATCACCGCCTGCAGGGCGTTGATCGGGTCAACTTCAGTCACGATCACGCGGGCGCCCAGCGACTTCATGGCATGGGCCGAGCCCTTGCCGACATCGCCGTAGCCGGCCACCACGACCACCTTGCCGGCCACCATCACGTCGGTGGCCCGCTTGATGCCGTCAGCCAGGCTCTCGCGGCATCCATAAAGGTTGTCGAACTTGCTCTTCGTGCAGGAGTCGTTGACGTTGATCGCCGGCAGCTTCAGCTCGCCGTTCTCGTGCATCTGGTAGAGCCGATGCACGCCCGTGGTGGTCTCCTCGGAGAGACCGCGGATGCCGCCGATCAGCTCCGGAAACTTGGTGTGCACCATCGACGTCAGGTCGCCGCCGTCGTCCAGGATCATGTTGAGCGGCTCACCGTCCGGGAAGAACAGCGTCTGCTCGATGCACCAGTCGAACTCCTCGTTGTTCTGCCCCTTCCAGGCATAGACCGGGATGCCGGCCTTGGCGATCGCCGCGGCGGCGTGGTCCTGGGTCGAGAAGATGTTGCAGCTGCTCCAGGTCACCTCGGCCCCGAGCTCCTTGAGGGTCTCGATGAGCACGGCCGTCTGGATCGTCATATGGAGGCAGCCGGCGATCCGAGCTCCGGTGAGCGGCTTGGTGCGGCCATACTTCTGCCGCAGCGCCATCAGGCCCGGCATCTCGTTCTCGGCCAGCATGATCTCCTTGCGGCCCCAGTCGGCGAGCGAGAGGTCGGCAACCTTATAGGGCAGGCGAGTTTCGACGTGGGACACGAGGGGCCTCCTTGAAGTGACGGAATATGGGACGAAACGTGGGCGAATGAAGACGTGGACGAGGGCGGCACGTATGCGTGCCGGCTAGTGAACGCCCAAATCTTAGCCGTTCACCCCAATCTGCACAGCCGCCCCCGGGTCGGGGCCGGACGCTGCGGGGAGGAGACGGCCAAGGGATCGGCCCTTTGTATTCGAGGCCGCCATATGCAGATCGCCGGCTCGGGGGCGGTACAAGTCGAGTCGCGGGACCTCGAAGACTCGGTCCAAATGCTCCTCGAGCTTGCACCGACCCCCTCGCCTCCCCGCTTTGGTTCTCGTAGGCCCGTCACTCCGTGACGGGCAGCCCGTTGCGGAGCAACGGGCCTACGGCTTGAACTTGCGAGAGGCTGCCCACTGCCCTGAGAGCCGGCGTATGCCGCCGAGCGCAGGCAGGATGCCGAAGCGAAGGCGGCATCCGAGCGAGCGAAGGACAGGATGTCCGTAGCGAGCGTCCGGCTCTCGGGGCAGTGGGCAGCCCCGACCCCACGCTTGGCGTCGCGATCCTTGGCCTTGCTATTCGATCGCGATCAGAGAGCAGCGAAGGCCTGACGTGCTGCGGTGACGAACGCCCGCACCTTCGTCGGGTCTTTGCGGCCCGGGGCCGATTCGACGCCGCTGGCCGTGTCGACGCCGCTCGCGCCAGTGATGCGGATGGCCTCCGCGACGTTGCCGGGGTCGAGGCCGCCGGCGACCGCCAGTGGGATGCCCAGCGGAGGTTCGGCCGCGAGTGCCGCCCAATCGACGCGGGCGCCGGTGCCGCCGAGCGCGCCGCCGGCAGCGGTGCGGGGCACGCTGGCATCCACGATCACCATCTCGATGGTCGCCCCGGCGGCCTCGGCCGCTGCCAGCCACCGTCGGGCGGCAGCGAGGCCGTCGCTCTCGAGTCGCACGGCGCGGATGAGTTTCAGTCCGGCGAGTGCGGCGGCGGCGGCGGGCGGATCGACCGGCGCCGCGGCGCCGTCGAGATGCCCGTGGAGTTGGATGGCGTCGAGACCGACCTCCGTCGCGATGCGACGAATCGCGGCCGGGTCGGCACCGGCGAAGACGCCCACCTTGAGCACGCCTGCCGGCACGACGGCTGTCATCGTACGGGCGTCCGTCACGCCGAGACAGCGGACCGAGCCCGGCACGAAGTTGAAGCCGATCGCGTCGGCGCCGGAGTCGGCGGCGAGTCGGGCGTCATCGGGCGTGGTCACACCGCAAATCTTGACCCGAAACAAATTCTTCACCCGAAGGAAGCGGCTCGAGCCCCGGCGTCATAGTCGGCGCCACCGGCCATCCTGACGGCGGTTTACCCGATCCCAACAGTTTACGCCCCCGGCAGATGGTGCAGGAAGGGTTGCGACTTGGTCGAAATCATCTGCATCACCTCGGAGGCCATCTGCCCGATGCTCACGCCCCGCCGGCACCCGTCGTCCCGCCCGTTCATGGCCGCGCCACGGCCGCAGTTCTATCACCCGGCGAGGGCGATCGATGCCGCGCTGCACTCCGTCGAGCGGGCGATCCGGCGGGCCGAGGGCGTGGCGCTCGTGGTCGGCCCGCCGGGCACCGGCAAGTCGCTCTTGCTCGCCAAGGTGGCCGAGCACGCCCGCGACGACTTCGACGTGGCCTTTCTCTCGGGCGCCCGAATCTGCACGCGGCGGGCTCTGTGGCAGTCGATCCTCGCGGCGATCGGCGAGCCCTACCGCGGCGACGAAGGGGAACTGCGGATGGCCGTCGTGGAACGGATCCGAGGCCTCGCTGCGGCAGGGTCTGGGCTCGTGCTGCTCGTCGACGAGGCCCACACGCTGCCGACACGATTGATCGAGGAACTGCGGCTGCTCACCAATGTGCCAACGCCGCTACCGGCCGTACACATCGTGCTCGCGGGCTCCACGAAGCTGGAGGAACTGCTCGGCATCCCGCGGATGGAAAGCCTCGCCCAGAGGGTGGCCGTCCGGGCCTACCTCGAGCCGCTCGATCACGCCGAGACGCTGGCGTATGTCCGCACGCAGACGCAGGCCGCCGGCCTCGACTGGGATCGGCTCTTCGACCATGGCTGTGACGACGCCGTGTTCGCGGCCACCGACGGCGTACCGCGGCTCATCAACCAACTCTGCGATCAGGCACTCGTGATCGCGGGTGATGCCAGCCGCCGGGTCACGACGGCCGATATCGCAACAGCCTTCCGGGAGATTCAGCGGCTGCCCGTGCCTGCGGGGCTCGCGCTGCCGGAGCACGCCCCGGCCCGTCCCGAGCCGCGGGATGAGCGTCGAACGCTGCCGCCGCAGGAACTGCCACCCCGCGGGCACGTGGTCGAGGACGAGCCGCTCGAGATGATCGAGTTCGGTGGCCTCGATGAGGATCCGTTCGAGGATGCTGCATCCGATACCGGCACGGGGCTACAGCCAGCCGGTGTGGGCGAGATCTGGCACGGGCCGGACGTGGAGATGGTGTTCGATGCCGGCGGCGATCCGTTCGCCGAGTTGTTCGAGCATGATGGCGACGGCACCGACCGGGTCGCCATGCAGGGCCCTGATGGCTTCAGCGGCTGCCCGCAGGTGTCGAGCCGCGAAGGCCAGGCGCTGGCACGACTGCTCGCGTCGGTGGGCCGGCAGGCCGCGGACCCCGTGGCGTCGCGGCAGCCGGCGAACCCGGTCGAATCGCCGCGGGAGTCGTCGTGCGGTGCGGAGATACCACCGAGCAACGCCTCGGCCGCGACGACCGACGACGACGCCGACATGGTGGTGATCGAAGAGGATCTCGCCGAGGCCGCTGCTGCGGCACCGGCCGTGTTCGCCGTACGTCCCGGCGACTACCGCAGCCTCTTCTCCCGCCTCCGCCGCGGCAGCCGCTGAGCGTTGTTTCATCCACGCCGTGGCCGCGAGCGACGGGATCGGGCGCGGGGCGATCCCCCGGCTCGCGTCAACTCTCATACAAGCCCTGAGCGCGAGCGACGGGATCGTGCGTGGGGCGATCCCCCGGCTCGCGCCTGGGGGCTTGTATCGGGCGGGGAGTCCCCGCCTTGTATCCAGGTCTCATACAAGCCCTGAGCGCGAGCGAGGGGATCGTGCGCGGGGCGATCCCCCGGCTCGCGCCTGGGGGCTTGTATGGGGGGGCGGCCCGCCGGGTCCATGGACGCCCGGCGGGCTCGCCAGCAGATCTCGAGAAACCGCTCGTCAGAAGCCGACCTACGTGACGAGGATGTCGCCACACATCTGGAAGCGGATGATCACCGAGCAGCCGCAGCCGTAGTCGTATCGCACCTGGCCGCAGCCGAGGAGCGTGCACCGCGAGGTCTCACAGGGGCAGCCCTGGCAGCAGGCCGGCAGGCAGACCGGCACGTTCACCGTGCAGCAGGTCTCGGGGCTCGTCGGCGTGAGCACCGTCTCGTAGGTCGGCTCCGGGCAGCAGCCACGGGCGTGCTTGTGCCGGTGCGCGTGCTTGTGGTGGTACTTGATGCAGGGGTTCGTCGGGCAGCAGCTCACGGCGCCGCAGTCGGGCTCGCAGCCACACGCAGGATCGATGGCACAGGCGGGCTCGAACGCCGAGCAGCCGGGCTCGACGGCGGCACATCCCGGCTCACAGCGATGACGGTGACCAAAACCAGCGTCGGCGACGACGCCCGAAAGCAGGACGGCGACGGCGGCGGCACAGGAAAACAGGCGGCTCATGGAGAGACACTCCGGGCGACAGGAAGGGACCGACGCACCCGAGGCGGCGGGTGCAGACGGTGGAGCCACGGGGCGGCCGCAACTCCACCTGAACATTGGCACACGCTTTCGGCGTGTCAAGAAATTTCGCCCGGCCAGTTCCGATCGTGCCGGTTATGCCAGCATCTGGCGAAACCGTGCGAACAGATACGACGAATCGTGGGGGCCGGCAGCCGCCTCGGGGTGGTACTGCACGCTGGCGGCCGCGGCCGAGCGATGCCGCAGCCCCTCGATCGTGCCGTCGTTGAGATTGCGGTGCGTCACTTCCAGCTCCGCCGGCAGTGATTCCTCGTCCACGGCGAAGCCGTGGTTCTGCGACGTGATCTCCACCTTGCCGGTGGTCAGATCCATCACGGGCTGATTGGCGCCGCGATGGCCGAACTTGAGTTTGAACGTCTTCGCCCCGCAGGCGAGCGCGAGGAGTTGGTGGCCGAGGCAGATGCCGAACATCGGCACCCGGCCCACGAGGCCGCGGACCGTTTCCACGCACGACGTGAGGACCTCGGGATCGCCGGGGCCATTCGAGAGGAACACGCCGTCGGGCTTGTGCGCGAGCACGTCGGCGGCCGACACCCTGCCCGGCAGCACGGTCACGCGGCAGCCGGTGCTGGCCAGGTGCCGCGCGATGTTCCACTTCATGCCGTAGTCGAGGGCAACCACGTGCTTTTCCACGCCGAAGGCCGGCACCGCGGGCATCACACCCCCTTCGGTCGGCTGCGGCAGTGGCTCCGCCCAGGTGTCGAGCGGCTCGCTCCAGCCGCGTTCTGCCTCCGGCATCACTTCACTCACGAGGTCGCGGCCGACAAGAGGCGGCGCCGACCGGGCCATCTCCACGAGCCTGCCGGCATCGAGGATTTCGCTCGAGAGCACGGCCGTCATCGCACCACGAATCCGCAGCCGGCGAACGAGCGCCCGCGTGTCGATGCCGGCGAGCCCCACGACGCCCGCCCGCGCGAGATAGTCGCCGAGCGTGCCGGTGGCGGTGAAGTTGCTCGCGATGCGACTCGCCTCGCGGACCACGAAGCCGGCCATCTGGAGCTTCCCACTCTCGACATCGGCCTCGTTGACGCCGTAGTTGCCGATCTGCGGCGCCGTCATCGTGAGGATCTGGCCGCGATAGGAAGGGTCGGTCAGGATCTCCTGATAGCCGGTCATCGACGTGTTGAAACACGCCTCGCCCGAGACGGTGCCCGTGGCACCGAACGACTCACCGACATAGACCGTCCCGTCTTCGAGCGCCAGCGCCGCACGTGCCATCGATCAAAAGTCTCCTGTTCGCGATAGCTGACATGGTATCAGCCGCTGCAAGCCCGGATCGCTACTTCGCGGGCGTCGGCGTGGCCGTGACGAGCACGTCCTGCGGGTTCTCCACGAGCACGAGGCCGCGGAACCGCACCTCCTGCGGCACCTTGTTGGAGTGCAGTTGCAGGCCGAGCGGTCCCTCGCCGCAGAACTCCGGCTTGGGGTCGGTCCAGTCGAGCACCTCCTGGCCGTTCACGGCGAACCGAATCCGGCTGCCGATGGCGAGGATCTCCATCTGGTTCCAGTCATGCTGCTTGCCCGCCTTCTTGGCCCGCCCCTGCTGGTCGCCACTCAGGCCGTTGCGCCGGTACAGATCGTAGAGGCCCCAGCCCGAGGGAAACATCACGAGGTGGCCCTGGTAGCTCGACGCCTCGCCGTCCTTCTCGAACTTCTTGCCCCAGATCGCGACGCCCGAGTGCATCTCGCTCGTCACGAGCTTGCCTTCGAACAAGAGCCGGAAGTTGCGATACGGCTTCGTGGTCAGCAGATAGGTGCTCACCTTCGGGGCATTCTCGGCCGTGTTCTTGCCCACGAGCTCGGCTCCTTCGATCGACCAGTAGGGATCGACATGCCCCTCCCAGCCGGTGAAGTCGCGGCCGTTGAACAGCCGCACGGCCCTCGTCCGCTCCTCGACCGGCAGCGTCACGCCCGACGCCCAGTCGGTCGCGGCTGCCGTCTCGCCGGCGGAGAGCACGAGGTCGGCGGCGATCGTGCCGTCGTCGCCCAGGCGGCCGGCCGACCAGAGCAGGCCGCGGGTCACGAGATCGAGGTAGCGATCGTCGGCGACCGTCTCGTTGTTGTGTCCCAGCGACGCACTGAAGATCCGCGTGCGCTTGGGCCCGTACTCGTTGGTCCACACGACCGGGGCCGTGACCTCTGTCGGCTTCGCTGCCGGATCAGCCGCCTCCCCTGGCTTCGGCTTCGCCGGCACCACCTGCCGACCCGTGGCAAGCACCTTCGCCGTCGGGAGCACCTGCAGCGAGTTGTATAGTTCCTCGTTGATGGTGGTCCAGTCGGTCAGCGGCTTCGCGATCGGGTGTGCCCGCTCCGTCCACACGATCTCGATCGGATGCTGCGGGCCATGCCCCGTGGACTGCAGGCCGATCATCTCGTACCAGCCGGCGTTGTCGGCTCCGGCCGGCAGCGGCTTGCGGAAGTCGCCCCACCGATAGGAGTGCATGGCGCAATGAATGTTGACCGCCGGCGTGCCCCGGCGATGAGCCGCGAGAACCCGCTCGATGTAGGCCCGGTCGGTGACGTCGGCAGAGCACTCGTCGTGCAGGATCACGTCGTAGCCCTTGTCCCAGTCGTCCTTGGCGTAGATGTCGAACGTCGCCTTCGTGGACGTGTCGGGGTTGTAGGCCACCTCGACCCGCGCCCGCACCCGGGCCTCGATCCCTTTCTTCAGGATCTGGGTTTGCGTGGCGTAGTCGTGGCAGCATCCGCCGGCGACAAGCAGCACATCGAGCGGCTTCTCTGGATCGCCCGGGGCCGCGGAGGCGGTGGAGACGAAGACGAGGGCGAGGATGGTCGCGAGATGGCGAGGCACGGCGGGGCTCCGGAACGGGGTCATTCAAGATCGAACTCGGCCGACGGGCAGGGTATCAGGGTCAGGGTATCAGATGGAACTGGACTGTTTCAGGAGGGCGGCGATCCGGCGGCCCGGCGCCGTCATCGCAAGCGTCGCGAGGCCGGCCACGGTCACCCACCGCCGTTTGTCCGTCGAGGGTGAACGGCGGGCGGCAGATCGTTCACGGACGACGCACTCGATCTGGTGGTGCGTCACGGTGTACCTGACGGCTCCGAGTTTTCGCCCCGTGGCCGCGGCATCCCGCGGAAAATCCCAGAGCCCCTCCCACCATTGGCCCGGCCCCCTGCGTTCGACGAGCACATGGCCGCCGTGTCGCATGACGACCGCCGTCTCGTGCATCTGCCGCGACCGGCGCCGCGGCGCTTTGACGGGAATCTCGTCGACCCGACACGTCGCGTGCGCCACACACACGTTGGCCAACGGGCAGCGGGCGCAGAGCGGGCGGTCTGGCGTGCAGATCATGGCGCCGAGATCCATGACCGCCTGATTGAAACGGCCTGCGCCCCGCGTCGGCACGAGCCGCTCGGCGACCTCCCAGATCGGCGCATCGCCCGCCGCACCACCCAGCGGCCGATCGTGGCCCACGAGCCGCGCGAACACGCGGCGCGAATTCGCCTCCACGATCGGCGCAGGCATGTCGAAGGCGATCGACGCGATCGCCCCGGCGGTGTAGCGGCCGATGCCGGGGAGCGCCATCAGCTCGGCGACCGTCCGCGGAAACTCCCCGTCGTGATCCGCGACGATCCGCCGCGCCGCCGCGTGCAGCTGCCGGGCCCGCCGGTAGTAGCCGAGCCCCTCCCAGCGCCGGAGCACGTCGTGCTCGCGGGCCGCCGCCAGATCGTGCACCGTCGGAAACCACTCGAGAAACCGCGCAAAATAGCCCCGCACCCGCTCCACCTGCGTCTGCTGGAGCATGATCTCGCTCACCCACACGCGGTAGGGATCGGCCGTTCCCCGCCAGGGCAGATCCCGCTTCGCGCGGGCATACCACCTGAGCAGTGGCCGGGCGATCGCAGGCTGGGCGACCGCCGGGACGGCCTGCTCGAGTCGCCGTCGCTTCCGTGCCGTCACCTGCCTGCCCACCTGCTGCCTCTTGCAATCGGGTTTTCCGTGGGTTCCAACGGGGGCGAGTGTAGCCGCCCGCTGCGAGCCGTCTTCCCCATGTCCACCCCCTCGCCCCGCCGATCAGGCCGCGACAAGCTCCGCGTCGAGCGGCGGGATCTGCCCGCCGGGCCGGAGTGGGAAATCGTGCAGCCGCGGTGCGGCCGCCGGCGGCGGGAAGACATCGAAGAGGTGGAGGCGATGGTCGAGGCGGGCGAGACGGAGATCGCCCGCGACGAACTGGTCTGGCTCCTCTCGGAGTGCCCCGATTTCCTCGAGGGGCACGTTCAACTCGGACTCATCGCCCTGGAAGAAGAGGACCCCAAGCTGGCCCGCGGCCATTTCGGCCGCGCCTACGAACTCTGCTGCCGGGCCCTCGACGCCGCCGGCGGCCCGCAGCCGCTCCCCTATGCGCTCGCCGGCAACAAACCCTTCTTCGAGGCGGCGAAGGGGCTCGTCCATTGCCTGCTCGACACGGGCCGCCGCAAGACGGCCCGGGAAGTCTGCGACCGCATTCGACCGCTCGACCCCTCCGATCCGCTCGGCATCCAGCGGCTCGTGGCCCGGTGATCCCATGATGACACCACAGCCCGGCCGGTTCATCGCGCTCGACGGCATCGATGGCTCGGGCAAGTCGTCGCAGGTCGGCCCGCTCGTCGAGTGGCTCCGCTCGCGCGGGCATGCAGTGACCACCTGCCGCGACCCGGGCTCGACGGCCACCGGCGATGCTATCCGCGGCATTCTTCTGGACCGCCACGACCTCCAGCTCGCGGCGACGGCGGAGATGTTTCTCTACATGGCGGCGCGGGCGCAGCTCGTGGCCGAGGTCGTGGGGCCGGCACTCGCCCGCGGCGAGTGGGTCGTCTCCGACCGCTACCTCCTGGCCAACATCGTCTACCAGGGGCATGCCGGCGGCCTCGACCCCGATACGATCCGCGCGGTGGGCGAGATCGCAACCGGCGGCCTCATGCCCGACCTCGTGCTCCTGCTCGACGTCGATCTGGAGACGGCCTCCCGCCGGCTCGACCGGCCGCTCGACAAACTGGAGAATCGCGGCGACGACTACCGGCAGCGGCTGCGGTCGGGCTATCTCGCCGAGGCCGCCGCCGCCCCCGATCGCATCGTCGTGATCGACGCGACGGCGCGGCCGGACGAAGTGACCGCCCGAATCCGCGCGGCCGTCACCGCACGATTCAAAGAACTGGGGTGACGGTGATGCAGCCAGACGCGTTGCGTGAACGTTGCCGTGAAGCCCGAGGCGCGAGCCGAGAGGAATGCGGTCTGCATCCGATGAAGCCACGTTTTCGGCGCCTTCCCAGCGAGCGCCGGCTCGGGGGCGGTACAAGTCTCGTCGCGGGACCTCGAAGACTCGGTCCAATGCTCCTCGAGCTTGCACCGACCCCCTCGCCTCCCGTTGTGGTGCGCGACTCAACGCGCCGTAGCGAATTGAATGAGGGCTGACACATGGCATGGCAAGGCATCGAAGGACACGACGCGATCGCTCACCGGTTTGCAGCCGCGGCTGAGCGGGGCCGCGTCGGCGGCTCGTATCTGTTCGTGGGTCAGCCGGGCGTGGGCAAGAGCACGTTCGCACTCGCCCTCGCCAAGGCGTTCGCATGTCATGCGGTCGGCCCCGGCCTCGTGCCCTGCGGACGGTGTGCGTCGTGCATGCAGGCCGATGCCGGCAGTCATCCCGACATCGACGTGGTGGCGAAGCCGGAAGACAGGGCGTCCATTCCGCTCGAGACATTCATCGGGCCTCCGGACAACCGCATGCGTGAAGGACTCTGCTGGCGGATCAAGCTCCGGCCCGCCGTCGGCGTCCGCAAGACCGCGATCGTTCTCGATGCCGACGCACTGCTCGACGAAGCCGCCAACTGTCTGCTCAAGACCCTCGAAGAGCCGCCGGAAGGAGCCGTGATCATCCTGGTCGGCACGTCGCTCGAACGGCAGTTGCCAACGATACGATCGCGGTGTCAGACGATCCGCTTCGCGCCGCTCGACGGTGGCGTCGTCCGCGACATCCTGGCGCGGGAACATGCCGGCGAGACGATCGCTCCGGCCTTGCTCGATGCCGCCGCCGCGGCCAGCGGTGGCAGTCTCGCCCGCGGCCGGCTGCTGCTCGACCCGGCCGTGACGGCGTTTCGGGCCACGCTCATCCAGGCGCTCGCCCGCCGGCCACTGCGCGGAGTGGAACTCGCACGGGAGACGATCGCGCTCGTTGACGCCGCCGGCAAGGAGGCGCCACCGCGCCGGGCCCGGCTGCGGGTCGTGCTCGAGACGGCGGTCGAGTTTTTTCGGGCGGCGATCCGTCACGAGGCCGCCGGCGACCGGCCAGCCGATCCGGTGCTCGCGGAGCCGGTCGCGGGACAGCCGGCCGACACCGATGAACTGCTGGCCGCCCTCCAGCAGACACTCACCTGTCTCGCGGCCGTCGAGCGCAATGCGAATCCGGCCGCGGTGATCGATGCCTGGACGGCGATGCTCGAAGAGCCGCGGCTCGCCCAGTCTGCCCGGCTTGCCTGAACCCAGGCCGCTGGCAGGCAGAGTCTGCCGGCTCGTCCGTGTGAATCGATTTTTCCGCGAGCGCCTGTCGATCTGACGGGGGTGGCGGCGGCGGCGGAGTCGTGCGCCCGTTTTCAGCAGCGGCAAGACGGTGACGCATGGCGGCACGCACGGGCATGAACGACGCCCGAGCTCTCCGAGTTCTCGGCGGCTCATTCGTGGCCGGGCTTCTGTGCGCCGCCGCGGTGTCGGCTGCGATCCAAGGGGACGGCGTCGATCGTCCCTTCTTTGGACTCGAAGACCCGGCCTCGAACGAGGCAGTCGTGTCAGCCCCGCCGCCGGCTGCAGCGGCCCCCGCGCGGTCTGCGCACCAACCGGTGGCCGAGAAGCCTGCCGTCGGCGATCTCGCGCGGCTGGCCGAAGCACTGGCCACCACGCCGCCGGAGCGACTCGCGCTCGAAGGCGCCGCCGCACCACAGGCAGCGTTCCTCGTCGCCCAGGCCGTGCCCCGACCGCAGGCCCCGCTCACGCCTGCGATCGCCGCGGCGTCGGCTCCCGCCCAGCCCGTTGTCCCCGACCTCCCCGCCGAGCCGGTGGCAGCAGACCCGGGCTATGTGACGGTCGAGGGTGAGGCAGCACCACCCCCTGCAAGCGAGCCCCTGAAGGCACTCGTCGCCCGGATGCACAGGCGGCAGCCGGCCGATCAACAGCCGGCAACGCCGCAGGCCGCAGCCGGCCGGCAGCAAGACGTTGCCGCGCAGCCGGCGGCTGCCGCGCCACTGCCGGGCGCCGAGTGGACCGACCCCGACAGCGTGAACTGGGCCGACGCACCTGACCGTCAGCCGTCCGCCGCAGACGGTGGAAGGCTCCGCGACCGTCTCGTCGATCGCCTCAACGGGCAGCCGTCGCATCGAGAGGGGCCACTCGGCAATGGCCGGCTCCTCGAACGGCTCTGGAGCGAACGCCGCGGGCTTCGCGCCGAGGCAGATGAGACCGCTCCCTCAGAAGCAGTCGCTCCGCTCGATGATCCATCGACGAGCACTCGGCAGTGGCCCCGGCCGGAGAAGCTCCACGAGCAACTCGACCGGCTCGATGCGGCTGCGGCCCGCGGCACTGCCGGCGACGTGGCAGCCTGGTGCCGAACGGCCCGCGGTCAGCTCGACGCCGTGCTCGCAGCCTCGGGCCCACACGACGCCGACGCTCCGGCCCTGCTCCTCGCGCTGAGCGACGCGGTCGCCCAGGGCATGGCTGCCGCCGACCGCACGGCCGATCCGGTGGTCGCCACCGACACGCGGCGGGCGGCGCTCGCCGTTGCGCGACGTGTCGCAGTATGGCGGTCGGCGGCCGCGGTGGCGGCCGAAGCCGGTGCGCCGGCGAGACCTCCCGGCGGCGGCGACATGGGTGACCTGCTCGCCGGCACGGCTGCGGCCCGCGATACCATGCGGCTGCTCGCGGCGCTCGAGGCCTTCGAGTCGGCTCCGAGGGGAGCCACTGCGGGAGCCGTTCGAGACTCCCTGGCCGCAGTGTCGGCAGCTCCTGCCGCGGCGGCCCGGGGCGTGGCTCGCGCCGTGCAGGATCACTACCTCGCGCCGAACGTGCGGGTCGCCGTCCATCAGGAGTTCGTCTCCCGGCTGCTGCCGGAGTCCACCGTCACGACGGGCCCGCTGCAGGACTTCGTGCTCGGCCGCAAGGTGCGGGGCACCCGCACGGTCGAGCAATCGACCGAGGTGCGGTTCGTGCCGGATACGTCGAGCATTCGTATGGAACTGCTCATCAACGGCGAGGTGGCGTCCCGGACCGTCACCGAGGCCGGCCCCGTCGCGATCCACTCCCGCGGCGCGGCATCGTTCGTCGTCCGCAAGCCGATCGCGCTCTCCGCTTCTGGTCTGGCCTTCAGCGCCGCCGTCGGCACCGCCTCCAACGAATCGCAGTTGGCGAACATCGAGACGAGCTTCGACGGTGTGCCGATCATGGGCTCGCTGGTTCGTACCATCGCCCGCAGCCAGCACGACGAGAGCCGGGCCGAGGCCACCCGCGAAGTGAACGGCCGGATCATCAGCCGCGCCTGCCGCGAGGTCGACTCGCAGGCTGAGCCGCGGTTCGCCGAGATGGCCGAGCGGGTACGGGAACGAATCTGGGAGCCGCTCGTCGGCCTCGGCCTCGAGCCCACGCCCGCGGCCCTCGAGACGACTGCGACGCAGGCCACCGTCCGGCTGCGGCTCGCCGGCGACGGGCAGCTCGCCGCCCACACGCCCCGGCCGCGGGCGCCCGACGAGGCACTCCTCAGCCTCCAGGTGCACGACTCGTCGGTGAACAACGCCACCGACCGGCTGGGCCTGGCGGGCCACACGATGAGCCTCGAGGCGCTCATCACGCTGATCTGCGAACGGCTCGGCATCCCGCCGCGGATTCCCGACGACCTGCCCGAAGGCGTGAGCATCACGTTCGCCGCCGAGGCGCCACTGCACGTGGAGTGCCGCGACGGCCTGGTGCACCTGCGGGTGGCCCTCGACGCGCTCGAGAGCGGCCGCCGCAATTGGTACGACATCGTGGCCCGCGTGGCCTACCGGCCGTCAGGCTCCGGCGCGCAGGTCGTGCTCGAACGCGAGGGCCCGGTGCAGCTTGGCGGCCCGGGCCATCAAGGCCGCATGGAGATCGCACTCCGCACGGTGTTCGGCAAAGTGTTTGCCAAGGACCGGCCCGTGAAGATCCTGCCCGACACGATCGCGATGCATCCGCGGCTCACCGACGCCCGAGCCGTGCAGGCGACGTGCGCCGAGGGCTGGTTCGCCCTGGCGCTCGCCACGACGGCGCAGGCCGAGGCGGTCGTCACGCCGCCGCCGGCAGAACGCGCCGCCGCCCAGCCGCGCCGCATCCTGCGGCGATAGCCGCAGCGGCAGCAGAGCCGTTGAAAAGTGGACCATGTGGCCGGACAATCCGCGTCACTTCCCACCGTTCTACATCGCCATGAGGCCTGCCGATGTCCGCTGCCACGCCCGCGTTTCGCACCGAGTCCGACAGCATGGGGGAGGTGCGGGTGCCCGCCGACCGCTACTGGGGCGCCCAGACGGAGCGGTCGCGCGACAACTTCAAGATCGGCGTGGATCGCTTCCAGTGGGGCCGGGCCATCAAGCGGTCGCTCGGCATCCTCAAGAAGTGCGCGGCCTTGGCCAACGGTGAACTGGGTCAGCTGCCGGTCGATACGGTGAAGCTGATCACGCAGGCGGCCGACGAGGTGATCACCGGAAAGCTCGACGATCATTTCCCGCTCGTGGTCTTCCAGACCGGCAGCGGCACGCAGTCGAACATGAATGCCAACGAGGTGATCTCGAACCGCGCGATCGAGATCGCCGGCGGCGCGATGGGCTCGAAGAAGCCCGTGCATCCCAACGACGATGTGAACCGCGGCCAGTCGTCGAACGACACGTTTCCGACGGCGATGCACATCGCGGCCGTCGAGGTGATCCACGGCCGCCTGCTGCCCGCCGTCCGGCAGCTCCGCGACGTCTTCCTCGGGCTCGAGCAGCAGCATGCCGATCTCGTGAAGATCGGCCGTACGCACTTACAGGACGCCACGCCGATCACGCTCGGCCAGGAGATTTCGAGCTGGCGGGCCCAGCTCGACGACCGTCTCGCCGGAATCGAACGGGCGCTGCCCGGGCTGTATGAGCTGGCGATCGGCGGCACGGCGGTGGGCACGGGACTCAACGCCCACCCGCGGTTCGGTGACGTGGCCGCGAGATTCATCGCCGAGGAGACGGGGCATCCGTTCGTGTCGGCCCCCAACAAGTTCGCGGCCCTCGCCGCCCACGACGCCCTCGTGGAAGTGAGCGCAGCCGAGCGGGGCCTGGCGATGGCCCTCCTCAAGATCGCCAACGACATCCGCTGGCTCGCCTCGGGCCCGCGGTGCGGCATCGGCGAGATCTCGATCCCGGAAAACGAGCCGGGCAGCTCGATCATGCCGGGCAAGGTGAATCCGACGCAGTGCGAGGCGATGACGATGGTCTGCGCCCAGGTGTTCGGCAACGACGCGGCCGTGGCCTTCGCCGGCAGCCAGGGCAACTTCCAGCTCAACGTCTACAAGCCTGTGATGATCCACAACGTGTTGGAGAGCGCCGATCTCATCGCCGACGCCTGCGACTCGATGCGGATCCACTGTGCGACGGGCATCGAGCCCAACCTGGCCCGCATTCAGCACCACCTCGACGACTCGCTCATGCTCGTGACGGCGCTCAATACCCATATCGGCTACGAAAAGGCGGCGAAGATCGCCAAGAAGGCCCACGTGGAGGGCACGAGCCTGAAGGCCGCGGCGGTCACGCTGGGCTACGTCACCCCGGAGCAGTACGACCAGTGGGTCGTGCCGGTGGAGATGACACGGCCGTTGGCAACCTGAGCGACGTGACCCCAACCAAGCCCCCGGGCGCAGCCCGGGGGATTCCGGACGTCATGCCGGTGCGGCCGGCATCGCCCGCGGATACCGCGGCACGAGCCGCGGTGGCGGCTCGCGGCCTTCCTCCAGCCGCCACTCCTCCCGCTCGTCGTCGCTGGCGTAGTACATCAGCCACACGGTCCGGTCGTCGTCGCCGGTGCAGCTGCAATCCCAGTGCGTGTAGTTGTCGGGAAGATCGACCTGCTTGAGCAGCGCGGGCAAGATGTCACGGCGAATGACCGCGTAGAGCTCGCGGTCGGGAAGGTGGTCGGTGAAGTCGAGCACGATCCGCTTCTCGTAGAGGCGATCGATCGTTTCCCACAGCCGCTCCCGCACCTGCTCGTCGTCGAGCGTGCATGCCGGCTGCATCGCCAGCGGCGGGTCGAACCAACGGGCCACGGGCACGAGCGGCGCCAACTCCCAGGCCAGCATCGACTCCAGGAACCGGTTCTCCGCCGCCGTCGGCAGCGAGCGAAAGTCGATCTCCCAGATCGCCTCATCGAGGTAGGGCTCGATGGCGTCTCGCAACTCGGCGTTGCGGAGCAGGCAGTCGACTTCTTCCGAATCAGGGTGGGGGGCGAGCGGCATGCCGTGACACTTCCAGGAGAAAGCTGGCTCGGTGCACGTGCTCCGAGCCACAGGTTCACGGACTCGACGATACCCAGCCCGTCGGCCGGTTCAACGAATGCGGCGGCCGAAATTCATCGTTTTTTAGCCGTCGGGCCGGCACGACCCCTACGACGCGCCGAGTTTCCGTGGCTTCGCCCGTTTGCGCGGCCCGGGCGGACGGCCACGATCCCCCGGCTTGCGGTGCTCCTTCCGACACAAGCCCTGAGCGCGAGCGAGGGGATCCCGTCCCATACAAGCCCTGAGCGCGAGCGAGGGGATCCCGTCCCGTACCGGCCAACGATCCCCCGGCTTGCGCCTGGGGGCTTGTATGGGGAGGGAATCCCGCAGTTTGCGCCTGGGGGCTTGTATGGGGAGGGGATCCCGCAGTTTGCGCCTGGGGGCAAGTATGGGAGGGGATTCACCGGGGCCCGACAGCCGGCCGGCTACTTCGCGGAGGTCACGTCGGAGCAGTCGGGTTCGAGCGCCGCGATCTTGGCCACACGGCGGGCGTGCCGGCCTCCCTCGAACTGGGTGGTGAGCCAGGTCTGAATGAGCTTGTCCTGCACCTCCGGACCGATCATCTCGGCGGAAAGGCAGAGCACGTTGAGATCGTTGTGCCGCCGGCTCATCTCCGCCGTCACCTCGTCGTGGCAGGTGGCCGCCCGCACGCCCGGCAGTTTGTTGGCTGCGATCGCCATGCCGACGCCTGTGCAGCAGAGGAGGATGCCGCGATCGACCGTGCCCCCGCTCACGCGGCGGGCCACGTCGGCGGCCACGTCGGGATAGTCCACGGCATCCTCGCCATGTGAGCCGCAGTCGATGATCTCGTGGCCGAGCCTTTGGAGCAGCCCCATGAGCCGCTGCCGCGCGGCGACACCCCGATGATCACTGCCGATTGCAATCCGCATGATGGACGAAACACTCCGTGAAAATGGTCGCAGCCGCCCGCTCACTGCCGCGGGAACTCGGCCTTGAGTGTATCCATTCTGGCAACCAGATGCCCGTGGATCTGCCGGGCGCATTTTCGGTAGGTTTCCGGCGGCCCGCCGATGGGGTCGATGACGTCGCGGCGGTCGGGTGCGAGCATCGTCACGCGGCCCCCCGCCTCGGGAAATTGGCCCAGAATCGCGTCGCGGTGGGCCGCAGTCATCGTGAGGATCACGTCGGCCTGACGCACGAGGGCCTCGGTGAGCGGCTGGCTCTCGTGGCTGGCCAGGTCGCCCCCCAGTTCGGCGGCTGCCTCGACGGCATTGACGCTCGCCGGCCCGCCCCCCCAGGCCGCGAGGCCCGCGCTCGCCACCACGACACCCCGCTGATCTACCTCGTCGGGTCGGCAGCCGAGCCGCTCCGCCACGAGCCGCCGAAACACCGCCTCAGCCATCGGGCTGCGGCAGGTGTTGCCAGTGCACACGAAGAGCACCATCAGGCTCGCGAGCCGGCGGACGGTCTCCTCGGCCACCACACCCTGCCGCACCATCCGAAATGCATTGTCTGCCACCGCGATCGTCGATACCGGCTGGGCATAGCGGGTGCGGCCGTCATCGAGCACGATGGCAACCGCCCCGTCAGCCCGCGTGATCAACTCCTCGGCCGTGACAGCAGGCTCGTCGCCGGGTTCGGCCAGGAGCACGGGTCCCGCCAGCATCTTCATGCACTCGGCAAGCATCGGGTGCCCGGGGATTCGCAGCCGCAGCCGTCCGGCGGTGACGGCCGCCCGGCGCGACCCTTCCGGCAGCCGATACACCAGGCTCTCGGGGTGGTCGTCGGGCACGAGCATCGCCACCGGTCCGGGCCAGCACCGCCGCGACAGCCGCCGGCCGATCGGGGGCATCGCGGGAGCCCAGTCGAGCACCTCGTCGGCACTCTTGAGCGCGAGCGTGAGCGGCGGCTCGTCGGGATGTGCCGCCGCGAGTCCGCGAAGACGATCGGCGGCTCCGGCGGCCCGCGCCGCTGCCGCGATCACGTAGTCGGTCTCGGTCGGAAAGGCCACCGCCAGCCCTTCGGCGAGGGCCTGCACCGCGCGATGCACGACGTCGCGGGCATCTTCGGTGCGACGCAGATCGATGACCATCGGCGGCATGAAATGGGCCGGCTGTGCGGCCGTGGGATCGGATGAAGGTGCTGTGCCGCTGCAACGACAGGCTGCGGCTGCATCACGGGCACACTGCCGACCGCACCCCCAACGGTACCGCGGTCTGAGCGGGCCAGTCAAGAATCGCAGTCTGGGCAAGCCGCCCCCGAAGCGACACTTTTCGGCTTGTGACAGCGACCGGTGCTCCGCTATTTCTCCGCGGCTTTGCCGCTCCCCCTCTGCAGTGCCGCACTTGATGCACCTCCGCGTTTTGCCCTGCGTTCGCCCGGCCGTTCTCGGGCCGCTCTGGTCGGCGATAGCCTGCGCCTGCCTGCTGTCGGCAGTCCCGGCCGGCGGCCAAGTGCCGGGAGAAACCGCCCCGCCGGCCTCGCTGCCGCCGGTCGAGCCGCTGCCGCTGGTCGCTGCCGGCAACCCCGCCGACCGGATCATCGAGGTGCGGATCGAGGGCAACCATGCCACGGAGGCCTCGAAGCTTCCCAAGCTCGTCACCCGTGCCGGCCAGATCTTCGATCCGCAGGCGATCGAGGAGGACGTCCGCACGCTGCATCGCTCGCGGAAGTTCGTCGACGTCCATCCGAAATATGTGCGAATGCCCGAGGGCGTGGTCGTGATCTTCCAGGTGGTCGAGCGGCCGATGCTCCGCTACGTGAAGTACGTCGGCAATCGCTCGGTCACCAACCGCACGCTCAAGAAGAAGAGCGAGGTCGACGTCGGTGACTCGATGGACCCCTACGTCGTCGAGGAGGCCCGCCGCCGGATCGAATCCTACTACCACGAGAAGGGCTACGACTCGGCCCGCGTGACGACCGTCGAGGGGAGCAAGCCGGGTGACAAGGGGGCCGTGTTCCTCATCGACGAGGGACAGCGGCGAAAGGCGCTTTGGACGAGCTTCGTGGGCAACACGATCGCCAGCGATGCCCGGCTGCTCACGCAGATCAAGTCCAAGCCTGGCATCTTCTGGCTTATCGGCGGCGACATCGACCGCGAGGTCATCGATCAGGACGTCGAGGCGCTCACTGCCTACTACCGTAGCCTCGGCTTCTTCCAGGCGAAGGTGAGCCGCGAGGTGGAGGTGGTGCACGAGGGCAATCGCGACTGGACCGCACTCACGTTCGTGATCAACGAGGGACCGCGATACACCGTTCGCAACGTGTCGTTCATCGGCAACAGCAAGTTCAAGTCGGAGTTCCTCGAGCGCGATATCAAGCTCAAGGGGGGCGAGCACTTCAACCAGGCCAAGATGGATTCGGATCTCAACTTGATCCGCGACATCTATGGCGGCCGCGGCTTCGTGTTCGCCGACGTGCGGGCCGATCCACGCTTCCTCGAGACGCCGGGCCAGCTCGACCTCGTCTACAACGTCGAGGAGGGGCAGCGGTATCGCGTGGGCAAGATCAACGTGCGGATCCGCGGCGACCATCCGCACACGCGGCACAGCACGGTGCTCAATCGGCTCTCGCTCCGGCCCGGCGACATCCTCGACCTCCGCAAGCTCCGCGAGGACGAGCGGCGGCTGAAGTCGAGCAGCCTTTTCCTGGCCGACGCGGCCAAGGGGGAGGGGCCGAAGATCGTGTTCTCGAAGGCCGACGACATGGGCACGCGGGTGGCCGAAGAGCCGGCACCGTCCACACCGCCGTCGGGTGAGCGACCGGGCTTCCGGGGCCAGAGCCCCGACGAGGCCGAGCAGGACGAGGTGATCGATCTCGTGATCGAGGGCGAGTGGGACGCCGCCGCAGGCACGCTCGCTGCGCCTCTGGCGCCGCAGGCCCCGGCCGTGGG
>CAMDDA010000013.1 GCA_945890755.1 Candidatus Kuenenia stuttgartensis
TGCGCGTTGACGATGCCGCGCTTACTGGCCAGCAGCGACTCCGAGAACTGGTTGGCGTCGAGGCCGATTGCGATGAATCGGTCGGCGTTGCGGCGGAACGTGCGTGAGTAGGTGAAGCCACCGGCCGGTGCCGTGACGGTGATCGTGAGCGAGAGGTTCGATGTGGCCGAGATCGCGGTAGTCGCGGTGGCAACGACGGCCCCGTCGCGAAGGAGGATAGGCTGGGCCGTCTGCGTCGTGCCCGACCCTTTGAGATCAGGATCGATCGTGAGGCGGCTCAGTGCGATATCGGCGAGCGTGAGCGTCGCGCCATTTGCCCCGAACAACTGCGAGCCGCCGTTGGCGAGCTTGACGGTGACGGTGTACTTGGCAGAGTCCGGGATCGCGCTCGGCCGGTCCGTCTCGGTGGCGGCTGGCTGGCCGATGACGGCATACGGAAGACTCGTCGGCAGCGCCGGGAACGACTGCTGGCGGACCGGGCCTTCGTAGCCGACGTCGGCGATCGTGAGGTCGGGCCGATTCTGGGGCTGGGCCAGCCAGGCCGCGACCTTGGCCTCGTAGTAGTCGGCGGTGGACTTCTTTTGCCACTCGGGATTCGTGAGGTAGTCGAGTTCGAGTGGATTGAACGGCACGCTCGTGAGGACCCCCGGCAGCCCCGGCCGGTAATCCCGCACCTTCCAGGAGGCGTCGATCGGCACCCAGCTCTGCTGCCCCGTTGCCGGAACCGTAACCTGCGCTTCAAGCCAGGTGTGCCGGAAGCGGTTGTAGTAATCGTCGTGCTTAAGGCCGGCAGCCCAGAGGATCTGGCCAGCCGCATTCGCATCGCGAGTGCCCACGTAGTCGCGAAGCTGCGATTCCGTAACCTCGATCACCCCTGCCACGTACCGCGTGGAGATGCCTGCGGCCCCGTACAGCGCGGCCAAGAGCGAGTTCGTATCCCAGTCGTTGCCGGCCTTCGTTTGCAGCGTCGCCAGCGGGCCCTTCATGGCGCCGGTGTACGGCTGGAAGACAATCGTGTTGGTCACGTACTCGAGCATCTTCAGCGGCAGGAAATAGAGGCGTTTGGCCAGATCCGTGACATCCGTGGCCAGCTCCGGGCGGTTGGGGGCGACATCGACGTCGATCGCCTTGCCCTTGAGTGCCGTCAGGCCCGTGAGCGGGTCCTCGGTGAGCAATGAATTGCCGTGGACGAAGAGCGTTCCGAGTCGTGGGAGGCTCGCCACGGCCGCAGGCACGGCCGAGAGGGCGTTGTATCGGACGTCGAGCCGGGTCAGCCCGGGGAGCGCCGGGAGCGTGGCAAGGGCGGCGTCAGTGAGGCCGACGTCGTGGAGCGACAATGAAGTGAGGCTCGTGAGGCCGGCGAGTGGAGCGAGCGAGGAGATGCCCTGCGCAGCGGCAGCGTAGTCGCCGGGGATCAATTCGAGCGACGCCAGGGCCGAGAGGCTCGCGATGCCCGTCAGATCGCCCACCACGTTGCCGTTGACCGTGAGAGAGGTGAGCGGTGGCGACTGGCCCAGTAGTGTGGGCGTCAGCCAGGCATCCGGATCCACGCCCAAGGCCTCGCGGACCGCCACGGCCAAATCTGGGTCGTAGAACATCACCCCCTGAACGCTGCCGCCTGCCACGCTGACGTGGCTCTGGATCGTGCCACCCACGTTGAGCAGCCCGGCCGACACGAGCGTGGTGCCTGTGTAGGTGCTGACGGCCGCCCCCAGCGTGAGCGCCGCGGCCCCCGTCTTCGTGAGACCGCCGGTTCCGCTGATCGGGGTTTCGAAGCGACCGGCCGCTGTCGCGGTGAACGTGGTGCCGCCCGTGGCCGTCGTGAAGCTCCCCCCGGTCACGACAAACCCGGGCCCACGGAACTCCACGGCAGCGGCGCTGACTCCGCCGGAAATCGTGACCGTGCCACCGGCCGGCCCGGCGAACACGGCCGTGTCGCCAAGCGACCCGTTCCAGCTCACGTAGCCGCCGGCCCCGCCGTTTAACGCAGGGTTGAACCAGACCGCGGCCCCCGCCTCCGTCCACGTGCCCGAGCCCCCCAGGCCAACGCCGGTGGCGATCACGTTGTTCGTGGAAACGCCGTCTGGATCCCAGTAGAGGACGGCGAGCATCTGTCGTGTTTCGAGCCGTTCGGCCCCGCCGAGGCCAACGATGCTCGATCTCCGAGAAGGCGAAGCGATCCTGCGCCGGAATGAAGTGCGCGTGGCGGACCTGCGGCGGCGAGCGCGGGCCATGGAATCCTCCTGCGGCCTCCAGGAGGGAGGCCGAATATTTGGCGGCCTGCGGGCCGTGGTGGGAAATCAAACGCCGATCGTTGCGTTTAAAAGGAAACGACGATCCAGGAGTCAATAGGCGGGGGTTGTAATCAGCCGATAGAGGGGGTGTCAAGTGTCGACCCGACGCCCGTCGGCGGTTTCCCTCGTCTGCGTGCATCGCGAGTCGTCAGCGCCTACTCACGGGTCGCAATCCAATTGGTGGCATCGTAAGTAAGAACCACACGAGTTGAATCAACGGCTTCTGTGATCACGATGGAGAGTCGCGTAGCCGCCATGACGTTCGCCGCATCACTCGCCGTCACTGCATACTCGCCTGCGGTGATTCGCCGGGCGTAGCCGCGGCCGCCGGAGACCTCGCCGGCGACGTGGTCGAGCCACGCGAGCCGGTGCGGCGGCAGTTCGACGGCGGTGACCGGCGGTCCGCCTGGCGCCGGCAGTTCGGCGAGCCGCCAGGTGCGGCAGACATCGCCCGCCTCGAGCAACAGGTCGTAGTGCCGGCCGGCCGGGTCGTCCGGGGCATCGGTGTGTTCGAGGATCGCGAAGCGTGGCATCGCGGGTGTCAGTAGTCCTCGCCGCCTGCGGCAGCGGCCGAGCTGCTGGGCATGGCCAGGGGCTTCGGCTTGTGGCGAACCGCGCGGCGGGCGTTCTCGTCCCGTAGCCGCTCGATCGCCGCGTCGAGGCTCATCGCGCCGAGGTCGCCGTCCACGCGGTCGCGGAGGCTCACCGTGCCGGCCGCCTCGTCCCGCGGTCCGCACACCACCATCATCGGAATCAGCTCCAGCTGCGCCGTGCGGATCTTCGCGCCGAGCTTCTCGGCGGCGAGGTCGAGGCCTGTCCGCAGGCCAGCGGCCTCGAGCTTCGCCTTCACCTGCTGGGCATAGGCCTCGCTCTTCTCGCTCACCGGGATCACGCGGACCTGCTCGGGCGCGAGCCAGAGCGGGAACGCCCCGGCGAAGTGCTCGATCAGCACGCCCACGAACCGCTCCATGCTGCCCAGGGGCGCCCGGTGGATCATCACCGGCTGATGCTTCGCGTTGTCGGCACCGATGTATTCGAGGTCGAAGCGTTCCTTGCTCGGCAGGTTGTAGTCGAGCTGCACGGTGCCCAGCTGCCACTCGCGGCCGAGCGAGTCGTTGACCACGAAGTCGATCTTGGGCCCGTAGAAGGCGGCCTCGCCCGGCTCCGGCTCGCAGCCCGGCAGGTTCATCCGCCGCGCCACCCGCTCGATCGCCGCCTCGGCCTCCGCCCACCGCTCCGGCGGGCCCACGTACTTATCGCTCGTGGGGTCGCGGAAGCCGAGCCGCACGCGGAAGTTGTCGAAGGCCAGGCTCTCGAGCACCTTGAGCGTGAAGTCGATGCAGCCTTCCACTTCCTGTTCCACCTGCTCCGGCGTGCAGAAGATGTGGGCGTCGTCCTGCGTGAAGCCACGGACCCGCGTCATGCCGCCGAGCTCGCCCGACTGCTCGTAGCGATAGACCGTGCCGAACTCCGCCAGTCGTAGCGGCAGATCCTTGTAGCTGTGGGGCCGTGCCTTGTAGATCATCGTGTGGTGCGGGCAGTTCATCGGCTTGAGTAGATACTGCTCGTCGTCGCTCATCACGATCGGCTTGAACTGGCTGTCGGCGTAATACGGATAGTGGCCCGAGATCTTGTAGAGATCGACCTTGCCGATGTGGGGCGTGTAGACCGGCTGGTAGCCGCGGGCCGCCAGCTCGTCGCGGACGAAGCTCTCGAGCGTGCTCCGCAGGATCGCTCCCTTGGGCATCCAGAGCACGAGGCCCGAGCCGACAAGCGGGCTCGTCGTAAAGAGATCGAGCTGCTTGCCGAGCACGCGGTGGTCGCGGCGGCGGGCCTCTTCGAGCGCCGCCAGATGGGCGTCGAGATCCTCCTGGGAGAACCAGGCCGTGCCGTAGAGCCGCTGGAGCTGGGCGTTGTTCGCGTCTCCCTTCCAGTAGGCGCCGGCGATGTTCGTGAGCTTGAAGGCGCCGATGCAGCCGGGGCTCGGCACGTGCGGGCCGCGGCAGAGATCGACGAACTCACCCTGGCGGTAGAAGGAGAGCGTGGGGTGCTCGGCGAGGCCCGTCTCGATGTGCTCGACCTTCAATGGCTGGGCGAGGTCGCGGACGATCTCGACGGCCTTGGTCCGCGGCACCTCCACCCGCTCGAAGGCCTCGTCGGCCTCGATGATCCGCTTCATCTCGGCCTCGATCGCCGGCAGGTCTTCGTCGGTGATCGGCCGGGAGGCCCGCATGTCGTAATAGAAGCCTTCACCCACGGTCGGGCCGAAGGCGAGTTCCACGCCCTCGAACAGTCGCATCACGGCCCGGGCCATGACGTGGGCGGCCGAGTGCCGCATCACGGGCAGGGCCCGGGGGTCGCCGGCGAAGAGCGGCTCGACGGTCACTTCGCCGGCGGCGGGGAGCGGCGCGTCGAGGCCCACGGTCGAGCCGTCGAGCATGGCTGCGATGGCCCGCTTCTTCTTGTTTCCGCCGGCGGCCTCGGCCACGACGTCGGCCACGCGGGCCGTCTCGGGAAACTCACGAATGGATCCATCGGCAAGGCGGACGTGGGGCATGGCGGTACGAGCGGAGTGGGCTGGTGAAGGGTGCCTGGGCAAGATGCCTGCGCCACCGGAGCGTAGCGGCCGCAAAGCGGCCGGGGCAAGCCGAACGGCTCGGTTCGAGCGGCGGCTCCAGACGCGGCTTTCAGGGCGGGGCGGGGATGTCGCTTGACTGGCCCCGTTTCACGCGCGAGACTCTGCATGCCGACTCTGCGGGCGATTAGCTCAGTTGGTTAGAGCACCAGCTCGACAAGCTGGGGGTCATAGGTTCGAGTCCTATATCGCCCATTAGGCCGTTTATCGTGACCGGCCTGATTTCCGAGGAACCCGCGGAAACCCCAGTGGTGGCCGCGGGTTCCGTCGTTTCGTGCGGTGCGGTGCTTTCCGACGCGGGCGCCTGCGGAGATGCAGTTCGCGTCGCAATGGCGTCGCAATTCGCGTCGCACAGAGTCGGCGTGGAAGCCTCCGGCCAGCGGCGCTCGAGCGACCGCCGCTACCGCGGGCCGGTGACCTGAAAGGGCCAGTTGTCCATGCAGCCGGATCCCTCGCCGTCGCGGACGGTGACGAACAGGCGGTAGGCACCGGGCCGCTGTGGCGTGCGAAAGACCACTCGTCCCTCGGGGCTCGACTCCATGATGCAGCCCTCCTCGAGCGTCGGCTCTCGCTCTCGATCGCCCCCCTCACGGCGGTCGTCGCTCTCGCGGCGGACTTCCCAGGCGTAGGTGAGCGGCTTGCCTTCAGGGTCGCGGTAGCGGGCAACGGCATTGACCGGAGCGTTAGCGGCGAGTGACTGCCCCGCGAAGGGGACATCGGTCTCCTGCAACACCGGCGCTCGGTTCGCCGGCCAGTGGCCCGTCCAGGCCTCGGCGACCGCATCGACGGTGATCGTCTTCTCGCCCGTCGGCAGAAACATCCCAAACCAGCTGGCGGTGGCCTCCTGCTTGGACCCCCACAGGAATGCGTAGCTTCCCAAGCAACGCTTCTCGTCGGCCAGGATCGCACGCGTTGTGACGTTATAGGCAGCCGCCTTTCGGCGGCTCGTCGGCTCGATCGGTGCGCCCCATGCGGTCTGTGCCGTCTCCCAGGGGCCGGGCAGCCCGTATTCTGTGACGCAGTAGGGCTTCGTCCAACCCTGGGCGACGGCCGCCTGGCCGACACCCGCGGCGGCCGCGTAGGCGTTGATGCCGAGGATGTCCACTTCCGGTGCATGCCGTTTGATGGCGGCCACCTTGGCGTCGTTGACGTTGGCGACGACGGTCATCACGGGATGGTCAGGGTCGATCGACTTGATGAGCGCTGCGAGCTGGTTGACCTCCCGCCAGACGCGCTCGTCGGCGCCCGCGCCCGTCGGCCCCTCCATCTCATTGCCGAGGCCCCACATCAGGAGGGCTGGGTGATCCTTGAGTCGCCGCACGTCGGCCGCCACTTGCTCCCGTTGGGCCGCGACCTGCCGGGGATCGTCATACCGGAAGCCGTGCCGCTCGTGGCCGAGCCAGAGGCCGACGGTGACGGCGATGCCCAGCCCGTGGGCCCGGTCGAGAAGCGTTTCACCATCGGTCTCCCGGCTGGCGCTCTCGGCGTCCCAGGTGCGGATCGCGTTCCCGCCGCAGGCGGCGAGCACCTCGAGGTGGTCGGTGCCGCCGGCACCGAGGATCCGGAACGTCGCCCCGTTGCGGAGGAGCCTATAGCCCGATGCAGCGTCGCCCTCGACGCTGATTACCGAGCCGGCCCCGCGGTCCGCGGGAGCTTCGCCGGGAACGAGACCGGCCGTCAGGACCATGACCAGCGCCGCCGCACCGGCACTAGTCGAGCTTCGCATCAAAGTCGAGCTCCTTGAGCCTGCCAGCCGCAGCCTCGGCCGGCTTCCAGAACCAGCCCTTGGGATCCCAGCACTGGGAAAAGTGCAGTTCCTCCGTGAGCGGCCGGTAGGCGGCAATCGCTTCTTGTAGCTTCTGCTGCTTCTCCCGCAGCTGACCCTCGATGAACAGGCACGTGCCCACGTCATTGAGAGCCCAGAAGTCGTGGGCCTTCTCGGCAGGCGCGAAGCCCGTGAGGCTCGCCTGCTGTTTCTTCGCCTCGGCCAGGTAGAGCTCGCGGCACTTGCCCGTGTAGGCGAGCACCAGGTCATCTTGGTTCGCAGCCAGCGCCTCCCAGGCTTTTCGGGTTAGCGTCGCGGAGGAGTAGTCACCGAAATCCTGGGCCCACAGGGGTCCCATCACGGCCATGACCGTCGCCCAGGCGGCCAGCGCGGCCAACCATGTCCGGGCATGAGTGGGCGGCAAGCGGGCAGGCGACATCTGGAAATCTCCAAATCGGGGGCAGGGGAAACGGAGAGCCAACGAGTCGAGGCTATTTTACGACTGGTTCGTGGTCAATCCGGTCGAGCATCGCCCGCGCGGTCGCACCGTCGCCCGAGCGAATCGACTGCGCTACGGTGTCGAGCGTGGCAATGGGCGCGACCCCCGCCTTGCGAGCGGCGTAGAGCCGGGCGGGGAGCCGCAGGTCGGCCGCCGTGGAGCGGAAGGCGGAGCCCAGGCGCCGTCGGTTCGCCGCCTGGACGATCTCCAAAAACCGATAGCCGAACTCGTGGGTCGGCTCGATCATCGTTCCCTCGCCGTAGTCGTTCCAGGTGACCAGTTGCACGACCTTCGCGGGGCTGGCCAACGCCTCGTCGAGCGAAATCCGGAGGGTCTCGCCGCCCGCATGGTCGAGCGTCGGTCGCGACTCGCCATAGACATCCTGGTAGCCCGGCCAGGCTGAGACGATCACCTCCGCCGGCTTGTCCGACGGCAGGGCGAAGACTTCGCGGAGCCGGCTGCGCACCCCCGCCTCGTCGGGTGAGCCCTCCCAGGGGGTCCAATGGATCCAGGTAAATCCGCCGTCCGCCCCCGCCTGCCGCCAGAGATGATGCAGGGCGAAGAACGCCGGGCGTCGGCCGAGCGGGTCGAGTGCGGCCCGCCAGACGGAGGCGTCGGGAACGCTGATCGGCCCGAAGTTGAGGAGGATCGGCCTGCCTCCGACGGTGGCATACGTCGGGCTTGAAAACCAATGCTCGTCGAGCCAGCGCAGGTCTGCCGCCACGCGGACCGCGGCCCCGCTTACCGGCAGGAGATTGCGATCTGCCATCATCCCCACGATTCGATCCTCGTAGCAGACCGCGAAGGACAACCCCCACTGGCTGGCAGCGGCGAACAAGGCGACGCTGGCGGCATGGATCGCCGGATAGTCGAGCGCCTCGGCAACGCCGTACCAATCGACCACCACGCCATCGACCCCCGCCAGCTTCATCTGGCCCAGCTGACACTCCAGCAGCGCAGGGTCGGTGGAGTCATACGGCCCGATCAAGGGATGGAAGTGCGACCAGATGTCGGGCAGTCCGTCGGCATCGCGGGCTTCCGGGTCGTGTCGGCCGTCGAACCCGGTCCAGTGTCCACCCCACCGACCACGGACCGGCGCCGACTCATACCAGGGCATGGTGTGCATGAGCATCAGCTTGTCGCCCGCCACAGGCTCGCCGGCGACGCCAATCAGAGCCGAGATCCAGAGTGCCGCGGTGACCGGCAGCGTCAGCAGCCTGCGATCAGACGGAAGGCAGGGGTTTTGCGTGGTCATGGAAATCGATTCATACTGCCGGCCGGATTCCACCGGCAAGTCTTCGATCTGGCACGATGCCGAACAAGCGACTCTACCCCGACATCATGGAGGCGATCGAGCGGCGGATCGCCGCCGGCGACTACATGCTCAGGGATCTCCCGGGCGAGCGGCGGCTTGCCCAGGAGGTGGGCGTGAGTTACATGACCGCCCGCAAGGCGGTCACGGGCTTAATCGAGCGGGGCGTGCTCGCCCGCCGGCCGAACGGCACCCTGGTCGTGAACCCCCGGCATCGGGGCAGGGCCGCGACCACCAAGGTGGCGGCTCTTGCGCCGGCGTATCCGTCGCCGCATCTCATCGCGAGCCTGGAGGCGATCTCCCGGGTCGCGGAATCCCGCGGCATCCAGTTCCGGCCGATCGAATACGTCCACTGGTATGACCCGAACGTGTCGAAGGCGGTGCTGGGGGCCGATGGCGTGATCGTGATCCCCAGCACCGAGCCGATCCCGCCGAAAATGCTCGAACTGTTCGCCGATCCCGACCACCGCGTCGTATTCCTTGACGACGACATGTCCGACCTCGGCATTCCGTCGGTCCGGCTGTTTGCCTCCGCCCACATCACCAAGGTGTACGAGCACCTCTGGAGGCTGGGGCATCGGCAGATCCACTGTCTCAACACCCAGGGGCGAAACCGTGAGATCGTCCGGCGGATCGACGAGTGGCGGACCTGGATCGAGCGCCGCGGGGGCGGCGGAACGCTGACCGATGCCCCGGTCCGGCCTTACGCTGATCCCACCGCAGGGGCCTACCGCGCCGTCCAGAAGGCCCTGCGCCACGAGCCCGACAGCCTGCGGCCGGCCCTTGTCTGCACGACCCAGCCGGCTGCGCTCGGCGCGATCCGCGCCTGCCATGAAGCTGGCTGGGTGGTTGGGCGGGATATCTCGATCGCCACGATCAACTGCGAACCCACCGGCCGCTACTTTGTTCCCTCCTTAACCGGCCTCGAGGCCCCTGACGTGGGCCCGCTCCTCGAGCGGTGCTTCGACTGGTTTGCCACCCCCGCCAACAAGACCTGGGCGGGACCGCGGCTTCTCGTGCCGGAAAGAGCGAGCCTGTTTATCGGAGAATCGACCGGCCCGGCCCGCGTCAGCCGCCATAACCGCGGCTGACTTGCCGGCGGAGCCACGGCAGTCCGAGCAGAGCCGCGGCCAGCAGCGTCGAGATCGTCGCGGGCTCCGGCACGACTTGGATGTTGTTGTAAAAAATCGCATTTTGATCGCTCGAGCCGGCCAAGAATGTGTAGAGCTGGAAGCTGCTCACCTGGCCAGCGTAGGTGCCAAGCGACGTGCTGGTGATGCCGCCGGTCCGGGTCACGGTCCACGCGCCTCCCGATGGGGAGCTTTGCTCGAGTGCGATATTGAACCGCGTGTCGGCAGAATACGCGTTGCCGACGCTGCCGTTTCCCGTGGCAGCATTGGAGACCACGTAGTCATCGCCTCCTCCGGAGTTACCGACTTCGAACTTGAAAAGCGAGGTATCGTCATCGACGCCGCGGATGTTGATTCCCTTGAAGCCGCCGCGGAAGTTGACCTGCATGTCCAGCGACAACGTCTGGCCTACCTTCAAGTCGCCGAGAATGAAACGAAACACATCGATATACGAGCCCGTGCTCGTCGTGTCGGAGAGTTCGAACGACTTGCCGTTCACGTCGATGGTGCCCGACGTACCGAGGGTCGTCGAGGAGGCGATCATGGCGCTCGTGCCCGATACCGCATTGCCGCCGAAGACCCACGGCCCCAGGACGGTCGTGTTCGACGCGCCATTGGAGAGATTGGTCCAGCCGCTGGCGTACGCGGGCTGGTCTGCGTTGTCGAACGAGATCACCTCCGCAGAGGCCGTCGCGGCGAGCGACAGACTGCCGCCCAGAAGCATGGTAAACAGCACCACCCTCATCACACGATAGTCAAACATGAAACATCCCCTGAAACAGCCCAGGAATTGATCCAGCAAAAGAAGTCTACCCTGCTTGAACTTTGGTTTTCCAGTTCTCATGACACTCTCCTCCCTTTGAGCATCGCGGCTCCAGCCCCGCGAACTTCGAAACCCCCTTTTTTCTGGCCTGTGCATAGTCATTTGCCTTCCACAGCCTCCCAGCGGCCCCACTGGGAGCCGTCGAAATCGAGGCGGCCAGCTTGGTCATGCCGCCAGTTGTCGCCCTTCAGCGTGACCACTTCGCCAGCCACGCGGTAGCCCTCCAGCCGGAGGCCATCGAGCCCAGCCCGTTGGGAGCGATCGGCGTTCCAGAGCGGCTCCAGGCGGTTCGCCCCGGCATCCAGAGGCAGCTCGTTCCAGCGCTCGATGACGAGATCGCGAATCACCACGTTCTTCCAGCTCGAGAGCGGATAGAGCCGCATCGCCGCCGGACACATCCCCTCGCAGCGAATGTCCTCGAAGAGCAGGTCGCGGGTGACCTGCTCCGGCTCGGCCCTGTTGTCGGCGCCGGGGTCGGCATAGTGGCGGGCGGAGTTGATGATTCCCGTGTTTTGTTTGACATCTTTCCAGCCGATCCGGTTATGGATCACGTCGATTCTCTGGACGCGGATGTCGTGTAGGGCGCGGGGCGACCAGCCCAGTTGAAACACCGGCCCATTTTCACCCTTCCAGACCACACAGTCCGCGACCGTCGTGTCGCTGTGATAGAGCTTGAACACATCGTCGTTGGCGTGAAAAAAACTGTTCTTGATCGACCCGCCGCGATACACCTCGAGCCCGTCGCTCTGCCAGTACCACCCACCCACCTGCTTGTAGTCGGCGAACGTCGTCACGAACGAGTTCGCATCCCCGAACACGACAAGTGAGTGATACGGCGGATTCACAATCGTGATCCCCGTGACCGAGAGCCGCTGGGGACGCTCGCGGGAGTAGAACTGCAGCATGCGCAGGCCGGTGGCATGCGAGTCACCCTCACCGTCGGGCCGAGATCGGTAGCCGTGGGCCCGATCGCACTCATACGGATAGTGCTCCCCTGAGAGCACGCCGTGGCCGGTCACCCGATAGTCTTCCTGCTCGCCGCGAAACTCGAAGGCCCCGCGGACGTACGCCCCCTCGGCGAGATGCAACCACCGGACCCGAGCCGGGAGATAGACATGGCTGGTGGCGGGCACCTCGTACGTGCCCGGCCCGAAGGCGAGAATGTCGGCGTCGATGGTTTCAAGATTTTCAAGCATCCCCGGAGACGGCCGAAAAATCGTCCCGTCGGAATCGGTGGGTTCGAGTTCCGGCCGCGGCGGATCCACGGAGAGCACGAGCCCGTGCCGCGGTTCCGTATGGATCGCCGGCCCGACCGCCTCCGTGACCAGCGACCCACTGATCCCGCTCATGTCGTTGTAGGCGGTGAACAGGTCGTCGTGAAACTCGACCGAGAGTTGTAGGCCCGCCACGCGAGCGGGAAGATCGATCCGCACAGTCTGTGGCCCGGCTTGCTTCGCCGCGAGCCCGAGCCGCATTGGGCGGAGCGTGCAGTCGGTGCCACCCTCGGCCCGTTCGACTTCGATGGTAATGGGCCCGGCGGCCACGATGGTGGCATGACTCATCGTCAGCCCGGCGGCGGCGGCAAACTCCGCGCCGTCCTGGCGGCTGTAGGAGGCGGCCGGGCCTGATCTCGGCCGGGAGCAGTAGACGGCGGCGGGCTTGAAAGGCCCGTCATCACCCGCCGGTCGCCACCGCACCTGGTACCGCTCGCAGAGAGGCGCAGGGGCAACGGTGTCGGTCGCCAGCGCCGCAAAGCCCGCGACCGCGCCCCAGGCAAGCCCCAGCATGGACAAGAGGGCCGCGCGACGCCGCACGCCGAGTGTGCCACTGGCATTCGAACGAAGGTTGGCCATGTGAAAAACACCTGACCGCAGCCGCACGGCATGCGGTAGTTTCTGGATCGCGGGGTCGTCTGTTCCCAGTGCCCCAGTGCTATACTTTCGTAATTCAACCAAAAGCTCACGGTGGCGTCAAGTTTCGCGACCTCTCGGCCCGTGGCTTTGATCGGGGCAGGTTTTCATGGTTGATCGCATGGCTCAATTCCGCTGGAAAAGGCATCGTTCACCGCACCTGACGCATCCGCAAGGATTGGCGAAACGGTGTCCTGACCCGCCCGCACACCGATCAACGGAGCGTCCGCGCTCGCTCCACGGTTTCACCCTCGTGGAGTTGCTGGTGGTGATCGCCATCATCGCGACGCTGATCGGCCTGCTTCTGCCCGCAGTACAGTCGGTGCGGGAGTCGGCGCGGCGCACCGCGTGCTCGAGTAACCTCCGGCAGATAGGGGTCGCCGCGCATCTGTACGAGCAGGTGGCTCGGAGCCTGCCGCCGGCGATCTCAAACCCGCGGATGAATACTGCTACTCGTGGCGCGACCGACTGGTGGCGGCTGAGCTACCTCGTCCCGTTGTTGCCGAACCTGGAGGAAAAGCAGCTCTATGACAACGTGATCGCGTATCTGATCGCGGGAGGCCGTCCTTGGGAAACCGCTGTGAAAGGGGGCGTCACCTCGCCCTACACCACGCCGGTCTCCGTGCTGCGATGTCCGTCGGACGGAACGGCCCGCGCCGCAGGCGAGACGCAGGGCACCAACTATCTCTGCAACCGAGGCGACATCTGGATGGACTCCTTCTACCATGAGTGGCGGGGAGCGTTTGCCCATGGCGCCTACGGCACGATGAGCTTTTCCCGCTGTGCCGACGGCCTCTCGAAGACAGTCATGGTCGGCGAAAGCGTGCTCGGTGATGGCAGCAGCCGCATACTCGGCGGGCAGGCCCTCGACGCCGGCATTTCACCGGCGGCGGCTCCAGCTGCCTGCCTCGGGCGGCAGCAGGGAGGTTCGCTCTCCGGCCGCACGGAATCCGGCCGCAGCATCGGTGGCCGTTGGGGCGACGCGGTGCAGCTGTTCAGCGGATTTTTCATGGTCATCCCGCCGAACGGGCCGTCCTGTGGCAACTCTTGGACGGAGGACTGGCCGGTCAATGCAGCCAGCAGCAGGCATCCCGGCGGGGCCAACGTTTTGTTCATGGACGGGAGCGTGGCGTTCGTGGAGGAGTCGATCGACGCGGGAGAATCGAGTGTCGCGTCGCCGGACAATGGCGGCTATCCCCAGCGGTACACCGGACCATCCGTCCGCGGTGTCTGGGGCGCGCTGGGCACTCCGAACGGCGGCGAAGTCACGGCTTGGTCGCGCTGAGGGGCCCTGCCATGGTGGCAAGGGGATGGTTGGGGCGCTCGCAATCCGTCACGAACCTCCCGCAGCCGTGATCACCAGATTGTTGAGCCACAGGCCGTTTTCCTTGCCCCCGTCGGTCTCCAGCACGAAAAACTTGACGCCAGCGGCGCGGCCTTCGTATCGCCCCGTCTTCTCGCTCTGGATGCCGCCCCTGCGAACGATCGACCAGGTTCCGGCGTTCGCCTCGGTCTGCGTGAAGCGCAGCGTGAAGGCGGTCTTGGCGTCGTAGTCCGATCCCAGGGTGCCATTTTCCGTCGCCGCCTTGTGGACGACGTAATCGTCAGCGCCGATGGTGAAGTTGAAGATCACCCGCTCACCCTCGGACGCCGGAGCTCTGAGATCGATGCCTTTCAGTCCGTTGCGGAAGTTGACGGCGAGGTCGACGCTGAAGGATTGGCCAACATCCAGCGGTGCCTCGAAGGACCGATACGCCTCCGCCGTGCAGCCCTTCCCTTTGGCGAACATGCCGAAGGCGAATCCGGCAGGGGAGTTGATGTCGGAGTTGATCTCGCGGGAGTCGCCGATCAGGAAGCCGCGGCTGTCCGCAGGTTCCCCTTGGGCCACGAGATTCCAGCCCTTGAAGCCCTTCCCGCCGTTTTCGCCGCTCGACCATCCAGGCCGCTTCGCGTACGCCGGGTCGTCCGCGGTGTCGCGGGCAATGTCGGCTCCACGCCCGGGGGCGGCGACAATGGCATGTGCGAACGCGAAACCGCAGAGAATGATCCACTGGATGCAACGCATCGAAACTCCTCCCCACTGAAATATGGAACGTGGACCGACATCGGTGCGATCAACGCCTTGTCTTGATCACCCGCGCGCCGTGCCACGATGAAGGATAGTTCAGCATTGATCACTTGAGAATAGTTCGGCCAATGGCCCTGCCGGCCCGTCGGGACCTTATTCGCCGCCAAGCGAGACTGGGACCAGACCGGCTGGTGAACCGAGTTTGGCCTCGAGGGCCGCGCTAATTAACTCTGCCCAGACTGCGTAGCCCGCGGCACTCAAGTGCAGCCGGTCGTCCCGAAACAGCGTCGGCAGCGGCCGCCCCGTAGCCGGATCCAAAAAACGTTGGGCCGTGACGATGAAACCAGTCTCGGGCTCGGTGGCGGCCAGGTCGGCCAAGGCGTCGTTGAGTTGCGAGATTTTCGGCCAGGCTGCCCAACGCGACTCGGTCGGCGTGACGGCGATGAAGAACACCGGCACGTCGGGAAGGCATCCTCGAATCGCCGCTCGCGTGGCCCGCACGTCGGCCATCACCTGATCCACGCTGGGCGACTCGGTCGGGCTTGGGATGTCGTTGGCCACGAACACGACCACCGCCCGCGGTGCGTGGGCCGCCACCAGCCGCCGCGTGTAGTGGCAGAGATCGCGGTAGTGGGCCCCGCCATACCCTCGCCGGATCACCGGCCACGGCGCCATGTCGGCTGCGATCGATTCCCAAAGCCTGATGCTCGAAGAGCCGATGAACAGGATCGCGTCGTCAGGGTCGGCCTCGTCTCGATCGAGCGCCTCGAGCGCCGCCACTTCCTGCTCCCAGCGGGTCACTTCAGGAGCGTCGGCCGGCAGCGTGGTCTCGGCCCCCGGCATCGGCCCCGAGATGACCACGACTCCGACCACGGCCCACAGCATGGGCCAGGCTCCAACGTCCCCGCCTGCCTCGCGCCTCACGCCGCACCTCTCCTTCAGCATGCCTGCATGCCGTCGTTTCCCGCGGTCGCCGGCGAGCCGCACGCCGCACGAGCAGTTCGGCGAACACTGCGAACCGCTCCGTGGCCAGCGCCCGCAGCCCCCCGAACGCCGGTGGTGGAAGGCCCTGAGACGCCGGTGGTGGAAGAATAGTCCGGTCATTGGTACTTCCGCAACGATTGCCCGGCTGACGGGCAACTCGTGAGTGGCGTCCGTCTTGTGTCACCTCACAGGCGGCACCCGGAACACCAGCCTTCCCCCCTGGAGTGGATTTTTTCTGATGTCGGCGCGGAGTTCCTCAGAGTTCGGCCGCCCGGGGGGCTTCACCGTTCGCGTCGCAACGGCTCGCGATACGTCATTGGTCCGACCGTCTCGTCGTTTGGTCTGACTATCGCCCATTTCG
Source organism: Candidatus Kuenenia stuttgartensis (assembly GCA_945890755.1). Taxonomy (GTDB): domain Bacteria; phylum Planctomycetota; class Planctomycetia; order Pirellulales; family UBA1268; genus QWPN01. The sequence continues at coordinate 15,782 of CAMDDA010000013.1, forward strand.
ATGTTTTTCAGGCCCGACTGCGGCGATACCAGTCGCAGAATCGGGCCATGCCTTCGCGGAACGACGTCGCGGGGTCGTAGTCGAGCAGCCGGCGGGCCTTCGAGATGTCGGCGTTGGTGATCTCCACGTCGCCCGGTTGCGGCGGCGCCTGCTCGATCACGAGCTCCTTGCCCGTCACGTCACGCACCACGTCGAGCGCCTCGTTGAGCGAGACGGTGGCCGAGTTGCCGAGGTTCACGATCTCGTAGCCCAGCGGTCGGTCGATCGCGTTGACGAACCCACGGGCAAAGTCGCCGATAAAGGTGTAGTCGCGGCGGGTCGTGCCGTTGCCGAACTTCCGGATTGGCCGGCCGGAGAGGGCCGACTCCACGAACAGCCACGGCGCCATGTCGGGCCGGCCGCGGGGGCCGTAGACCGTGAAGGGCCGGATCACCGTGACCGACAATCCGTGCAGATGGTGGAACGTGTGGGCCATCACCTCGGTCGCCTTCTTCGTGGCGGCGTAGGGGGAGATCGGCCGGTCGGTGGCGGAGTCGTCCTCCCGAAACGGGATCGCCCGCGAGTTGCCGTAGACCGACGACGACGAGGCGATCACCACGTTCTCGAGGCCAGCTCCGACGCACGCCGAAAGCAGCGAGAGCGTGCCATCGCAGTTGGCCCGCTGATAGAGGAACGGATCGGCGATCGACGGCCGCACACCGGCCCGCGCGGCGAGATGGGCCAGGTGGGTGAATCGCCGCGTGGTGAACAGCTCAGTGACGAGCTGCCGGTCGCAGATGTCCCCTTCGACAAATGAAAACCGTGGATGCAGGCCGAGCAGGGCGAGGTTCGCCCGCTTGTAGGCGCTGGGATAGTAGTCGTTGACCTCGTCGAGGCCGACCACCTCGTCGCCCCGCTCGAGCAGCACCTCCGCGACGTGCGAGCCGATGAACCCCGCCGCTCCGGTTACGAGAATCCGCTTCATTTGCAAGCCTCCATGCCCATGCCAGGATCCATGTTGCCGCCACAGCTTAGGAGTCGGCGTGCAGACTACCAGCCTGTACCTCCCGGTAGGCCCGTCACTCCGTGACGGGCAGCCCGTTGCGGAGCAACGGGCCTACGAGGACGGGCAGCCCGTTGCGGAGCAACAGGCCTACGAGGACGGGCAGCCCGTTGCTGAACAATAGGGCCACAGGCATGCGTCGGGCCTAGTGGGCTGTATCCTGGCGGCGAAAGTCCCACCCATGTCGCTCTCGATCTGCCTGTTCACCGATGTCTGTCTGCCCACGCTCGGCGGGGCCCAGACCGTGCTCGACCAGCTCTGTCGGCAGCTCATGCGACTCGGCCACCGGCCCGTCGTCGTCGCGCCGCCGACCCGCGAGCCGTTCGACGACCGGCAGCTCGGCTATCCCGTCGTCCGCCACCGCCGCCAGTGGTCGAAGCGATTTGCGGTACGGGCGATTCTGCCGCGGCTCCTCGCCCTGCATGCCCGCCATCGATTCGACCTCGTGCACTGCCATGCCGCCTATCCGCAGGCCTATGTGGCTGCAACGCTGCGGCGGCTTTCCGGCATTCCCTACGTGGTGCGACCGCACGGCGCCGATGTGCTGCCGGGTGAGATGATTCGCATCTCGAAACGCCTGGAAGCGAGGATGTCACGGGCGCTCGCACGTGCCGACACCGTCATCGCCCAGGGGGAGGCGCTCCGCGACGTGATCCTCGGCATCGGTGTCGCGGCCGAGCGGATCGTGACGATCAACAACGGCGTCGACATCGCGGCCTTTGCGGAGGCCGAGGCCTTTCCGCATTCACGGCCGTACATCCTCGGCCTCGGCAGCCTCGTGCGGCACAAGGGGTTCGACCTCCTGGTAGACGCCTACGCGCGGCTCCGCGATCCGGCCGTCGATCTTCTGATCGCCGGCGCCGGCAGCGAATCGGTGGCGCTGGCGGCCCAGATCGAGCGGCTCGGGCTCCGCGACCGCGTGCGGCTGCTCAGCCCCGTCACGGGCGACCGCAAGGTGAGCCTCTATCGGTCGGCTGAGTGCTTTGTCTGCCCCTCGCGGCGTGAGCCCTTTGCCAACGTGATCCTCGAGGCCCTGGCCTCGGGGGTTCCGGTCGTGGCAACCGACGTCGGTGGCAACCGCGAGCTGGTGCGGCCGGAGGTCAACGGCCTGCTCTGCGAGCCGGAGTCACCCCCGGCGATCGCGGCGGCGCTGCAGCGGCTGCTCGATGCGCCCAATGTCACTGCCCGACTCCGGGCTGCCGCTCTCCCATCGGTTGCCGATCACGACTGGTCGCACGTGGCGGCGCGATACGTCGATGCATACCGCGCGGTCGTGGCCACATCCCGGCGGTCGCGGGCGTGAGCCTCCATCAGGCGGCGCGGGCCGCCGACAGTTCGCGATCCTTTTCTGCGCCCGCCACATGCTCGCGGCACACCTGCTCGAGCTGCCGACAGAGTGACTCGGCCCGGGCCATTCCGCCGCGATACCGACGCCATGCCTGCCCCGGCCGCAGCCGCAGGAGGTCGCCGAACACGAGCCGCTGAAACCGGTGCTTCACCTTGTGCAGAAAGAACCGCTCGAGGGCCGCGGCGAGCGTGTCGGCCGTGACCGGACCGGGACTGATCGCCGACAGAAAGTTCCAGCAGCAGTGCATGATCGCGATATCGTCGAGGTCGGGCCGGCCGGCGTAGAGGTGCTGCCAGCGGGCGTTGAAGGCATCGGGCAATCGGCGGAACGACCAGCCTTCGGCCACGAGCATCTGGATCGTCACGGCAAGCGCCGCCTGATCGCTCTGATGGATCCACTTCCGGGGCTCTCGGCGCTCGTCGTAGAGCGAGGCGATTCGCAGGATGTTCTCCTGCCACCGCTCCCGCAGGCCGCAGGCCCAAGGCGCGAAGACGACGCCGCCGTTGTAGTAGGGAAGCATCTCCTCGATCTGCCCGTCACAGGCTTCGTATCCCATCATGCGCCCTGGATATCGCGGCAGATCCAGCTCGCACACGAGCGGCTGAATCGTCGGTGGGAGCGGGAGGTCGAAGGCGGCGTAGATCGTCGCCCAGTCCTTCGCGGCCACGTTCGGTGCGTCGTCGGGGCAGGCCGCCAGGCAGTCGCCGAAGGAGGCGAGCGGCGCGAGGTCGGAGAGGATCGCGATATCGACGTCGAGCAGCAGGAACCGGTCGGTCTCGGGCTCGATTTCCAGTCCGCGAAACTTGTTGCCGACATGATGGTCGTGTCGCAGCCGGAGCGGCTCGTGGATCGTGATCCGGGCGTCGCAGCGGGCGGCGAGCCGGCGGACACTCGGTGGCGGCGCACCGATGCAGGCCAGGTGCAGTGGGAACGACCGGCTCGCGGCCGCGTTCTCCAGCCAGCTGGCAAGAAACACGAGTGTGCGGGCCTCGAACACGGCGTTGTCCTTGCCGGAGAAGTCCGGGACCGTGATCACGTCGAACGGGCGGTCGGCGACGGTAGTCTGCTGGGGCGGAGGCACGGGACGACCGAGGGGGTGTCAGGCTCGAGGGACGAGTTCGGGGCGGGACGCTACCGCCTGGCTCCGTCGAGGGCAATCGCGGTCTGCCCGGCTGGTCTCATTCGCCCCGGCAATTGATCTCGCCGCCACCGACCGAGTTTTGGTATCTCTCGCCTTTTGCCCCGCTTCCCCCGCTTTCGTCTGCGTGGTCCATGATGCAACCGGTCGTGTTCATCGCGAGCCTCGGTCATTCGGGATCGACGCTGCTTGATCTCGTGCTCGGTGGCCATCCGCGGCTCGTGGGCCTGGGTGAGGTTGCGGCGGTGCTCACCTCGGGCGACGACGGCGGGCCGTCATTCGCGGGCGCATGTTCCTGTGGAGAAGATGGCCCGTCATGTCCGTTGTGGAGCGAGGTGGCCCGCCGGGTTCACGCTGAGCCCGACGCTTCGCTCGCCCGCCGGTATCAGATCGTGTTCGAGACCGTGACCGCCGTCTTCGGGCCCGACGTCATGCCGGTCGACTCCTCGAAATACCTCCCTTGGCTCAGGTTGCTGCACGAGGACGTCGGCGTCGATCTTCGGGCGTTGTTCCTGCTCAAGGACGTGCGGAATTTCATGGTGTCGGAGGTGGAGGCGGGCAGCCGCAAGCGCGGGCAGGGTCAGCGGCGGCGGCAGATGTCAGCTCTCGGGGCGTTCGCCTACTGGCACCGGCACAATCGGGCCGTCGAGCAGTTCCTGCGGGAGTGCGGGCTGCCGACATTTCAGCTGGGCTACGAGGAGCTGTGTCTGGCGGCCGAGCCGATCGTGCGGGAGATCTGCAGCTTCCTCGGACTCACCTTCGAGCCGACCATGCTGGAGCTGCGTTCCTCGCGGAGCCATGTGCTGCGGGGCAACCGCATGCGGCGACAGCCGGAGAAGGCCGCGCTCACCTACGATCATCGGTGGTTCATGCGGCGCGACTGGCTGCTGCCGTCACTGCTCTGCCCGGGAATCATGCGGTTCAACCGCGACCACGTGTATGCCAACGGCATCGACGCCGCCTGGAGCCGCTGACGATGATCCATGTCGTGCTCGGCATGCACAAATCAGGCACGACGCTCGTGTCGGAACTCCTCCACCATGCCGGCATCGACATGGTCGAGATGGCGGCTGCCTCCACCGGCTACGACGAGGGCAACAAATGGGAGCGGGAATCGACCAAGCAGGTCAATCACGCGATCCTCGGGTCGGCCGGGGCCTACAGTCTGGAGGCGGTCGGCCACACGCGACGATTCGGGGATGCTGAGCGAACGCGGATGCGGGAGGTGATCGCCGACTGCTCGGCCCGACATTCCGACTGGGGATTCAAGGATCCCCGCACCTGCCTCACCTACGACCTGTGGGCGGGTGAATTGCCGCCGCACCGGATCATCGCCGTCTTCCGCCGGCCCGAGGAGGCCTGGGCCCACTATTGGGCTGCGGCGGCGGGCCGACGACGGCTGACCGTCTTCCGGCACTGCCTGCCGCGGTGGTGTGACTCCAACGCGGCCATCGTGTCCGCACTCGAACGTACGTCACAGCCCTTCATCGTGATCGACTACGCACGGCTGATGACGGAGCCCACCGAGTACACCCGGCTGGAGCGGTTCGTGGAGCGGCCGCTGGTCGATCGCCGTGATCCGCGGATGCGTCGCAGCCGGGCGACGCGTTCGGTGGGCTACCGGCTGGCGCAACTGTGGCATCGCCTCCGGGGTGGAGCGAGTCCCGCGGCGATCGCAGACCGGCTCGACGAACTGCGGACCTGACCGGCTCAGGTGCGGAGTCCCCCGAGCGCCCGGGCGAGCCGGTGAATCCAGGATGGTCTGTTCCCGACCACGAGCCGCTGGCGGCTCACCTCGAAGCCGGCGGGCAGTCCCCGGCCGCGGCTCAGGCTGGCGGCACAGTTGGCCGTGAGCACGCCGCGGCTCGTGCTCTCGCCGAACACGACGGCGTTGTGGTCGAGCACGTAGAGCCGCTGGTCGGGGGGCAGCGGTTTCGCCCGATGGAGCGCATCCATCTCCTTGGCCGACTCGATCACTTCGGGGAAGCCCATGAAGAGATCCCGCAGCACCCGCACCCGCAGGAACTGATGCAGCCAGATCTGGGCATACGACGTGCGGCGGATGAACAGCTGCCGGCCGATCCGCAGCCGCTCCGGCGAAACGTGTGCCGGATCGAAGAGTTTGCGGGTGCGGGCGAAGCTCAACCCGCAGATGCCGGGATCGGTTACGGCCCGCACCGCCTGCACGACGCCGTCGGCTGACTGCCGGTCGAGCCACATCACATATTTGTCATCGATACACCAATAGACCCAGGCGTCGTCGGCGAGCCCCTCGAGGAGGCCCAGCACCGCGGCCCGGAACCGGCCCCGCCCCTCCCCCTCGGCCGTCGGCACGAGTTCCACGCGGCCCGGATGTCGCGGCGCCATCGCGCGGGCGGCTGCGCCATCGGGCAGTCGAAATACGAACGGATGCTCGGGCCACACGGCGGCATAGCGATCGATCATGTGCTCGGCGAGCGGCACGTACTTCTGGCACGTGAGCACGATGGCCGGAATGCCGGTGGTCATGCGGCGGTCCGCCCCAGGCTCCACCGTCGCAGCCGGTCGGCCACGGAGAGCGTGACGTCGGCCCGCGGGTAGCCCCAGCGATCCATCCATCCGCCGCAGACGTCCTCGATCGCCCGAATCTCGGCGGGGGCAAGGACGCGACGAAAGATGCCCACCTCTCCGGAGGCGACATGATTGAAGTGCAGCAACGAGTGCGGATCGAACTTGATGCCGATCCGGCGCGCCCGCTCGGTGCGGATGTCCACGAGCCGTTCCCGCTGCCTCTCAATCGCGTACTCCGCGGCGACCGCGGCCACCAGTCCGTCGTCCGCCGGCAGTTCGAGCAGGCCGGCGATCCGCCGTGCCTCGTGCTCCAGGCCCTCGGCCAGGTGCTCGTAGCGTGAGACGAGGGCACCGGGCAGCGACGCCCACTCATCGAACCGCCGTGTCCAGCGGTGCAGGTAGCCGTTGTTCCAGACGTGGCAGAACGTCCAGCCGTTCTTGCGGAGTGCCGACACCACCACGTCGCGGATGTCGCGGTGCACCGTGATCACCCGCCCTCCGCGGCGGTCGAGCTCCTCGCGCATCGCCCGCGTGAGTCCGTGTGCCTTGAAGACGAGCCACCCCGGCTCCGCGGCATGTGCCAGCCGCACCGCCTCGAATTCATCCGGTGAGTGCCAGGTGATCCGGCGGCCGCGTGCGTAGTGCTCGATCAGATGGCTGGCGATCTGGTACTGCACCGTCGAGCCCGACCGAAACATGCCACCACAAAACACCCACATCTTACGCGCCTCCGGTAACGGGTTCGGGGTTCTGACGACGTGTGGAGACAGTCATGCCGCCCGCGCCTGCGTGACCGCCGGGGCCCGGTCGGTTCGCGACGGACACCAGCCGATGAGGTCGGCGAGCCGCCGCTCGTGCGGGGCGAACCGCGCCGCCAGTCCGGCGGCGACCCCAGGATCGAGCGGCATCCTCACCTGCCCAGCATTGAGCGGCACGAACTGCCGCGGGCCCCACGGTTCCAGTTCGACGAAGGCGAGCAGCTCGGACAGTGCCTCGGCGGGGCAGGCGAACATCCTGGCCGCATCGATGACGAGCATCTGCGGAGTGGGGAAGTGCCGTCGCCACCGGATCAGCTGCTCCGCATATCGGCCGCGTGAGGCATATGAGTAGTACTGATGGAGGCCGCTCACATAGCCGGGGTCGTTGAGCATGCGGTCCTCCTCCCCGGCAAGCCGTTCATCCTCTGCGGCCAGCGCGTCGGCGAACGAGAGCGGCTCACGGCCGTCCCGCAGGTTCTTGCGATAGTGGGAAAAGGCCCGTTCCACCGGGTCGCGCAGGAGGAACACGAGCTTCACGTCTGGCATGATCGCCGCCATTCGGGCCGGCACCCGAGGGTCGAACAAATAGTACGGGCTCGATTCGAGCCCGATGGCCCGACCGCAGGCGGTCGCGCGAGGCCGTTTGAACTGATTCCGATACCAGTTCGTCCCGAGGTGGAACCGCAGGTCGAAGTAGTGCACTTCCTTGTGAAACGCAGCCGCCACCTGCGGATGGCCGGCAAGCAGGCTGAAGAGCGACGTCGTGCCGGCCCGCATCGCACCGACGATCACGATGCCGGGCAGTCTGTTTCCTATCCCGACGAGATGCCCGATGCCGCAGGCCGCAGCTGCCGCCCGCAGAATCGTCCGCGGCGACGGTCGACGCGGTCGCTGGCCGGCCAGGATGCGGCGGGCTTCGGTCTGTCGATTGCTCGATGGGTTCACGGTCTGTCCCTTGAATCCCGCGAGAGTAGGGCATCACCCGCGGTGGCCGCAGCGCCGAAAGCCACGGAAGGAATGACGTTTCCGAACCGTTTTCTCACGCGATCCGTACATCCCCCTAACGGCCGTGGGGCACACTACTTGCATCCTGCGTGGCGGCAGGGCACCCCGGCCGAGGGGCAATGGAGGTCCCGGAGATCCCGGGAAGGAGCCATGGATCGCGAAAACCTGCTGGCGCTCTGCGAACGGTTTGCCGGTCGCCGCGGGCAGATCATGACCGGGCGGGTGAGCGTGGAGATCTGTGATCCCACCGTCGACCCGGTGCCGGAGATCGTCCGCAGCTTCCGCCTCGCCGAAATCTCCGAGTCGGAGAAGAACGCCCTGCTCGGGCTTGTCTGCGATCTCGACGACGAAGAGGATGTGTACGCCGAGACGGCCTGCATCCGCGACCCCTACGCCGACGAGCGTGACGCCGAGAGCGACGACGACCAAGTTGGCTGACTCTTTCCGGGGCCGGAAGCCCTTCCGGCTGCCGCCGCCCCCGCGTGGCCTGCCGAGGCGGCTCCGGCCGTGGTATGCCCTGGCGGCGGCGATCGTGTCGGTGGTGGCCACGGTCGTCGTACCGATGTGCCCGCTCCGCGATGCGGCCGGCCGACCGGCCTGGCGGATCGATGCCGTGCACGACGGCGACACGGTCACCTGCATCGATCCCGAGGGTCGGCCGCACAAGATCCGCCTTCAGGGCATCGACGCTCCGGAGTTCGGCCAGCCCTACGGCGACTGGTCGCGGGAGCGATTGCGGGCGAAGGTGGCGGGCCGCCCGGTGCGGGTCGAGGGGGACGCGATCGACCAGCACGGGCGGCTGCTGGGCACGCTCTGGATCGACGACCGCAATCTCAACCGCGAACTCGTCGCCGAAGGTGCCGCCTGGGTGTTCGGCGGCTTCGCGCCCGACGACGATCTCGTGGCTGCCGAGGAGACCGCCCGCCGCGGCCGCTTGGGCCTGTGGGCCGATCCGCGGCCGACGGAGCCCTCGGAATGGCGGCGGCTGCACCCGCCCCACCGCTGATCGCTCCGGCAGCCGGCATGACTCCACTTTCAGGGTTCGCCCCGGTCGTTTAGGGTCTCCATATGCAGAGCCCGCGCGACATCGTCATTACAGGGGTCGGTGTCGTCAGCCCGATCGGGATCGGCGTCGATCCATTCTGGGCCGCGCTCGCCGCCGGCGCGAGCGGCATCCGGCCCATCAGCCTGTTCGACGCCAGCTCGTTGAAAGTGCGGTTCGGCGGTCAGATCGCCGACTTCGAGCCCAAGCTCTTCGTGCGGCCGCGGAAGAGTCTGAAGGTGATGAGCCGAGAAATCCAGCTCGGGTTTGCGGCGGCCGATCTGGCGATCGCCGACGCCCTGCTTCCCGCCGGGAGCGTGACGCCGGAGCGGTTCGGCGTGTCGTTCGGCGGCGACATGATCTATGCCGATCTCGAAGATCTCGAGACGGCGTACCGGCGGGCCGCCGTCGGGGGCGGCTTCGACTTCCCACGCTGGGCCGAGGCGATCCACGAGGAGGTGCATCCGCTCTGGCTGCTCAAGCACCTCCCCAACATGACCGCGTCGCACGTCGCCATCGCCCACGATGCCCGCGGGCCGAATAATTCGATCGTGCTCGGCGACGTGTCGAGCCTCCTGGCCGTGGCCGAAGCGGCGAGCATGATCGAGCGCGGCTGGGCCGACGTGATGCTCGCCGGGGGCACCGGCTGTCGGCTGCATCCGACCGCGCTCGTGGCCCGCGGCGATGCGCTCCTCTCCCACCGGCCCGACGACTGCCGCCGGGCGGCCCGGCCGTTCGACCGCGAGCGCGACGGCATGGTCAACGGCGAAGGGGCCGCGGTGTTCGTCCTCGAATCACGGGCGCACGCCGAGCACCGCGGAGCCCGGATTCGCGGCCGCATCCTGGCTGCGGCGTCACGATGTGAGCCGGCCCTGCGTCGCGGTCTGACGGGCCGCTCGCTCGCGCAGGCGATCACGTCGGCCTGTCGCGCGGCGGGCCTCGCCGCCGCCGATGTCGGCCATGTGAATGCCCACGGCGTCGGCACGATCGACATGGACCGGATCGAGGCCCAGGCGATCCGGGCCGCGCTCGGCGACGTGCCGGTGACCGCACCGAAGTCGGGCTGCGGCCACATGGGAGCTGGCGGCGGCGCCGTCGAGTTGGCCGCGAGCGTCCTTGGCCTCGAGCGGGGGCTCGTGCCGCCGACGCTCAATTACGAACACCCCGATCCGGACTGCCCCGTCAACGTGGTGCATGGCCAACCGCTCGCCGGCCGGCCGTCCACGGCGCTGGCCATCAACCTCTGTTCCACGGGCCAGGCGGCGGCCGTGGCGATCGCGGCTCACCAGGAGCCGTAGAAGCCGAACGACAGGCCCTGATAGAAGGTCTGGCCGCCGGCGTCGATATCCTCGAACTGGCGATTGTTGAGGCTGAACTGCCGCGTGGCCGTGGCCATGCCCGCCACCCACAGGAAGTCGTAGCCGGCCTGGAGCGCGAAGTTCGGCGTGATGTTCCACCCGAGCAGGATTGTGAGGTCGCCGAGGAACCCGGCGCCAGTTTGTGATCCGCTCTCCATGGTGTCGGTGACCCCCTGCGGCTCGATCGTGGGATCGGTGTTGATGCCGGTTCCCTGCTGGTGCGTGCTGGCGAAGTTGATCGCCGGAGTGATGCGGCCGCGGAGCCCCCAATAGAAGAACTCGTTCTGGCTGATCAGCTCGCTGCCGAAGTTCATGCCGAGCAGCCAGTTCGTGGCGGTGATGTCGTAGACGCCGCCGAACTCGGCGGGGGGCGTGGGGGGCGGATTCACCTGCGAACTCTGCATGTTCCAGAATTCGTTGACGTGCGCGAGTCGCACGCCCAGGATCAGGCCGGGCAGGAAGGCCCGCTCGGCATGCCGCGACCAGTCTCCGCCGGGTGACATGATCATCTGGTCGCGTCCCAGCCGCCGCCGGATCTTGTAGTTGAACTCCCAGCTGTTGAAGTCGGAGGTCAGCGACGTCGTGTAGCGATCGCCGCCGTTGAAGCCGGGGGCGTTGTAGTTGAGGGGCGTGACGAGCACGCCGTCCGTCTCGGCGTTCCAGCCGTCGTTGTCGGCCCACTGCATGCCGCCGTAGTACATGAACTCGAGGGCCCGGTCGCGGCCGGCATCATCGGGGCCGAGCGACCGCCCCAGCGTGATCCGGGCACCGGGGGCGAGGTCGAAGGGCTGGCCGTAGGCGTCGTAGTTGATCGTCCGCCGGCCGGGGGCGACCACGTCGACGTCCTGCACCACGACTTCGTTGTTGTTGCGGCTGCGGTCCATCCACATCGACTCGACGCCGGCATACCAGCCGCCGCTCCAGAACCAGCGGCCGGAACTCGCTTCGAACGGCATCTCGTCGAGGGCGAAGTCGTCGATCCGCAGGGCGTCGGCCGCTCGTGGCGACACCTCGACCAGTTCGGCCGGCGGCCCGGCCAGCGGCACGTCGGAGATGATCATGCCCTGCCCGGGTGCCGGTGCGGGCAGAGCCTGCGAAGCGACCGGGGTGTCGCTGATCGGACCTTCGAGCAGGAACGGACCGCCGGAAACCGCAGCGTCATCCTCCGCCAACACGAGCGGCGTGGGCGTGGGCTCCCGGGCCTGAATCGCGAGCGGCGGTCCGCACCATGACGCGACAGCGAGGCTGGCCGCGAGGCGGAATGTCGTACGTCGGTTCACGGTGGCTCGCCGGTCGCTGTGAAAACGGAACGATTGGGAGCGGCCCTCCGACCGCTCCGCCCCAACCCTTCATCGTCATCCGCACGACCGTTTCGGGAGGAATTTTCGGCAGTGGCCCCCGGGCTTGCCCAGATTGCCGGCCGGAGGGGCCGACCGGCGGGGGCCGCATGCCGTGCCTACCCGGCATACCCGCGACAAACCGTCGTCGTGGGGGGATGGGTCGATTTCGCACGTGCGGCGGAACGATGACAGGGACACGGAATGGGCGTTCCGGGAGATCGAGATGCTTCCCAAAAGCCACCACCTGCTGCTGGCCGGCCTGCTGCTGTTTTTCGTGGGCATGCAGTTCCGGCTCGTCGAATCGTTCACGCTCAACGAGCGGTCGAGCCGGTTCGTGGCCACCCAGCTCGGCGATGGGCTGGCGCGACAGGCCTACTGGCAAAATACGCCGCTGCGGAAGGTCGTGCAGCCGCCACGGTGGCTGGGGCTGGCGCTGATGAGCACCGGTGCCGTGCTCACGTTCAAGAGCGTGAGCATGTATCGGAGCGAGTGACGGGCCACTTCCGTAGGCCCGTTGCTCCGCAACGGGCAGTGCAGTCAGCCCGTCACGGAGTGACGGGCCTACGCCGCTTCGACGCCGGGGCTTTCGCCGAAGTAGTACTTCTTCGCGTCGGGGTTGGTGAGCACCTCCTGGGCGGTGCCGTGGCAGAGCACCTTGCCCGCGCGGATCACGTAGCTGCGATCGGTGATGGCAAGCGTCTCCCGTTCGCGGTGGTCGGTGATCAAAATCGAGATGCCGCCATCCCGCAGGCTCATGATGATCTTCTGAATCGAGTGGATCGTCACCGGATCGATGCCCGTGAAGGGCTCGTCGAGCAGGATGATCCTGGGCTCGGTGACGAGGCAGCGGGCGATCTCCAGCCGGCGTTTTTCGCCGCCGGAGATGTAGTGCGACTTGGAGCGGCGGATCTTCACGATGTCGAACTGCTCGAGCAACTCCTCGCACCGCCGCCGCCGCTCCTTGGCGGGCATGCCGACGAGTTCCATGATCGCCAGCAGGTTCTGCTCGACGGTCAGCTTGCGGAAGACACTCTGCTCCTGGGCGAGGTAGCCCATGCCGCCGTCGCGGGCCCGCTTGAACATCGGCCAGTCGGTGATCACCTCGTCGTTGAGGAGCACGCGGCCCGCGTCGGGGATCACCATCCCGCAGGTCATGCGGAAGCTCGTCGTCTTGCCGGCGCCGTTGGGCCCCAGGAGGCCCACGATCTCGCCGGTCTCGACGTGGAAATCGACCCCGTCGACGACCCGCCTCCGGCCGTAGTTTTTGACGAGTCCTTCGACCGAAAGCAGGGGCATGCGAACCTCCGTGTCGCCGTGCGGCACGGGGCCGGGAGGGCCGCTCACCGCACGAAGCCCATCCTCCCGAAGTTGGGCCACGAGGGCAATCGCACTTCCAGGCCGCCAATTCGCAGCGGAATGCTCCAGGCGGCCGGGACGGCATGCGGCCAGAAGATGGCCACGGCCCGGCCGATGATCAGCCGCCGATCGACGTGATGCAGCCGCTCCCAGGCCCGGCTGTCCTTGCTGGCCGACGAGTTGTCGCCCAGCATGAAATACTGCCCGTCCTCGAGCGGGAAGCCGAGATACTCCTCCTCAGGCGTGCGTCCCGCCATGGCCGACGCCGCGCCCGACGCGATGTAGTAGACGTCGCGCAGGATCCGCAAGCGGCTGACGGAAACGTCCGCACCCGTGGCCGTGATGCCCGCCGGCGAGAGATCGCCCGGATCGGCATCGCCCGGCCTGCCGGAGCGTACGGCGGGCCGCGTCTCGAATGCGTCGGGCAGCGAGCGGCTCCAGGTGGCCGGGCCGGAAAATGCCACCGCTCGACCATCGACGAAGAGCCGGAGTTCATCGTCGACGTTGGCGAACACGATCCGCCAGCGGCCGCGACCACGGATCGGCGTGGTGCCCGTGACCGGAGCGAGCGACTGTCCAGCCGCGCCGGCCGCCCCCGGAGCGAGCGTGGCCCGGCCGTCGGCGAGATCGATCGTGCATGCATGCCGCACGCCTGCTTCGACGAGATCGAGCGTCACCGTGCCCGTGGCGGCCCGGCTTTCGAGCGCGCACTCCAGCGCCAGGTCGCCCACCCACCGCGGCCCGAGCGACTCGGCGTTGTAGGGCTGGAAGTCACCGATCAACAACGGCTTGGCCCGGTCGCCCACCTGTTTGCCCTGCCGCACCTCCCGCCAGGTGTCGAACGACGGAATCAGGTGCCGGTAGCGGAGCGTGGCCGAGCTGCCGGCATCGCAGGCAGCGGCGAACGAACGGCCCGCGTCGGCCGTCGACCAGCGGCAAGGGGCATCCGCCGTCGCGGTGGTCCAGTCGATCCAGGCCTGCGGCCAGCCGGCCTTCCGCAGCTCGGGTGATACGTGATCAGAGTCGTGAACGAGTTGGAGCATCGCCAAGAGCACAGCGTCGGGCTTGCGGGCGATCGTAGGATCCGCGTCGCCGCGGCTCGTCCAGATGTCGCCCGCCGAAATGAAGATGTTTTCACCCGGCAGGCCGACGAGCCGCTTGATGTAGTTGGTCTTGGCGTCCTCGGGATACTTGAAGACCACCACATCCCAGCGTTTGGGCTCGGTGAAGTCGTAGGCCAGTTTGTCCACGAGGATGCGGTCGCCGCTGAACGATGGATACCGTGGGTCGTAGCGCCGGGCGTCGTCGGGGCCGACCGTGAGCGGCATCAGGTTGCCGCAGTTGGGGCAGCGGGCCCGCGACACGAGCTTGTCGCCGAGATTCCGCCGCAGGGCGGCGATCCGGGTCGGGTCGCGATTCTCGCTTTCGAGCAGGGCGAGCTCCGCCCGCTTGCGGTGCGAGTCGTCGTCTTCCTCGGCGCTGCAGCCGACGCGGAAGTCGCGGCCGCAGGCATCGCAGACGAGGTCCTTGTGGCGGCCCATCAGCGTGGGGGCCATCGAGCCGGTCGGGATCACGAACGCCTCCGCCTCGAAGGCGCGGAAGAGCAGGGCGAGGGTAAAGGCCACGACGATCGACTCGACCGTCTCGCGGCCCCAGCCGCGGGGATCCTGCACGCGGTCGCCCGGGCGATACCCCTTCGGAAGCGGCGCGTCGGCCTCCTGCTTCGCATCTGATTTCATCGCAAACCTCCTCGTGCAATCCATCGATCATACCCGTCGAACGCACGCGCCACCCCCTGTGGCGAAAGTTCGGGGCTGCCCATGCCCCGTCGCCGGACGCTCGCTGCGGACATCCTGTCCTGCGCTCGCTCGATGGCGGCTGCGCTTCGGCATCCTGCCTGCGCTTGCCGCCATACGCCGGCGACGGGGCACGGGCAGCCCCTC
>CAMDDA010000014.1 GCA_945890755.1 Candidatus Kuenenia stuttgartensis
GCGGGAACCGCTACGCTGAGGCGGGCACATGCAGCGCCGATCGCCTCGGCGAGATCGGGGTCAATCACTTGATGAACAGCATTTCGCGGTAGGTGGGCAGGGGCCAGAGATCGTCGGGCAGGATCACCTCGATCTGGTCGGCCGTCTCCCGCAGGGCCACCATGGCGGGGATCACGTCATCGTGGAAGTGCTTCACCTCGGCCCGCAGGTCGGCCGCGCCGTGGTGGGCGAGCGCCTTCTCCAGCGACTCGATCTTCGACTCGAAGGCGCCCACGAGCTTCGTGAGCTTGTCGAGCGTGCCCATGTGCACGGTCTGACCGAGACCCTTGAGCTTCGACGCGATGTCGACGAGCTCGCCCTGATAGCGATAGCCAGCTGGCAGGATCATCGTCTTGGCGATCTGCAGGGCGGCCTGTGCCTCAGTGTTGATGTCTTTGCAGTACCGCTCCATGTAGATTTCGTAGCGGCTCTGCATCTCCCGCTTCGAGAGCACGCCGTACTTCTCGAAGAGCTCGAGGTTCTTCGGGGCCACGAGCTGGTCGAGGGCCTCGGGGGTGGCCCGGTTGTTGGGCAGGCCCCGCTTCCCTGCCTCCTCGTGCCACTCCTGCGAGTAGCCGTTGCCGTTGAAGATCACCGCCTTGTGCTCGGAGATGATCTTCTGCAGGAGCTTCTCCACGGCCGCCGGCAGCTTGGCCTGATCACCGCCGGTCGCCTTCTCGAGCTCCGTAGCGATGTAGTCGAGGCTCTCGGCCATGATGGTATTCAGGGCCACGAGCGGCCCGGCAATCGACTGGCTCGACCCCACGGCCCGGAACTCGAACTTGTTGCCGGTGAAGGCGAACGGGCTCGTCCGGTTGCGGTCGCCGGCGTGCTTGGGCAGCGAGGGCAGCGTATCGACGCCGACGGTCAGCGTGCCCGACGACTTCGAACTCGTGGCCTTCCCCTTCTCGATCTGCTCGAAGACGTCGGCGAGCTGCTCGCCGAGGAAGATCGAGATGATCGCCGGGGGGGCCTCGTTGGCGCCGAGCCGGTGGTCGTTGCCGCTGGAGGCGACGACCGCCCGGAGCATGTCGCCGTGCAGGTGGACGGCCCGGATGACCGCGGCACAGAACACCAGGAACTGCATATTGGCGTGTGGCGTCTCACCCGGCTCGAGCAGGTTGCCGAGTTTGCAGCCGAGCGACCAGTTGACGTGCTTGCCCGAGCCGTTGATGCCGGCGAACGGCTTCTCGTGGAGCAGGCAGGCCATGCCGTACTTCTGCGCCACCCGCGTCAGCGTCTGCATGATCGCCTGCTGGTGGTCGGTGGCGATGTTTGCGTTCTCGTAGATCGGAGCGATTTCGTACTGGCTGGGGGCCACCTCGTTGTGGCGGGTTTTCACCGGCACGCCGAGCTTGAAGAGCTCCCGCTCGCCCTCCATCATGCAGGCCAGCACCCGCTCGGGGATCGCGCCGAAGTACTGGTCCTCGAACTCCTGCCCCTTCGGCGGCTTCGCGCCGAAGAGCGTGCGGCCCGTCATCGTCAGGTCGGGCCGCGCGAAGAAGAAGTTGCGGTCGATCAGGAAGTACTCCTGCTCGGGGCCGGCGGACGCCGTCACCTGGCCGACGTCCTTGTGGCCAAACAGGGCGAGCACCCGGCGGGCCTGCTTATCGACGGCCTGCATCGAGCGGAGCAGCGGCGTCTTCTTGTCGAGGGCCTCGCCCGTCCACGAGCAGAAGGCCGTGGGGATGCAGAGCGTGGTGCCGTTGGGGTTGTCGAGGATGTAGGCGGGGCTCGTCGGATCCCAGGCGGTGTAGCCGCGGGCCTCGAACGTGGCGCGGAGGCCGCCCGACGGGAAACTCGAGGCGTCGGGCTCGCCCTGGATCAGTTCCTTGCCGGAGAACTCGGCGATCGCGTCGCCGTCGCCGGTGGGCGTGAGGAAGCTGTCGTGCTTCTCGGCCGTGAGGCCGGTGAGCGGGTAGAAGACGTGGGCGTAGTGGGTCGCCCCCTTCTCGATCGCCCAGTCCTTCATCGCCAGGGCCACCGCGTCGGCGATGCCGGGGTCGATCGGCTTGCCCTGCTTGATGGTGGCCTGCAGCGCCTTGTAGACGCTCTTCGGCAGGCGGTCCTTCATCACGGCGTCGCTGAAGACGTTGGCGCCGAAGATCTCGCTGGTCGGCGTCTCGCGGAAGTTCCAAGCCTGGCCGTGCGACTTGTAGTTGTTGATGGCGGCGACGGCGCTGGCGCGGGCGGTGCTCATGACAAGGTCCTTCTTCTAAAGTTTCCGGGGAGTGGCTGCTGAAAGAGACGCACGAACGGACTGGGACCGAAGCCGGCCCGCGCAGACAATCAGCGCAGACCAAACCCGGTGCCGGCGCGAAAGCGCCAGTGCCCACCGCAGCCAGAAGAAGAGTCCCAACGGCGGGCACACGCGGACGACCGACTGGCTGGCAGACTAGCCGCGCCCGGGGGGCAGTTCAAGTAGCGGCCGCCGAACCACCGAAGCCCGCTCAGCCGCCCGCGGGCCCCTCTATTCCTCCGCGGGTCGACATTCTGTGGCGTGGGTTCGGGGCTGCCCATGCCCCGAGAGCCGGACGCCCGCTTCGGGCATCCATGCTTGCGTTGGTCGGATCTGCCGCCGGGGCCTTTTGGTGGACACGGTGCCGATCGGTGCGCGACGTTGCCGACGCTTCCGCGTCGGGATCCCCCGGCTTGCGCCTGGGGGCTTCCTTGGGGTGACATACAAGCCCTGAGCGCGAGCGAGGGGATCCCGCGGCGGGAGCCGCGAACGACTCGCCACGCTCAGAGACTCCGCAGGCTTTGGGGTACGGGCTGCCCCTCGCGGCCGACCCTCCCCCGCTCAACGGCTGGCGGTGGTGCGCGGGGCGGGCTTCGTGGCCTGCCGGGGCGTGAGGCTGCGGGCGGCCTCGGTCGCGGCGGCGAGAGGGGCGTCGTCGGCGGGCTGGCTGACAACGCCGTCCACCGGGCGGGCGACGGTCTGCACCGCGAGATCGGGCTCGACGCCGACGCCGCTGTAGGGGAGACCCTTCGGTGAGAAGAACTTGGCCGTCGTCAGCCGCATGCCCACGCCGGCCGACTCCAGCGGGAAGATGCCCTGGATCGAGCCCTTGCCATAGCTGCGGGCACCGACGATCCGGCCGCGGGCGTGGTCTCGAATCGCGCCGGCGAAAATCTCGCTGGAACTGGCGGAGTCGCCGTCGATGAGCACCACGAGCGGCACCCGCCAGGTGCCCGGCCGGCCGGCGGAGTAGTTGAAGTCTTCATCCGGGCTCCGGCCGCGGGTGGCGACCACGAGGCCCCGCTCGAGGAAGATATCGGCCGTATCCACTGCCGCGGAGAGCAGGCCGCCCGGATTACCACGGAGGTCGATCACGAGCGACCGCATGCCCGAGGCGTCAAGCCGCCGCAGGGCCGCCTCGACGTCCACGGCCGTGGTCTTCTGGAACGACGTGAGCTTGAAATAACCGATGCCGGCGGCGCGGTCGAGGATCTTCACGTCCTCGACGCTCGGCACCTCGACATGCTCGCGGCGGACGGTGACCGCACGGGCCGGAGCCGGGGCCCGCAGGATGGCGAGCGTGACGAGCGATCCCTCGGGCCCCTGGAGGAGTTGTGCGGCCTCTTCAACGCTCATGCCGCCGATCGACCGGCTCCCCACACCCACGAGATGATCGCCGGCGCGGATGCCCGCCCGCTCCGCGGGGCTGTTCGGGATCACGTGCACGACGAGCAGTCCGTCACTGGCCGTCTTGAGTTCGACGCCGAGCCCGACGAAGCGGCCCTCGATCTGGGCGTAGAGGTCGTCGAGTTGGCCGTTGGTGAGAAACGCCGAGTACTCGTCGAGGCCACCGACGGCGGCTGCAGACATCTCCATGAGCACGACGGCCGGCTCGATGCCGAGCAGCGAATGGGCCGAGCGGGCCACCCAGGCGGCCACCGTCTCGGCGTCGGCCTGCGAGGCCACCGGCCGGGCCGTGGCGAGCCGCGAGATCTGCTCGCGATAGAGCGCCCGGCGCTCGGGCGTGGCCTGGGTGGCGTGGAGGGCGACGAAGGCCTCGTCGTCGATGGCGATGTCGACGGCGAGCCGGCCGCGAGCCGAGAGCCGGCCGAAATCGGGGGCATCGACATGATGCGATGCGATCCGCGTGAGCACCTCGCCGTAGACCAGGCGGGCGTCGGCTTCGGAGAGCGTCTGGAGTTGCCGCCGAAACGCCGGCTCGGCATGCCGACGGGCGATGTCGCAATGCAGCTTCGCGAGGTCGTATTGATGCCGCAGCGAGGGGGACAGCACACCCTTGCGGGCGGCCACCTCGCACATGCTCACCACATCCGACCAGCGGCCCTGATGGACGAGCGTTTCCGCCCGGGAGGCGAGGTCGTCGGCGTGGGTGGCGGGCGACTGCCCGGCCGGCACCCAGTTGAGCGGAGGCTGGGCCGTGGCGGGTCGGCTCGCATCGATGCCGGCGAGGAGCACGAGCCAGCAAAGCACGGCCAGTGCTCGTTTCGCACGCTCGATCGACGCCTGTGTCCAGCCGCCAGTCACGTGGGCAATCCGTTTCCGAGAAGCCGCATCCTGTCGCGGCAGCCAGCGGTTTCTCCGTCAACCGCCGACGATTATGGATCACGGTTTGGCGGCGGGCAAAAAGCCGGCGGGGCGGCGACGGCGATTTTCTGCCGCTTTTCTCACCCCCCTCCCGCACCGCCGCTACGACCGGAATGTGCGGCACAGTCGCCGTCGATTGCGCGACACGTTGGTACGATAGAGGGCCCATGACACCCTTCTCCGACTCCAGCGCACGGCCTGCGGATCCGGTGGAGCCGCACCCGACCCTCGCGCTGCTCGATCAGGCACGACGGGGCGATCAGGCCGCGATCAACAAGCTGCTCGAGCGGCATCGCACGGCGATCCGCCGGATGATCGACCGGCGGATGGATCGCGTGGTGCAGCGCCGGGTCGATGCCAGCGACATCGTGCAGGACGTGCTGCTCGAAGCGAACCGTCGTCTGGGCGACTACCTCGCCAATCCCACCATGCCGTTTCAGCTCTGGCTGCGGCACATGGCCCGCGACCGGCTCATCGACGCCCACCGCCGCCACCGCGTGGCTGCGAGCCGCAGCCTCGATCGTGAGGTGCCGCTCGCCACCGGCGATGACGGCGACCGCTCACAGGGCGGCCCGGTCGCCCAGCTGACCGACCGCGAGCTCACGCCCGCCGCCGCCGCCACCTGGCATGAACTCGAACGGCGGTTCGCCGCTGCCGTCGAACAGCTCGAGGATGACGACCGCCAGATCGTCCTCCTCAAGCATTTCGAACATCTCTCGACGGCCGAGGCCGCCGCCGCCCTCGGTCTGTCGAAGCCCGCGGCCGGCATGCGGTATCTCCGCGCGATGCGGCGGCTCCGGACCCTGCTGGAGTCGTGAGGGGCCTCCATGCCATTGCATTCGATATGTGCCGCGGCCTGGCTGGCCTGCGGTCCGTTTGTGGTGCCGTTCGGGGCTACCCATGCCCCGTCGCCGGACGCTCGCTACGAACATCCTGTTCTTCGCTCGCTCGATGCTGACGGCGCTGCGGCACTTGTCAGCAAACGCCGGCTCCCGGGGCATGGGCAGCCCCTCACGCGCCCTGTGGGGCGCTCGGGTACTCCACTGAATCCGTAGCGGCCCTACCATTCCAGGGTCTTCCATCCCTTTGAGTCCGGGCTCATGCCGACGATCGATCGCTCACGTGCCGCCGACACTCCGCTGACCCCCTTCCAGGAGGAGCGGCTGGCCGGGCTCGTCGACTCGCTGTCGGAGACGCAGGGATTCGCAGCGCACACGGCGCTCGAGGAGATGACGCGGTCGCATCCCGACCTCGCGCCGCAGCTTCGTGAAGTCTTTGCGGTGATGTCGATGGCCGACGCCGTCGCCGAGCAGTCGGTGATCTTTGGGGCCGATGTTTCGCCTCGCGGCATGGCGGCGGTGGATGTGCCGCCGCCTCCCGCTCCGACAGGCTCGTTCATGCCGGGGAACACGCAGCTGCCCGCGGCGTTCGGCGACTACGAACTGGTCGAGGAACTCGGCCGGGGCGGCATGGGCATCGTCTATCGCGCGGTGCAGAAGAGCCTCGGCCGCACGGTGGCGATCAAGATGCTCTTGCGGCGGGATCTCGCCGGTCCGGCCGACCTCGTGCGGTTTCGCAGTGAGGCCGAGGCGGCGGCGCATCTCGACCATGCGGGGATCGTGTCGATCTTCGAGGTCGGCGAGCATGACGGCCATCCCTTCTATTCGATGCAGTTCATCGAGGGGACGACGCTCGCGAAGCGACTCGCGCAGGGGGCGCTGCCGCCTCGGGAAGCGGCGGAGCTCCTGGCGAAGGTCGCCGAGGCCGTGCAGGCGGCCCACGTGCGGGGCGTGCTCCATCGCGACCTCAAACCTTCGAACATCCTGATCGATGGTGCCGGCGAGCCGCGGGTCTCCGACTTCGGCCTCGCCAAGCGGCTCGAGGCCGGCGACTCCGTCACGCACACCGGCGCCATCCTCGGCACCCCCTGCTACATGTCGCCGGAACAGGCCGCCGGCAGCCGGGGTGACGTGGGGCCGACGAGCGACGTGTGGAGCCTGGGCACGATCCTTTATCAGATGCTCACGGGCCGGCCGCCGTTTCAGGCCTCGAGTCCGATGGACACGCTCCTGGCGGTGCTCGAGTCCGATCCGCCGTTGCCGCGGTCGATCGTCCCGCAGGTCGATCGCGACCTCGAGATGATCGCCCTCAAGACCCTCCAGAAGCCGCAAGATCTCCGCTATGACTCGGCCGCCGCGCTCGCCGCCGACCTGCGGGCCTATCTTGCCGGCGAGCCAGTGGCCGCTCGCCGCGGCGGGCTGGCCGACGTGGTGACACGGCTCTTCCGCGAGACGCACCATGCCGTCGTGCTGGAGAACTGGGGCCTCCTCTGGATGTGGCATTCCGTGGTGATTCTGGCGCTCTGCGTCACCACCGACGTGCTGGCCTGGCGGGGGGCCACGCGGTCGACCTACCTCCTGCTCTGGGGCGGTGGGCTCGCCCTCTGGGCGCCGATTTTCTGGGCCCTGCGGCATCGCAACGGCCCGGTGACGGCCGTCGAGCGGCAGATCGCCCACATCTGGGGCGCGAGCGTCATCGCCAGTGTGTTGCTCTTCTGGGTCGAGGCGTTGCTCGGGCTCGAGCCGCTGCGGCTGTCGCCCGTGCTCGCGCTCATCGCGGGCGCCGTCTTCTTCGCGAAGGCGGGCGTGCTCTCGGGCGCCTTCTACATCCAGGCGGCCGTGCTCTTCGCCACGGCACTCGTGATGTGTCTCGTGCCCGACTATCAACACATCGTGTTTGGTCTCGTCAGCGGCGCCTGCTTCTTCGTGCCCGGCTTCAAGTATTTCAGGCAACGAGGCCAGGGTGACTGAACAACGTCCGTGGACCGCACGCTCCGTGTGCGGGTGTGGGAATGAAAACCGAGAGTCGAATGGCCGGGGGGCAGGGGTTTGGCCACCTGCGGGCGACGCTCGTCGCGGCGCTGGCATTGTTCGCCCCGCTGCCCGCCGCCTCTGCCGGTGAGTGGCCGCAGATTCTCGGGCCGGAGCGCACCGGCATCGCGGCCGCCGCTGAGCGGCTGGCCGACCGCTGGCCCGCTGCAGGCCCGCGCGAGATCTGGCGGCGGAATATCGGCGCCGGCTATGCGGGGGTCGCCGTCGCCGGCGGCCGCGCGATCCTGTTTCACAGGCTGGCCGATCGCGAGGTGGTCGAGGCGTTCGACGCTGCGACGGGCACGTCGCTCTGGAAGGCCGATCATCCCACGACCTTCAGGCCGCAGGTCGGCGGCGGCGACGGGCCGCTCTGTGTGCCCGTCATCGACGGCAAGCGCGTGATCGTGTTCGGAGCCCAGGGCGTGCTCGACTGTCTCGATGCGGCCACGGGGGAGCGGCTCTGGATGCGGGAAACGCACCGGGAGTTCGGCGCACAGGAGGGCTACTTCGGTGCCGGCTCGACGCCCCTCGTCGTGGACGACCACGTGATCGTGAACGTCGGCGGGGCGAAGCAGGATGCCGGCATCGTCGCCTTCTCGCTCGCGACCGGGGCGACGGTGTGGCAGGCCACGGCGGAGCCCGCGAGCTACGCGGCCCCTGTGCGGGTGTCCGTCGGTGGCGAGCCGCACGTGCTCATCGTCACTCGCTACGCCTGCCTGCTCCTCGATCCTGTCACGGGCACTGTCCGCTGGCGGTTTCCGTTCGGCCAGCGCGGACCCACGGTGAATGCCGCCACGCCGGTCGTGCCCGCCGCCGGCCGGCTGTTCGTCACGGCCGCGTACGGCATCGGCTGTGTGTGTGCCGACTTCGACCGCACCGTGGCCACGCCAAAGTGGGAAGGGGCGGGGCCGCTCGCCACGCAATACTGCACGCCGATCGTGGCCGACGGCCATCTCTACGGCATCGACGGTCGCGACGACGTTCCGCCGGCCGACCTTGTCTGCATCGAGGTCGACAGCGGCCGCGAGGCATGGCGCGAGCGCGGCTTCGGCTACGGCACGCTCCTCGCCGCCGACGGCAAACTCGTGGCTGCGAAGACCGACGGCGAGCTCATGCTGCTGCGAGCCACGCCCGCAGGCCTCGACATGCTCGCCCGCAGTCGGCCGCTCCCCGGCACGCTCCGGGCCCTGCCTGCTCTGGCCGCCGGCCGCCTCTACCTCCGCGACGACACCACGCTTACATGCCTCGACATCGGGCGGTGACGTCGAAGCCGACAAGCAGGGTGCGACACCCGTAGGCCCGTTGCTCCGCAACGGGCAGCCCGTCACGGAGCGACGGGCCTCCGTGGGCTGCGTGGCTTGCAAGCCCGCGGCCTGATGGGAAGCCCGCGGCGCGAGCCGAGGGAATCCGTCCGGCGGCACACGCGGCATGCCGAATGCCACTCGGAGCGAGTACGCGTTGCGGCGCTGACTGACCGCGGCTCGGGATCAGCTCAGGCCAGAATGTCGGTGAGCACTCGCGCGGCTTCGACACCGGTGAGCTTGGCGTCGAGGCCCTGAAACTTCACGGTGAAGGCGTCGTGGCGGATGCCGAGCTGGTTGAGCATCGTGGCGTGCAGGTCGTGCACGGTGCAGACATTCTCCACGGCCGCATAGCCGAGGTCGTCGGTCGAGCCGTAGACGAGCCCCCCCTTGATACCGCCGCCGGCCAGCCACACGCTCATCGCCTTGTTGTGGTGGTCGCGGCCGCTGCCCCCCTGCGACATCGGCGTGCGACCGAACTCGCCCGCCCACACGATCAGCGTGCTGTCGAGCATGCCGCGATTTTTGAGATCGGTGATCAG
Organism: Candidatus Kuenenia stuttgartensis; assembly: GCA_945890755.1. Taxonomy (GTDB): domain Bacteria; phylum Planctomycetota; class Planctomycetia; order Pirellulales; family UBA1268; genus QWPN01. The sequence continues at coordinate 9,317 of CAMDDA010000014.1, forward strand.
GGCCATGCAGGCCCGGTCGATCTCCTGCGCCTTGTAGGTGATGCCGTCCTTCACGCCGCCGTGGTGGTCCCAGTCCTTGTGGTAGAGCTGGATGAATCGCACGCCCCGCTCCGCGAGCCGACGGGCGAGCAGGCAGTTCGAGGCGAATGAGCCGTCGCCCGGCTGGCAGCCGTAGAGCTCGAGCGTGGTTGCGCTCTCCCCCTGCGTGTCCATCAGTTCGGGCACGCTCGTCTGCATCGCGAAGGCCATCTCGTACTGCGCGATCCGTGTGGCGATCTCGGGGTCGCCCGTGAGGGCGTCGTGCTGGGAGTTGAGCGCGTTGATGGCGGCGATGTCGAGGCCCTGCCGGTCGCGGGTGACGCCCGCCGGATTGCCGAGGTAGAGCACGGGGTCGCCCTTACCGCGGAGCTGCACGCCCTGATAGCGACTCGGGAGGAAGCCGCTCGACCATTGGCGGGCCGCGATCGGCTGGTTCTGGCCCCCCTTGCCCAGCGACGTGAGCACCACGAAGCCGGGCAGGTCGGCCGCGTCGCTGCCGAGGCCGTAGGTCACCCACGAGCCCATGCTCGGTCGGCCCGCGATCTGCGAGCCGGTGTTCATGAACATGTGGGCCGGGTCGTGGTTGATCGCGTCGGTCGTCATCGACCGGATCAGGCAGATGTCGCCGAGCACCGAGCCGATCTGCGGAAACAGCTCGCAGATGTGCGTGCCATTCGGCCCCATCGGCTTGAAGCCATGCTGTGGCCCGAAGCAGACGAGCTTCTGGCCTTGCAGCTGAGCCAGCTGCTGGCCCTTCGTCATGCTCTCGGGCATCGGCTGGCCGTCGAGTTCGGCGAGCTTCGGCTTGTGGTCGAAGGTCTCGAGGTGCGATGGGCCGCCCGCCATCGTCAGCCAGATCACCCGCTTGGCCCGCTGCGGCAGCGGCAGCGGATCGAGCACGCCCGGAAGCGGCGCGGCAGAGGCCGGCTGTGGCGTCGCCAGCGATGCGAGCGCCGCTGCGCCGACTCCCTGGGCCGTCTTCCCGAGAAACGCGCGGCGTGCGATCGCGTTATGCAGGCGGTGGTCCAGCATGATCAGTTCCTCGTGATGGTTTCATGAAGGTTCAGGAGCACGCGGGCCACGTGGGTCCAGGCGGCCAGTTCCGCCTCATCGACGCCGCTCGGCGTCGGGGCGAAGCCCACCTTGACGAGCGCCTCGGCCGCAGGCCGATCGGCCTGGTAGGCGGCGAGGTGCTGCCGGTAGAGCGGCATCACCGTCTCCAGCTCCTCGACCCGCGGCAGCCGCTGCAGCACCTGTCGCCAGGCCCAGGCCACCCGCTCGTCTGGCGAGCCTCCGCCCTCCGTGATGATCCGGGCGGCGAATGCCCGCGACGCTTCGACGTAGCTCGGGTCGTTGAGCAGGGCGAGCGCCTGCTGCGGGATGTTCGACCGGGTGCGTTCCGCGCAGCACTCCTCGCGGCTCGGGGCGTCGAAGGCGAGCATGCTTGGATGGAGGAACGACCGCTGCCACCAGGTGTAAAGCCCCCGGCGATACTGCTTCTCGGCCGTGTCGGCGGGGTATGTTCGCTGCGGGAAGTTGAGGTTCTCCCAATAGCCGTCGGGCTGATAGGGCTTCACGCTCGGCCCGCCGATCGTGCGGACGAGCAGCCCGGAGGTGGCGAGTGCTGCGTCGCGGACGAGCTCGGCATCGACCCGCCAGGCCGACTGCCTCGCCAGCTCGCGGTTGGCCGGATCGGCGGCGATCGCAGCGGCCGAGGCGACCGACGACTGCTTGTAGGTGGCGCTCGTCACGATCGTGCGGACCATGTGCTTCATGTCCCACTTCGAGTCCATGAACTCACAGGCCAGCCAGTCGAGCAGTTCGGGATGCACCGGCGGCTCTCCCTGGGCGCCCAGATCGTCGAGCACCTTCGAGAGCCCCGTGCCGAAGAACTGCTTCCAAAGCCGATTCATCACGACCCGGGCGGTGAGCGGATGGTCGCGGGCGACGAGCCACTGGGCAAGGTCGAGCCGGTTGGGTTCGCGGCCCTCGATCGTGGGTGCCGGCAGGTAGCCGGGGAACGCCGGCTTCATCACCTCACCGGTCTCGTCCATCCAGTTGCCGCGGGGGAGGATGCGAACGACGCTCGGCTTCGGCTTCTTCACCGTGACAAGGCACTTCGTGAGCGTGCCATAGAAGTCGGTGCGATCCTTCTCGGCCTTCGCCAAGGCTGTTCGTGTCTCGCGGTGCAGATCAAACCCTTTTGTTCGAAAAAATTCCCTCAGTGACTTCCTATCGCCGGCGGACCACATGGCTGGTTCAGTCTTGAGAGTCTTTTCGATAGCGGGTTCCAATTTTCCTGGAGTTGGATCGGCTTTTTCGTGAGCGACCAAATCCGCCAAGGCTGCGTCAAAAGCTTCAGTCGCTGCGGCCAGAGCAGCGTCGAGGTCGGCGAGCTTTTTGAGGTCATCGGGCGGGGCGACGACCATGCCGTCTTCCCGCTTGCCGATCGCCCGCTCCTCGACGTCGGCGAAGAAGGCGCCGAGTGAGTAGAAGTCGCGCATCGTGATCGGGTCGAACTTGTGATCGTGGCAGCCGGCGCAGCCGGTGGTCTGGCCCAGCCACACGGCACCGACGGCTCGCACGCGGTCGGTGAGCATCCGCGCCTCGTAGTCCTTCGGCTGGGCACCCCCCTCTTCCGTCGTGAGGAGCAGCCGGTTGAACGCCGAGGCGATTCGCGTTTCCTGGGTCGCATCAGGCAGGAGGTCGCCGGCGAGTTGCTCGATCGTGAATCGGTCGAACGGCTTGTTGTCGTTGAAGCTTGCGATGACGTAGTCGCGATAGGGCCAGACGTTTCGCGGGTTGTCGCTGTGGTAGCCGATCGTGTCGGCAAACCGCACCACGTCGAGCCAGCCGATCGCCATCCGCTCGCCGTAGTGCGGGCTGGCGAGCAGTTTCTCCACGAGCTTTTCGTAGGCGTCGGGCGACGGATCGGCGACGAACGCATCGACGTCTGCGGGCGTCGGCGGTAGGCCCGTGAGGTCGAACGCCAGCCGGCGGCTGAGCGTGCGGCGGTCGGCCTCCGCGGACGGTTTCAGGCCGAGCGTCGCCAGTCGGGTTCCCACGAGATGATCGATCGCCTTCGTGCCACCCGGAACCGTTGCCTTCACCGGCGGCTCGTAGGCCCAGTGCTTCTGATACTCGGCCCCCTCGTCGATCCAGCGGGCGAGCAGCTCTTTCTGCTTCGCATCCAGCTTCTTGTGGGACTCCGGCGGCGGCATGACGAGGTCGGGGTCGGTCGACCGGATCCGCTCGACGAGCGTGCTTTCTGCGACCTTGCCCGGCACGATGGCGCCGGCGGCCATGGCCTCGTCGCGGAGGTCGAGCCGCAGGTCGGCCTGCCGGTGGCTGGCATCTGGGCCGTGGCAGTGGAAGCAGTTGTCCGACAACAGCGGCCGGATGTCGCGGTTGAACGAGATCGCTGCCGCATTGTCTGCCGCTGCGGCAGGCGCTGCCATGCAGACCGCCAGCAGGCAGCCACTCCATGCACGTGCCACGCGGGCAAAGCTGTGCACCATTGGATCACTCCTCTGGAAAACACCCGCTTCGCCGTCAGGCTGTCTTGTGTTGGCCTGACGCGGACCCCATGGGGTCGATCGGCGGAACTCGTTCAAGTATATCGTCGAAAACCGTCACAGGAGCCCAGAAAACAGCCCGCTCAGGGCAAAAGCCTTTCCTTTTCCAGCCGGCAGCGGACGAGCGTGCGGACGGCGAAGGCCGTACCGTACTGCGTGTGGTAGTCGTAAAACGGGTAATCCCAGAAGCATCCGTTCGGCTCCTGGAGCGGCAGCATGATCCGGGCCAGCTTGGCCTGGAGGGGCGGCCGCTCGGCTGCGGGCAGGGCCTCGATGCACTCCGCGGCATAGAAGTGGCCGTAGAAGAAAAAGTAGCCCGCCACCGCGAACCAGCTCTCGTGCGGGACCGGCTTCTTGCGGCCGAGGTCGAGCCAGCCGTTGCGGGAGAAGAGCCGCTCGAGCCAGGCGGTGATCGCGGCGTCGGTGAGCTCCGGATCGCCGAGCCGTCGCAGCACGGCGTTGCAAGCCTGCGACCGGCCGAGGCTGCCGCCGGGCCGGTTCACGGGATGGGCCGGCTTGTACTTCAAGTACTCACCGTAGAGATAGCTGCGGTCGGGCTTCGTCTGGCGGCGGATCGTCGCCAAGCCTCGAGCGAAGAGCTTCTCCGGCACCTCGACGCCGAGGTCGCGGGCGTCGGCCAGAGCGAGCAGCACCGTCGCGGTCGTGAAGGTGTTGGGGCTCGACGTCGGCTTGCGGGCGCCGGCCGCGAAGTCGTAATAGCCCCAGCCGCCATCGACGCTCTCGTACCGCTCGAGCAGATCGACCTGGCCGCTGATGCACGCCTCGATCTGCCGCTGCATGTCGGGATCGTCGGCATGGCGGTGGTGAAGGAGCGCCAGGGCCTCGATGCCGTAGGCGTGGCCCCACACGTTGTAGAGCGTGTCGCGGGTCGCGCGGCGGAGCGACGGCAGCTTGTCGAGCAGCCACGTCTCACCGCGGTCGATCGCCTCACGGTCAGCGGCCTCCGAGCGGTCGGCCTCGATGAGGGCCGACACACACAGCGCCGTCACGGCGCAGCGGAAGGCCTGATGGGCGCCGGGGGCCGGGGCGTAGATGTCGACACCCCCCTTGGTGTTGTCGGCCGAGCCCCAGGAGCCGTCGGGCCGCTGGGTGTCGAGCAGGAAGGCGATGCTGCGATCGATCGCCGCCTCGAGTTCCTCGCCTGGCACCGGATCGACGTCCGCGATCGTGGGGGCCGCTTCGGCGAGCGGTCGCGGCGGCCCAGCGTTGGTGAGTTCCTCGCTGCATGCGAGCCGATCCGGACACAGCCATCCGGCCAGCGCCGCCGCGATGACCGCGACGCGCCAGTCGAGCCGCTGCGTCCGCGCCTCACCGCGCATGGAGGTACTCACTTGGTCGTGCCGTTGGCTGGCGCTGCGGCGGCGGGCGGCGCTGCCTGCTTTGTCGGCTCGGGTGTCGGAACTTCGGCCTTGGCCGCCGCCGCGGTCTCGGGGGGCTTCGCCCCTTCGGCCGGCTTGGCCGCTTCGGCAGCCTTGGCGGGCTCGTTGGCCTTGGCGGGCTCCGCCGGCTTCGCGGCCAACGGCTTCTCCAGCAGGATCTCTTCGCCGACCGTGAGTCCGGCGGTGATTTCGGTCAGTTCGTCGTTCGACCGACCGACCGCCACCGTCCTTTTCACGGGCTCCTTGCCGGCGGCCACGACGTAGACGAACCGCTGGTCGTCGTCGAGGTCTTCGGTAAACACACCCTTTTTCGGGATCGCGAGGGCCTCGGCCTTCTGCTCTGCGATCACGCGGATCTCGGCCTCCATGCCGGCGACCAGCCGCGGGTCTTCGGCCACCAGGTCGAGCACCGCATCGAATCGGCCGGTGCCCACCGGCACCGCCGACACGCTCCGCACCTTCGCCTTGAGTCGCGTGTCAGGAAACGCCTTGGGCACCACGCGGGCCGGGGCATCCACGGGCACGCGGGCCAGATCCTTCTCCGGCACGCCCGACCGCACGGCGAGCTTGCCCGGAGAGACGATCGTGATCACGGTCTCACGCGGGTCGAGTTGGCCGCCGGGCCGCAGCTTTCCGGCGGCGCTCTCCGCATCGCTCCACTTGCCGTTCCGCCAGCGGCCGTAATAGACGATGCCGTCGGCCGGGGCCGTGATCGGCATCCGCTTCCGGTCGGCCTTCAGTTCGGCCAGGTTCTCCACAGCCTTTCGCCGGTCGTTGGTCGACTTCTCGAGTTCGAGCTTCGCACGGTCGAGTGCGACAGGCAGAGTGGCCTCGGCCCGCTCGAGGTCGAGCGTCGCCGCCTGGCTGGCGCGACGCACCGATTCGAGCCGCCGCGGCAGATCGAACGCCACGTTCCGCTCGTGCCCATCGCGGGCAAGCTTCTCGAAGAATCGCGCGGCTGCGGCCTCGAACCGGGCCCGCTTGAGGACGATCTCCTCCGACTCCTCGGTGAGGTCGTCCTGCTCGTACATCTTTTCGAGCTGCTCGAGCTCCTCTTCCGAGTTCTCGCGGGAGAACTCGCTGAACTTCAGCTGCATGTCGTTGAAAGCCGCCGCCTGTTGCGCTTCCTTCTCCTCGTAGCGTTTCAGGTCTTCCGCGGCGATCCGCTGGCTCCGCCGGGCCTGCTCCAGTTGCAGCGGCGTTGACTTCTCGAGCAGCTGCACCTCGCGCTCGAGCAGACCATGGGCGAGGTCGGCGAGCCGGCTCCCCATCTCGAGATCGCGGATCTGCTCGTCGATCTTGTCGGTCTCGACGGCGATGAGCACGTCCCCCTTGCCCACCCGGGTGCCGTGGGGCACCGCCGTCTCGACGACGAACTGCGACCATCGCTTGGGATCGAGCCGCACCTCCGTGAGCGCCGGCGGCTCGAACGCCCCCTCGAGCTTCGCCTCGAGCTTGAACGGCACGAGCTTGACCTTATAGGGATCGGCCGCGGCAGCGACCGCCGGCAGGAGGAGAACGGGAGCGGCAACGAGCAATCCGCGAAGCATGCGTGGGTTCCGTGCGGAGGAAGCGAGCCCCTTCAACGCTAAACCCGTCTCCGGCACGGGTCAAATAGCCAAGGTTGGCCCATCCCGCCACAAGCGGGGAGGCGAGGGGGTCGGTGCAAGCTCGAGGAGCATTTGGACCGAGTCTTCGAGGTCCACCGCGACGATCCGAAGGACCGCGCAGCGGCGACTTGTGCCGCCCCCGAGCCGGCGACGGTGCGTGGGCAATCCGGCTGGCACAGCGCGGCAGCCTAGCCCGTGACGAGCGTGGCGAGCCAGTACAGGCCCCCCGACAATCCCATGGCGACCGGCAGCGTGAGCACCCAGGCGAGGGCGATCTCGCGGACCGTCTCGGGCTGCACGCCCGAGTTGTTGGCCCACATCGTGCCGGCCACACCGCTGGAGAGCACGTGGGTGGTGCTCACCGGCATGCCGAGGGAATCGGCCATCGCGATCGTCGAGGCGGCCACCAGCTCGGCGGCGCCCCCCTGGGCGTAGGTGAGATGCGTCTTGCCGATCTTCTCGCCGACGGTGACGACGATCCGCTCCCAGCCGAACATCGTGCCGATGCCGAGGCACAGGGCCACGCCCATCACGACCCACTCGGGCACGTATTCCACCGGCTTGGCGAGCTGGCCGGCGAGGCCGGCGAGCACGCGGCGGCGGTCCTCGGCCAGGGCGCCGCCGAACTGCCGCAGGAGCGTGCGGACCGAGGCGCCGAGTTCGACCAACTGTGTGCGGAGCTTCCAGCGGTCGTCGGCATGCAGCTCCGCGAAGCTCGTGCGGCCGTCGAGGCTGGCCAGCACGTCCTTGACGAGTGGCACGGGATCGAGCGTCGCCAGCACGACGTCGTTTCGCGGGAACGGATCGAGCACCTCCTCGACGAGATCCGACTCGAGCACCGCCGCCGCCGCCACACCATCGCGGCGGGAGATCCGGGCCACGCGGGCGTCGGCCATGTGCTGGTCGCGAAGCGCCGCCATCATGCCGGCCAGCGTCGGATCGGCAAGCTCCGTTTCCAGCTGCCGCGCCGCCTCGACCGTCGCCGTGATCTCCTGCGACGAGGTCCGCAGGTCGAGGGCGTAGGCGGCCGGCACGATGCCGATGAGCACGAGCATGATCAGCCCCATGCCCTTCTGGCCGTCGTTGGATCCGTGGGCGAAGCTCACGCCGGTGCACGTGCCGATGAGCAGGGCCCGGATCCACCACGGCGGCGGCCGGTCGCCGTGGGGCGGCTCGTAGAGTTCGCGAGCGGGGATGAGCCGCCGGGCCATCATCAGCAGTGCGGCGGCCAGGCCGAAGCCGATCAGCGGAGAGAGAATGAGGGCGATGCCCACTTCCGTCGCCTTGTGCCAGTTGATGCCGGCCCAGGCCGAGCCCTGTTCGAGCCAGGCGTTCATCATGCCCACGCCCATGATCGAACCGATGAGCGAGTGGGAGCTGGAGGCGGGGAGCCCGCGATACCAGGTGGCGAAATTCCAGATGATGGCGGCGCCGAGCAGTGAGAGCACCATCGCCAGACCGCGGCCCGTCTTGATGTTGACGAGCAGATCGACCGGGAGCAGATGGACGATGCTGAAGGCGACGCCGATGCCGCCGGCATGCACGCCGATGAAGTTCCAGAGGCCCGACCAGAGCACGGCCGGCGTGGGCTTGAGCGACTTCGTGTAGATCACGGTCGCCACGGCGTTGGCGGTGTCGTGAAAGCCGTTGATGCACTCGAACCCGAAGGCAATCACGAGTGCCACAAGCAGCAGGACGACCTGCCCGGCCGAGAGCGCGGCGAAGGAGTCGAAGAGTTCCACGGGGCGTTCCCTGCGGCGCGGGCGAAAGAATCACCACGGTAGGGGACGCCGCGGCACGGTCAAGCTGTTTCCGCCATACGAACGCAATTCTCACACACGGGCGAACCGCACGGCCCCGGATGGCGTACATTGATGGCGAAATACGGAGGGCCTGAGCGACATGCCGCGTGGTGATCGTCTGGAGGTCGAACATCGGATCGCTGGCTCGACCGTCACCTATCTGCATCACGGGATCGACATCGGCGACGGCACGGTCGTGCACGCCCGGCCGCACGACTTTCGCAAGCCGTTCGGCGGCGGCCGCGTGGTGCGGACGAGCCAGGCCGATTTCAGCGGCGGCCGCCCGGTTCACGTCTCCACCGAGCCACCGGCCGAGTTTTCGGCAGACGAGATCGCCGCCCGCGCCCTGGCCCACGTTGGCCGCGACGGCTATCACCTCGTGGTCGACAACTGCGAGCACTTCGCCACGTGGTGCGCCACTGGGCGGCGGGCGAGCCGGCAGGTCGACATCGTGATGGGCCGAGTGGTCGCCGGAGTGTCGCGGGCCGCCGCGGCGCTGTCGGCGCGGGCGGCCGTTGGCGCCGCAGAGCGGCTCGCCGTGCGGACCGCGGTCGGCACGACCGTCCGCCTGGGCCTCAAGACGCTCGTGCCCGCGGCGATCGCCGGCGAGGCTGCGGCGCTCGCGGCCGAGTGGACCGCGCATCAGCGCGGGGCCGCCGCTCCAGAGAGCCGCCAGGCGGGGGAGGCGGCGGGGCTCGCGGCGTCGAGTCTGGCGTGCGCCGTGGCGGGTGTGCCCGCTGGTCCGGCCGGCGTCGTCACCGGCGCATTCGCCGGGGCGGCCCTCTGGCTCACCGGCTCCGTCACCGCCACGGTGGCTTCACGGGCGGTCAACCACGGTCGTAGTCCGACAGGCCGCCCGGGTTCCACGAGACCCGCAGCGCATTGAGCACCGCGAGCACGTCGATCCCTTCCTGGAGCAGCGCGCCCGTGGCAGGGGGCAGGAGGCCGGCGGCCGCGAAGCCCATGCCCACGAGGCTCGCCGCCATGCCACCGACGGCGCTCTGCAGGGCGATCGACCGCAGGCGGCTGCCGATGTGGAAGAGCTCATCGACCCGCTCCAGCGACGAATCCATCACGACGGCACCGGCCGCCTCGCTCGTCACGTCGCTGGCCGTGCCCATCGCGATGCCGACGGTGGCCGCGGCCAAGGCCGGGGCGTCGTTGATGCCGTCCCCCACGAACACGGTCGGCGCCAGTGCCGTCGCCTGCTCGACGAGCCGGAGCTTCCCCTCCGGCTGGATGCCGGCGTGCACTTCCGTGATGCCGACGAGATCGGCGAGCCACTGCACCTCGCTCTCGCGATCGCCCGATACGAGCATCACCCGTGAGAGCCGATGCGCCGGCATGAGATGATCGACGAACGAGCGGCCGTCGGCCCGCGGTGCATCGCGAAATCGGAGCACGGCCTCGACCGCGGCATCGACGATCACGACACACTCCAGGCCGCCGGTGACGGGGGGAAGCCGCTCGGCCGCGGCCGGGTCGCGGGCGGCGAGCTTCTGCCGGCTCGTGATCGCCACCTCGTGGGCGGCATCACCGCCGTTGAGCTGCTGCACCCGGCCCGTCAGTCCTTGCCCAGGCTTCTCGGCAAGCTCCTCCACCTGCAAGAGCCGAATCGAGCGGTCGGCGGCGGCTTGGACGACGGCGGCGGCGAGCGGATGCTTCGAATAGGTTTCGAGGCTGGCGGCGAGCGCGAGCACGTCGGCCTCGGGCATCCTGCCCACGGCCACCACGTCGGTGAGCGTGGGTGTGCCGTAGGTGAGCGTGCCGGTCTTGTCGAAGATCGCCGTGCGGCAGGTGTCGAGCCGCTCGAGGATCGCCGGGTCGCGGATCACGATACCCCGCTTCGCGGCCAATGACACGGCTCCGATGATCGCCACCGGGATCGCGATCAAGAGCGGGCAGGGCGTGGCCACGACGAGCACGGCGAGAAACCGCACGGGATCTCCGCTGGCCCACCAGGCTGCCGCGGCGATGGCCACGGCCAAGGGCGTGTAGAGCCCGCCGAGCGAGTCGGCGAGCCGCCGCATCTGCGGCCGCCGCTCCTCGCTCGTGCGGAGCACATCGATGATCTTCGCATACCGGCTGTCGCCCGCCACGCGGTCGGTACGAATGTCGAGCGCAGCCTCGCCGTTGATCGCCCCGGAGAGCACGGTCGAGCCCGGCGCCTTGGCCATGCGGTAGGGCTCCCCCGTGAGATAGCTCTCGTCCATGCCGCCGCGGCCCGCCACCACCGTGCCGTCCACCGGACAGATCTCGTGCGGCAGCACGACGACGAGGTCGCCCACCGCCACCTCGGCGAGCGGCACGTCGGTGAGTCCGGCGGCCACCCTGCGGTGCGCGACGGTGGGCATGCGGCGGGCCAGCGCATTGAGCACGTCGCCGGCCCGGCTCACCGCCCGTGACTCGAGCGCCTCGCCACCGGAGAGCATGAGCACGACGAGCACGCCCGCGAGGTACTCGCCCAAGAGCACGCTCGTCACGATCGAGATGCCGGCCAGCAGGTCGGAGCCGAACGTGCCGGCGCAAAGCTTCGCGAGCAGATCCCACACGAGCGGCACGCCGCCGAGCAGGAGCATCGCCACGAGCGGCACCTCGGCCAGCGTGAGCCCTCGGCTGGGAAACCAGCGGCTGGGATCGACAGGGCCGAGCGAGATCGGCGTGGCCCCGTGGCCCGTCCAGGTGAGCACGCCCCAGGCACACAGCGCGATGAGCGTGCCGAGGGCGATCAGCTCGTTTGTGCCGAGGAGCCGGCTGCGAGAGGGCACGTGTGCATGACCGCGGGAGGAGAGTTCATCAGCTGTGCATTCGCGCGACCGGGTCGCCTGCTTCTATGATCGCGGCCTCCTCGGCGGCGAGCCAGTGCAGCCGCTCGCGGACCTGCGCCTCGGGGGCGAAGTCGCAGGCGAGTCGGACATAGGTGGCGTGATGGCGGGCTTCCGATTCGAAGAGGCCGCGGTAGAAGTCGCGGAGCTCCGGGTCGGTCACGTGGTCGCCGAGCAGGGAAAACCGCTCGCAGCTGCGGGCTTCGATCAGTCCCGCCACGAGCAGGCGATCGACGGCTCGGTCGGGTTCCTGCTTGCGAATCCGCTCGTGGAGCCGCTGGCCGTAGCTGCTCGGGGCCAGTTTGCGAAACGGGATGCCGCGCCGCTCGAGCAGATCCAGCACCATCCGGAAATGCTCCAATTCCTCGTTGACGATCTCCGTCATCTCCCGTGCGAGCTCGACGTGATCGACGTAGGCGAAGAGGAGGTTCATCGCCACGCCGGCGGCCTTCTTCTCGCAGTGGGCATGATCGACGAGGATCTCGTCGAGGTGGGCGTCTGCCTGGGCGAGCCAGCGGGCCGAGGACGGTGAGCGGAGGCTGAGCATCGAAGTGACCGATCAGGAAATGTTCGACGGGTTCAGGGAGTGCATGATACAGTCACGGCCATCATGATCGATTTCGACCGTAGCGATCGCGGCCCCGGCCGGCCCCCCGAGCGGAACGTGCTGGGCAGCCCACTCGTCGGCTGCTCCCGTGATCCGCTCACCGGATTCTTCCGCGACGGCTGCTGCCGCACCGGCCCCGACGACGCCGGCGTGCACACGGTCTGCGCCGTGATGACGAAGGAGTTTCTCGAGTTCACCGTGCGGGCCGGCAACGACCTCGTCACGCCACAGCCCCAGTGGGGCTTCCCCGGGCTGGTCGTCGGCGACCGCTGGTGCCTGTGTGCCGCGCGGTGGCTGGAGGCGGCGCAGGCGGGCAGTCCGCCGCCGGTGGTGCTCGAGGCCACCCACGAGAAGACGCTCGCGATCGTGCCGCTGGAACTGCTGCGGAAGCACGCGGTGCAAGCCGGCTGATCGAGTCTCCCCCGCTCGGCTGATTGTGGCCGCGCGGATACGAGCTACACTGTTACATTCTTTGATAATCGGTGCGGTGAACAATGCCGCATCGTCAGGTTCGTAACACCGGAGTTTCAGTCACTGATGGCCGACAAGAAAGACACCAAAGGCGTCAACAAGTCCGAAGAGATTCGTAAGCTCGCCAAGGCACTCGAGGCGAAGGGCGAGAAGCCGCGTCCCGTCGTGATCATCGCAACGCTCAAGAAGCAGGGCGTCGTCGTCTCCTCGCCGCAGGTGAGCATGGTGCTCAAGCGAATGGGCTTTCGGCCGCGACCGCGGAAGCAGGCTGGGGCTACCGGCGCCGGGGTCAAGGTTCGGGGCGGGGCGATCTCGGTGGACGAACTCCTGGCGGCGAAGAAGCTGGTGGGGCAGTTTGGCGGGGCTGAGCGGGCCATGGCGGCGCTGCAGGCGCTCAAGCAGTTCGAGGGCTGATTCTTGGCCCTGGACGGGGCGCCGGCGAGGGTGCGGTACAAGTCGCGTCGCTGGACCTCGAAGACTCGGTCCAAATGCTCCTCGAGCTTGCACCGACACCCTCGCCTACCCGGCGAGCGGGGCGGAGTCTGCTGGGGCAGTCAGTGGTTGCCTCGAACTGCTTGATGCCTAGTGTTAAAGGTGTGAAAACTGGGAAATGGGCCTTTCATGGTGACGCGATGATTCAGGCGGCTGACCCGGAGGTGATCGTGATCGGCGGTGGCCCTGCCGGGGCCACCACGGCCACGCTATTGGCGGACCGGGGGCGGCGGGTGCGGCTCTACGAGCGGGAACGGTTCCCGAGGTATCACGTCGGCGAGTCGCTGATACCCGAGACGTTCGGCGTGCTCGACAGGCTCGGCATGGTGCCGAAGTTGCGGCGGAGTCCGTTCGTCGAGAAGCGGAGCGTGCAGTTCGTTTCCGATCAGGGCAAGCTCTCCGAGCCGTTTTACTTCGCCGATTACAAGCCGCACGAGAGTTCCCAAACCTGGCAGGTAACCCGCCAGGAGTTCGATCAGATGATGCTCGACAATGCCCGGGAGCACGGGGTCGATGTGCGGGAGGGCGTGCGGGTGATCGATGTCGTATTCGAGGGAGACCGCGCCGTCGGAGTGCGGGTGGCCGACGACGCGGGAGAGGAATCAGTCGTTCGTGCCGCGGTCGTCGTCGATGCCGCGGGGCAGAGCGGGATCCTGCTCGACCGGCTCGGGCTCCGCGAATGGGATCCCGTCCTCAAGAAGGCGGCGATCTGGACCTACTGGCGAGGTGCCGTCCGCGATACGGGCCGCGACGCGGGTGCGACCATCGTCATGCAGACCCAGGGGAAGGTCGGCTGGTTCTGGTACATCCCGCTGCAGGACGACATCGTCAGCGTCGGCGTCGTCGCTCCGTTCGATCATCTCTTCAAGAACCGGGCTACCAAGAATCCCGAGGCGATCTACTTCGAGGAGGTGGCCCGCTGCCCGGGCGTGCAGCCGCGAATCGTCGCGGCCGAGCGGTGCGGCCCGTTCCGGATCGCCAAGGAGTATTCCTACCGCTCGCAGCGGATCGCGGGCGACGGCTGGGTGCTCGTCGGCGATGCCTTCGGGTTTCTCGACCCGCTCTATTCGTCGGGCATGCTGCTCGCGCTTGCCAGCGGCGGCATGGCGGCCGACGCGATCGACGACGCGCTTGCGGCGGGCGACACGTCCGCAGCCCGGCTCGGATCGTGGGGGCCCACCTACATCGCGGGCCTCGAGCGGGTGCGAAAGCTCATTTGTGGCTTCTACGACGGCCTGAACTTCGGCCAACTCGTGCGGCGGCACGGCGAACTCAAGCCGCTCATCACCGACGTGCTCATCGGCGACGTGTTCAAGCCCGAGATCGACCGCCTCTGGCCGCCCATGGAGGCGATGCTGGCGGAATCGCTGTAGGCCTGTCACTCCGTGAAGGGCAGCCCGGTGCGGAGCAACGGGCCTACGGTCGCCATTCGAGGCCGAGGATAGAGACGTCGTCGAGCGGGCCCTTCGGCTGGCACCACGCTTCGACGGCAGCCAGCAGCTTTTCGACGCTCGACGCGAGCGGCTCGCTCCGGCTGCCGGCCACGCAGGCGACGAGCGCCTCCTCCCCGTAGGGCTCCTGGGCCGCGTCCATCGCCTCCGGCACGCCGTCGGAATACAAATAGACCCGGTCGCCGGGGGAGAGTTGGAGCGACTGCTGGCCGTACTCGACCTCCGGCACGAAGGCGATCGGGAATCCTTCGGCGGGATGAAATTCCGGCGGGCCGCCGGCGGCCGGCACGCGGAGCAGGGCCGGATGACCTCCCGACACAAAGTCGAGCCGGCCGGTCGGCACGTGGAGCACGCCGTAGAGGAGCGTGAAGTAGAGGCCAGAGAACTCGTCGGCCTGGAAGAGCCGATTGAGCTGCGTGGCCACCTCGGCGGGCGGCACGATCACGATCCCGCCGTCGACCGCCTGCCGCACGAGCAGCGACGAGTCCGATACCTTCGGCGTGAGGAACCGCCCCACGGTTACGGCCATGAGCGACGAGGGCACGCCGTGGCCGCTGACATCGACCACGAACAGGCCCACGTGCTCGTCGTCGAGTGGAAAGACATTGAGAAAGTCGCCCGCGAGGCTCTGGCAGGGGACGTATTTCCAGGCCACGTCGGCTGCGGCGATGGCCACGTCGTCGGCGGGCAACAGCGACCGCTGCACCTTGGCCGCGGCCTCCAGGTCCCGCACCATCTGGGCGTTGATCCGCGAGATCTCGGTGTTGAGCGTCGTCAGCTCGGTGTTCGACTTCTGCAGGCCGTCGCGGGCTGCGGCGAGCTGCTGATTGGCGACGACGAGTTCCTGGTTTTTTGCCACGGCGTTTTCGAACGTCGAGACCAGGAGGTTGAGCACCTGCTGACGGCCCGCCTGCACGCGGAACTGCTGGCCGGCGAGCGAGACTTCCAGCGTGGCAGCCGACGACGCATCGTCCACGCCGAGCGGCGTCGCGAGCAGGTCGTTCATCCGCGAGAGCAGAAACGCCGGCTCGTAGGGCTTGGTGACGTAGTTGTCGGCTCCGGCGTCGAGCCCGCGGATGATGTCGATCGGGTCGGAGAGCGTGGAGAGCAGGATGAAGGGAACGCCCCGCAGTGCCGGGTCGGTCTTCACCGCCTTGCAGAACTCGTAGCCGGTCATCACCGGCATCTCGATGTCCGAGACGATGATGTCGGGTCGCCGCTGGCGTGCCAGGCCCAGCGCATCGGAGCCGTTCTCGGCCCAGCGGACGGCGTGTCCCGCCTCGGTGAGCTTCCGCTCGAGGAACTTCGCCTGCATGCGGCTGTCCTCGGCGATGAGCACGTCCATGCGGTCGGTCGCCTGTTTCAGGTGAACGTCGCCAAGGCCGCCGGGGCGTCCTTGTGGATGCTGAACAGCTTGTCGAGGTTCGTCAGCTTGAACACCTGGAAGATTTCGGGGCGGATGCCGCACATCTTCAGGCGGCCCTGGCCGGTCGAGATCTTGCGGTGCATCTGCCCGAGCAGGCCGAGCATCGCGCTCGACATGAACTCGACGTTCGAGAAGTCGAGCAGGACATCGGGTCCCGCCGCCTTGCCGAGCAATTGGGCGATCTCCACGCGGATCTCATCGAGGACGGTGTCGTCGAGGATCTTCTTGTCCTTGAATGACACCATGTGCACGTTGCCCGTCTTGCCGGTCTCGATTCTGCGGAACTGTTCCATGGGATTCGCTGGGGAGGAGGGTACGAGGAATCGCCGCCCCCGAGCGGGGGCCAAACGGAGCGCTCGGCACGTAGGCAGGGTAGCCTCGCGGCGCTGCGCGAGGCAACCATCACTTCTGGCGGTCGAACCGCAGCGGCTTCGTGCCCGCAGGCGCTCCCGGGAGCGAGAATTCGAAGGCATCGGCGCCGAGTGACTTCACCTGTCCGGTCATGGTGCCGGCCTTTTCGCTCACCAGGGCGATGGCGTCGGCTGCGGTCTCGATCCTGCCGGTGAGTTCGACCGCCGGCTTGCCCTGCGGGGCCGACTTCCACGTGAAGGTCGAGTCGGCCGTGATCGTGAGCTCGACGGTGTCGGTGCCGCCGGTCGCCTTCCACACGCCGACGAGATCGGTCTCCGGAGCCGCCGGGCTCGTCGCCGCCGTCGGGGCTGCCGCAGCCTGGGCGGGGGCGGCAGACTCGGCCGGCGTTGGCGGCTGGAGCGCCTCCAGCAGCCGCTTTGCGACCATGTCGCCCGGCTGCTTTGCCACCACCACTTTGAGGGCTTCGGCGGCCATGTCGGCATAGCCTCCGACGAGGTAGTGATAGGCGAGCACGAAATGGGCCGCGGCGTCGCCGGGATGCGATTTGCAGAAGTCTTCGAGCTTCCGCAGATGCTGCGTGTAGGCGTCCACGGAGCCATACACGTTGCTGATCGTGGTCCAGTCCATGCCGGGCGCGACGGCGAGCACGGAGTTGAGCGTCGCCGCAGCCTCGGGATAACGGCCCAGCGCGAAGAGGGCCAACGCCCGCACCTCGTGGATCACGGAGTCGTTGGGCGTCAGCTTCAGCGCTTTGTCGAAGCCGGCCAACGCGGCCGCGTAATCGCCCCCCTTGAACGCCGCCAGGGCGTCATCGACCACCGGGTCGGAGGCTGTCGTCGCCGTTGCCGACGCCGTGCCCCCCACGCCCCCTTGGGCATCCGATGAGTTCGTCAGATCACCGTCGTTGGTGACGTAATTATTGACCACGACCGGCTGCGAGTAGTCGTAGGGCGACGACGCCACGACGGTCGCCGGGATCGACGAGTAGTAGGGGTTCACATAGCCCCCGGTGCCGTAGCCCATCCAGCCGTAGCCCAGCCCCCAGTTGCTCACCGTGCTGGCGAGGCCCCACGTGGCGGCCCCGAGCGCATACGGCGCCCACCAGCCACCGTTGTACCCGCCGCCCCAGTTGCCG
The DNA here is from genome assembly GCA_945890755.1 of Candidatus Kuenenia stuttgartensis. GTDB lineage: Bacteria > Planctomycetota > Planctomycetia > Pirellulales > UBA1268 > QWPN01. The sequence goes on from CAMDDA010000014.1 coordinate 26,522, forward strand.
CTCCAACAGCTGTTGTACCAGCCGCCGTAGTGCGGATTGACGTAGCCGTTGTTCCAATTGTTGCACCAATGCCCCCCGTAGCCGCCGCCATTCCAGCCGGGATACCCCCAGCCACCGCCGTTCTGCCAGCCACCGACGTTGACGTTGGTGAAGTTGTTGTTGCTCAGCCAGTTGTTGCCGTTCCAGTTGCCGCTGTTCCAGATGTTGTTGCCGTCACCGATACCCGGGCGGTTGCCACCGATGCCCGGCCGGCCCGGACGGTCGTTCCACTGGCCACCGTTCCACTGGCCACCGGGGCGGTTGGGGCGATTCGCCAGATCACCTGGCAGCGTAACGGGGCGATCGCCGCCGATGCCGGGCCTGTTGCCACCGATACCGGGGCGATTCCCGCCGCTCCCAGGGCGATTCGGCCACTGCCCACCGGGGCCATTCGGTCGGTTCGCCAGGTCGCCCGGAAGCGTGACCGGACGATCACCACCGATCCCTGGTCGATTGCCGCCGATACCGGGGCGATTGCCGCCGCCAGGGCCAAGCGTTCCCGGCAGCGTGACGGGGCGGTTGACGTTCGCAAGTCCTCCACCACCCGGCCTGTTGCCAGGGCCGCCGCCGGCCCCAGGGAACTCAGGCCTGGGAAACGCAGGCTTCGTCGTGCCGCCCAGTGAGGGCCGCCCGCCGGGGCTGGGGCGGGTGTTCATGCCAGGTAGACTTCCGGGCAGAGTGGTAGCGCCCCCCGGGCGATTGCCACCGGGGCGATTGCCGCCGGGGCCCCCACCCAACTGACCGCCACCGATCTGACCCGGACGAAGGCTAGGCGTCGGCCGCGTCGCGAAGCCACCACCGGGCAGAGTTGCAACGCCGCCGGGTCGCCCGCCACCGGGCCCGCCTGGAGCAGGCCGCACTGATCCGAGGCCGGGGCGGGGCATTTGGGCGGGACCATTCGGCCGCGTGGGCATGGCTGGCCGGGTGGCCGCCATGCCGGCGTTTGGCAGCGACGGCCTTGCCATGTTGGGGCGCTGCATCGAGCCGACGTTGGGCCGCTGGAAGTTGGGCATTTGCACGTTCGGCCGCTGCATGTTCGGCCGCTGCATGTTCGGCATGGACGGCCTGGCCTGCGGCATCTGGGGCCTGGCCTGCGGCATCTGGGGCCTGGCCTGCGGCATGCTGGGCCGCGCCTGGGGACGGGCCTGCGGCATCTGCGGCCGGGCCGCAGCATGCCCGTGGTTCCCACCGCCCCCGGCGCGGCCCACCGAGGGACGGGCGACGGCCTGGCCGGCGAGCGACACGAGGATCACGAGGGAGGCGAACGCAGCGGCGAGCCGCATGGCTTGAGTCCTTGCACGAGTTGAGAAGAAACGGTCGGTCATGAAACGAGGCGGCGACGCATCGAGCGGAAGGACGCTTTCAGCGGGCACCGGCAGGCGCTGGCGGCTTGCGGGCCACGACGAGTTTGAAGTCCGGCTCCTCGGCACCGGCCACCACACGATCGGTGCTCTCGATCACGAAGTGGTCGGCGTCCTGGAGTTTCACTGACATCGTGGCCGAGCCACTCGTGCCGTCTGGCATCGTGGCCTCCGACCGCACGATCCACTCGTCGTCGCCAGCGAGCCATTCCCCCTCGCTGTAGCCGCCGTCGGAATCGAACGTCCACGACCGCAGACGCCCCTCGATGGGATCCCAGCCGATCCGCTGGGTGCTCGCGGCAACCGTTTCACCTCCCGCCGTGACGGTGTAATCGCCGAGCAGGAAGTTGCCGTCGTCGCTCCAGCGGACCGAAATGGAGGTGCGGCCCTCCGGGCTTTCATCGACCCATTCGCCCACCAACCAGTCGAGCGCCATCAGCATCTCGTGGGGCGTCGGGGCCGGGTCGTCGGCAAACTCGCGGTACGAGGCGATCGGCCAACGGTCACCGCTTTTCTCGCGGACAACGACATAGCGAACCTGCGCCGCAGAAGCTCCTTCATCCGCCGTGATGCGGCGGACGCCTTCCTCGACGGCGAGCTCGCCGCCGAGCGGTCGCGTCGAGGTGACCTCCATCTCGAGCACGGCCTTGGGAAACTTCTCGAAGAAATTTTTGAATAGTCCGGTGATCGCCTCGGTGCCGGTGAAGACGTTTCCGTTCTCGTCCACCAGCTCACCTGTGGGGCTGAATAGGCCGGCGAGCGCGGCGGCATCGGCCGCATTGAAGGCCTTCACCGTCGCCTCTGCCTCCGCCAGGATCGCCTTGTCGACCGCCGCATCGGTGACGGCTGCCTTGTCGGCCACGGCCGGCGCGTTGGCGACGGTCTGCGCCAGGGCGGCGTTCGAAGCGACAAGACCGCAGACGATCCCGCACGCTACGGCGAGGTGCCGCGCAGCGCGACGAAGGGCAGAGTGGTGAGGGAAAGCGAGAGTCATGCGAGCGATGGTCATGCGAGAGAACTCCATGCGGGGGAAACGAGAGTGTACCACCTCACCGGCCGCCGCTACCGGCTGGTGGGGAGTCGCGCCGGGGTTACGAACAGCGTGCGGCTGGCCACGCTCCACCAGCCGGGGCGGTCGAGCGACAGATACGGCGAATCGGCCGGCAGCGTGGCCGCCAGATGGGCGTGGGCGGCCGCCAGGTGATGGTAGGGCATCGAAGGGAAAAGATGGTGGAGGGCGTGGAAGCGGATCGAGAACGGGAAGAAGAGCAGCGTGAGCGGATCGTTGCGGGTGAAGTTGCAGGAATCGAGAATGTGCGACTCCATGTCCACACGACCGCCGTCGCCCTCGAAGTGGTGATCGGCCAGTTGCCGCATCTGGTTGAGCATCACCGTCGCCACGGCGAGGGCGTAGAGCTGCGGAATCCGCGTCCAATCGTTGATGCCCAGGAGCACGAGCGCCGGGATCAGGGCCGCCCGCAGGAAGCAGGGAATCTCGACCGCCAGAATCGCACGGCGGTCAGCCGGCGTGAGCTTCCGCTCGTAGAGGCGATTGAACGTCAGCGCCGAGGCATGGCGGAGCGTCCACTCCCGGAGCCCCGGGTGCAGCCAGGTGAGCGGGGCGAGAAGAAATCGTAGGAATACGAGCACTGGAAAGACGGCGACGTAGGCCGCGTAGGCGGCAAGGCTCGCGGGGTCGCCGCCGGTCACCACGTTGGCCACATATTCCGGATCCTCCGGTGTGCCGTAGAACCGCTGGCTGTGGTGATCTCGGTGGTGCCGTGTGAAAAAGGGACTGGGCGTGAGCATCATGACGCCCGCGAGCATGTTCCAGGCCGCCTTGAAAACCGGCATCTCGTGTTCGCCGAGATGGCAGACTTCGTGGATCAGCGACCCGAGGCGATACAGCCAGAAGGCGGCCAGTGGAAAGGCGATGAGCTGACGCCAGGAGCCCGATGGGGCAGCCAGATAGACCCCGGTGGCCGCGTAGGCCGCCACGAGGCTGACGAGGAAGTCCGTCCAGTAGCGCACGGGTGAGACCGCGAAGAAATCGGTGTCGGCATCGCGAATCGCCTGTCGCACGTGGCGAATCCAGGCCACGGAATCGTCGCTGGGCTGCATGCCGTCCACCTCCCTGCGGGCCGAAATCGAATCCCGACCGATTGAAGCACAGAGGAGGCTAAAGCACTAGCCCCAGTCAAAAGCGAGGGGGG